>JAFUEM010000112.1 GCA_017463935.1 Kiritimatiellia bacterium
AAAAAGTGCACGCCGCGCGTGACAGACGACCCCTCGATAGTGTATAATATGCGCCACGCTCTGGAAAGCGGCGACGTGCCGGCGATGGCCGCCGCCCTGCAGAACGACCTCGAAGCGCCGGCCGTCCGGCTCCATCCGGAGATCGCGGCGGCCCAGCGCGCGCTCGCGGCGGCGGGCGCGGTCGGATGCGCGATGAGCGGCAGCGGATCGACTGTCTTCGGTCTCGTCCCCGACGAAGCGGCGGGACGTGAAATCGCGGCTTCCCTGACGGCGAAGGGCCTCGCGGCCTGGAGCGTCCGTTCAGCCTGTCCCTTCGTATAGCGGCAGTACACGGGTTTTTGATACCCAGAGTAGTGGTTCGACTCCACTAGGGACAACCACGCGCAAGTTTGATATACTATTGCGCATGAAAAACTATCTCGCCATCGACATCGGGGCCTCGAGCGGCCGCCACATCATCGGAAACGTCAAGGACGGCCAGATCGCGCTGGAGGAGGTCTACCGCTTCGACAATTCGCAGGTGCGCAGGGACGGTCACGACTGCTGGGACATCGAGAAGCTCGTCGCGAGCGTCCAGGCGGGCATCGACGCGGCGGCGGCGAAGGCGCCGATCGACTCCATCGGCATCGACACGTGGGGCGTCGATTTCGTGCTTCTCGACGCGGACGGCCGGCTGATCGGCGACGCCGTCGCCTACCGCGACGCGCGCACGGCGGGCGCGGACGCGGAGATCGAGAAGGAGGTCCTCTCCTTCGCCGAGCTCTATGCGCGCGCGGGCATCCAGAAGACGGCGTTCAACACGATCTACCAGCTGTGGGCGCTCAAGAAGGAGCATCCCGAGCAGCTCGCGGCGGCGGCGCATTTCCTGATGGTGCCGGAATACCTCAACTACCGGCTGACGGACCGCATCGTCCACGAGTACACCGACTCGTCCACGACGTCGCTCCTCGACGCGGCGAAGAAGGACTGGGACTGGGAGCTGATCGAGAAGCTGGGGCTGCCGAAGAAGATCTTCGGCAAGCTGGAGATGCCGGGCGCGACGGTCGGCACGTACAAGGGGATCAAGGTCGTCCTCCCGGCGATGCACGACACGGGCTCGGCGTACCTCGCGGTGCCGGCGCGCGACGACCGGGCGGTGTACCTTTCGAGCGGCACGTGGTCGCTCCTCGGCGTCGAGAACGAGCGGCCCATCACGACGGCGGCGAGCTGCGCGGCGAACTTCACGAACGAGGGCGGCGCGTGGGGCCGCTACCGCTACCTCAAGAACATCATGGGCAGCTGGATCATCCAGTCGATCCGCCGCGAGCTGAACGGCGTCAGCTACGTCGCGGGCAAGGCGGGCGACGCGACGGCGGCGGCGCTCGCGACGCTGACCGACTACGAGAAGGGGCGCGACTATTCGTTCGCCGACCTCTCGTCGATCGCGCGCACGAGCGGCTGCGGCACCGTCGTGAACGTGAATGACGCGCGCTTCCTCAACCCGGCGTCGATGATCGGCGAAATCCGCGCGGCGGCGGCCGAGCAGGGCGCGGC
>JAFUEM010000113.1 GCA_017463935.1 Kiritimatiellia bacterium
CCCGCGCCCTCGCCGACGACCAGCCCGTCGCGCGCGGCGTCGTAGGGGCGCGGCGTCGTGCGCGGCGCGTCGTTCCGGAGCGACGTCGCGTAGAGCGTGTCGAAGATCGCCACCTGCGTGGGCGAGAACTCCTCCGCGCCGCCCGCGATCATCACGTCCTGGAGGCCGAAGCGGATGAGGTCGAACGCCGTGCCGACGGCGAGCGACCCCGACGTGCACGCCGTGCAGGTCGGCACCAGCCGCCCGTGCGTCCTGAAGTGGACCGACAGGTTGCAGGCCGTCGTCTGCGGCATCAGCTTGATGTAGGTGCCCGACGTGACGTTCTTCAGCTCGTGCTCGAAGAACATCGAGAAAAGATCGAGGTGCGCGCCGATCGACCCGGAGCAGCTGCCGTAGGCGACGCCCGTGCGGCCCGACTCGAGATCCGCCGCCGTCAGCCCCGCGTCCGCCACCGCCTGTTCCGTCGCCGCGAGCGCGTACTCGGCGACCGGGCCCATCGTCCGCGTCGTCTTGCGCGTCCAGTGCGCCGGGCGCGTGAAGCCGGCGAGCGAGCCGAGGTGCGCGTTAAGTCCCTTGAATTGCGCGAGATCCGGCACGTTCTCCACGCAGTTCTCGAGGACGTTCAGACGCGCGAGCGCGGACGCGACCGTGTGGCCGAGCGCGCTGACGAGGCCCATTCCGGTGACGACGACCCTTCTCATGACGGCCTGTAGGAATCCTTGAGCGTGACGGTGCGGTTGAAGACGGGCGCGCCCGGCCGGGAGTCGCGCTCGTCCGCGACGAAGTAGCCCGTGCGCTCGAACTGGAAGTGCGCGCCGCCCGGCGCGTCGCCCAGAAGCGGCTCGACGTAGCCCGTCACCGTCTGGAGCGAGCGGGGGTTGAGGTACTTCAGGAATTCGCCGGGGCCGTCCTTGAGCGGGTCCTTCTCGGTGAAGAGGCTCTCGTAGAGCCGCACTTCGGCCTTGACGCCCGTCGCGCAGTCGACCCAGTGGATCGTGCCCTTCACCTTGCGGCCGTCCGCCGCGTTGCCGCCCCATGAGTCGGGATCCCACGTGCCGTGGATCTCGACGACCCTGCCCGTCTCGTCCTTGACGCAGCCCGTGCACGTGAAGAGGCACGCGCCCCGGAGGCGCACCTCCTGCCCGGGCGCCATGCGGAAGAACTTCTTCTCCGGCACCTCCATGAAATCGGCGCGGTCGATCCAGATTTCGCCGCCGAACGGAATCTGCCGCGTCCCGGCCGCCGGATCGAGCGGATTGTTCGGCAGTTCAACAGTTTTGACGGCCGAACTGCGTTCGGCCGCGCCGCCCCCCCAGTTGTCGATGACGACCTTGACGGGATCGAGCACCGCCATGCGGCGCGGCGCCGTCTGGTTCAGCTCCTCGCGCACGCACCATTCGAGCAGCGCGGGATCGCTCTCCGATTCCATCTTCGAGACGCCGACACGCCGGCAGAACTCGCGGATCGCGCCCGGCGTGTAGCCGCGCCGGCGCATCCCGCACACCGTCGGCATGCGCGGATCGTCCCAGCCCGCGACGTGGCCCTCGGTGACGAGCTGGAGGAGGAGGCGCTTGGACATCACGGTGGAGGTGATGTTGAGGCGCGCGAACTCGCGCTGCTGCGGGCGGATCTTGACGCCGCCACGCACGACCAGGAGCCCCATCTCGTCGAGACGGTCCACCACCCAGTCGTAGAGCGGGCGGTGCACCTCGAACTCGAGCGTGCACATGGAGTGCGTCACGCCCTCGAGCGCGTCCTCGATCGGGTGCGCGAAGTCGTACATCGGGTAGATGCACCACTTGTCGCCGAGGTGGTAGTGCGCGACGTGGCGGATGCGGTAGAGGACGGGATCGCGGAAGTGGATGTTCGGCGAGGCCATGTCGATCTTCGCCCGGAGGCACCATTCGCCGTCGGCGTACTTGCCGTCGCGCATCTCGCGGAAGATCCGGAGGTTGCGTTCCGGCGTCGTGTCGCGCGAGGGCGAGGGGCGGCCCGGCTTCTCGGGCACGCCGCGGTACTCCTTCCACTCCTCCTGCGTCAGGTTGCAGCAGTACGCCTGCCCCGCCTTGATCAGGTTCTCGGCGATCGCGTACATCGTGTCGAACATGTTGGAGGCGTTGTAGAAGCCCGGCTCCGTCCCGTCGCCCGCGCCCGACCACTGGAAGCCGAGCCAGCGGATGTCCTTCTTGATGTTCTCGGCGTACTCGTCCGACTCCTTCGTCGGGTTCGTGTCGTCGAGCCGCAGGTGGCACTCGCCGCCGAAGAGCTCGGCCATGCCGAAGTCGACGCACACCGCCTTGGCGTGGCCGATGTGGATGTAGCCGTTCGGCTCCGGCGGGAAGCGCGTGACCACGGTGCCGCCGGTCCTGCCGTCGGCGACGTCCTTTTCAATCCATTGGCGGAGGAAATGCCGCGCGGTATCGGATTCGCTCATAACTGCCTTATTCGATCGTTTCGATTTCTGCCATCGACGCATGTTCATTGTCGCTGGCGTGGTTGCTGAGAGCCGTGAAGCGGTAGAACTTCGCCGTCACGGGTTTGAAGAAAAGGATGTCCTGCGCGGCGGGCGTCGGCTCGAGCTCGCCCTCGACCGGACGATCCCAGGTCTCGCCGTCGCGCGACGTCTCGACGCGGTAGCCGCGGACGTAGCCGTTCACGCCGGTCTGCCGCGCATACGTCGTCAGGCCCTTGAGCACCGTCTCCTTCTGAAGCTCGACGACGATCGTGTACGGGAACTTGCCCATCGTCGTGCCGTACTGCGAATGCCAGATCGTGTCGAGGTCGCCGTCGACGAGGTGATCCGCCTCGCCTTCGCCCGGCTCGCGGCTGGAGCAGGAGACGACCTTCGCGCCCGTCGCCGCCGGTCGTTCCGGCAGGGGCGGCAGGTCGGTGAACGTCGGCGCGCGCGCCGTCAG
>JAFUEM010000008.1 GCA_017463935.1 Kiritimatiellia bacterium
CCAATCCGCCACTCTCACCGGGAAATATTGCTATCCCCCGGATCCCGTTCGACTTGCATGCCTAATCCACGCTGCCAGCGTTCGTTCTGAGCCAGAATCAAACTCTCAGAAAAAGAATTTGAGTTTCGAGCCCCTCGCGGGACTCCTTTGTAGCTCTCGCACAAACTATTGCTGTTTTCTCAAACCACCGATTTTCAAGGACCGACGTGCCCTTCGCGGGCAACGGGTGCATAGTATATCAAAAGTTCAGCCCGGTGCGCAAGGGGGTATTTGAAAAAATTTCAAAAAAATTTTTCGCCGAAACCCCCTTGACCGACGCACGTCAATTTTGGTATACTATGCGCCACTTTGTTAGGGCTATTAGCTCAGTTGGTTAGAGCGCTTCCTTGACATGGAAGAGGTCAGTGGTTCGAATCCACTATAGCCCACCAAATCCCCCCGAAAACAAACGATCAAACCGAAGCGGCGGCGGCTTTCTGCTTGGCCCACACGGCCTGGCGCGCGACGCCGAGCATCAGTGCGGCATCGTCCTTCGTGAAGACGCCGCGCGAAAACACGCGGTGGAAGCCCTGCATGAAGTGGTCGGTCTGCTCCTCTTTCATGAAACCGATCTCGACGAGCATCTTCGCCCAGTTCTTCATCAGCTGCATCTTCTGCGCCTGCGGCGTGGGCGGCGCCTTTTCGCGCGGCGGCTGATAGCTGCCCGACGCAGCGAAGAATTCGTAGCACGTGATCAGGACCGCCTGCGCGAGATTGATGGACGTATAGCCCTCGTCGACGGGAATGCGGATCAGGTGCGTGCACTGCGCGATCTCGTCGTTCAAAAGCCCCTTGTCCTCGCGCCCGAAGACGAGCGCCACGGGCCCCGTCTCGGCGAGCGAAAGGATGTCGGCCGCGCAGTCGCGCGGCGCTTTCACGTGCTGGCGGTAGAGCCCTTCGCGCGCCGTCGTGCCGACGACCGCCACGCAGTCCGCCACCGCCTCCTCCAGGCTTGCGAACTCCTCGCGCGCGTGCAGGATGTCGATCGCGTGCACCGCGAGGCGCTCGCCCTCCTCCCACGAATTCTGGAGATTCGGCGCGGCGAGGCGCAGATGGTGGATGCCCATGTTCGCCATCGCGCGACAGGCGGAGCCGACGTTGCCCGTGTAGAGCGTGCCGACGAGCACGACGCGGATGTTGTCGAGCGCCGCGTTCACTTCACACCGCCGTTAGGATCGGCGAAAAGCTCGCCGTCAAACACCAGAAGGTAGTCGTCCTTCGTCTCGTTGATGAGATAGAGGCGGCTGCGGATGCCGATCGTCAGAAACTTCCACTTCCTGTCCTTTGTCTCGTACATCGTGCCCTTCGGGCTGTCGTTCTGGCAGATGTAGCCGTCGATGACGCGCAGGTTCGGCGCGGGCAGCGTGATGCGCACCATCTTCGTGTCCGTGCAGTCCAGCTCGGCGCCGTTCATCGGCGAGACGATCTTGTACGTGTAGGGGCGCGAGCGCTCGCCGTACACGACGTGGAGGATGTTGCCCTCGCCGTCGATGAAGGAGTCCTCCATCGCCGGACGGAACGACGCGCAGCCCGCGAGGAGCGCACACGCCGCAGCGGCGAGCGCGGCCGAAAGAGTCTTCGTTTTCATAGTGCAGCCAGCTTCCTTGCGACGATGCCGCCGACGATCTTGGGGTCGGCCTTGCCCTTCGACAGTTTCATCACCTGTCCGACGAAGAAGCCCGCCGCGGCCTTCTTGCCCGCCTTGTAGTCGGCGACGCTCTTCGGGTTCGCGGCGATCGCCTGGTCGACGAACGCCTCCAGCGCCGACGTGTCGCTCACCGCGCCGAGCCCGCGCTCCTTCACGATCGCCTCGGGGTCGCCGCCCTTCTCGAAAATCTCGGGCAGCAGCTCCTTGAGCGTCGGGCCGTTGATCGTGCCGGACGCCGCGAGCTTCACGAGCGCGGCGAGCGCGGCCGGCGTCATCGCGCACGCGCCGATGGGCTTCCCGCTCGCGTTCATCAGCGCCATGACATCGGACATGTACAGGTTGCACAGCTGCTTGGCGAGCTTCCTGTCCAGCCCCTTCGCGGCGGCCTCGAAGTAGTCGGCATTCGCCTTGTGCTGCGACAGCACCTCCGCGTCGTACTCCGCGATGCCGTAGTCCGCGATCATCCGCGCGCGGCGCGCCTCGGGCTTTTCGGGCAGCGCGGCGCGCCATGCGGCGATCCACTCCTCGCTCAGCTCCACCGGCACGAGGTCCGGCTCCGGGAAGTAGCGGTAGTCGTGCGCGTTCTCCTTCGAGCGCATGGGCGCGGTCTCCATCGCCTCCGGATCCCAGCGGCGCGTCTCCTGCACGATCGGGATCGCATGGGACATGCACGCGCGCTGGCGGCGCGCCTCGAATTCGAGCGCGGCGTGGATGCCGGAGAACGAGTTCATGTTCTTGATCTCGACCTTCGTGCCCAGCTGCGTCGCGCCGACGGGGCGGATCGAGATGTTGACGTCGCTGCGCATGTTGCCCTCTTCGAGGTTGCAGTCGCTGACGCCCGCGTAGACGAGGATCTCCTTGAGCGCCGTGAGGTACGCGATCGCGTCGTCGGCCGACTCCATGTCCGGCTCCGAGACGATCTCCATGAGCGGCGTGCCGCCCCGGTTGAAGTCGACGCCCGAGGTGGTCGCGTAGTGGTTGATCTTCGCCGCGTCCTCCTCGAGGTGGATGTGGTTGATGCGGATGAACTTCTTCGTGCCGTCCGCGCGCGTGATCTCCACCCCGCCGCCAAGGCACAGCGGATTGCCGTTCTCGGAAATCTGGTAGTCCTTCGCCATGTCGGGGTAGAAGTAGTTCTTGCGGTCGAACGTCGCGTGGCGGTTGATCTCGCAGCCGAGCATCATCCCGCTCATGACGGTGAGCTTCACCGCTTCCTTGTTCATGACCGGCAGCGCGCCCGGGTAGCCGAGGCAGACGGGGCAGACGTTGACGTTCGGCTCGCAGCCCGTCTTGAGGCGGCACGAGCAGAACATCTTCGTCTGCGTCTTGAGCTGGACATGCGTCTCCAGCCCGATGGTGTTCTCGAATTCCATAGGTGCGTAGTATATCACATCGCCCGCGTCTGCGTATACTGCGATTTTGACCGGTCAGACCCTTCTGTATCATGTAGAACTTTTGAGAAACTCCGACGGTTGAAAAAAATTGGCTCCGGTACCACTTCGCCTTAGCTCCGCGTCGCGAAACCGCGATTATTGCCTCCTACTATGCTTTCTTTATCTGGGGGCACCGCCCCCAGACCCCCAAAGCTGTCGCTGCGAATTTCATGCGGCTGAACAGCGCGAAGCAGAGGGCGCAACGTTAGCGAAGCCTCTTTGCCAGCCGTCGGAGTTCCAACATCCTCCCGACCCTTTATCCGCTTGATCGCCGCTTCGACTGCGGCCGAGCGCCGTGCGTCGCCCTTGAAGCGCTCTATAAGCGCGATGTCATCCTCGTTGCCGAGAAGCCCGATGGACCCGATGCAGACCGTGTCGAGAACGGCGTCGCGCTTTTCACCGGAAAGCGTGTCGCGCAAGATCGGCAGAATCTCGACGTATCCGCGCTGTCCCGCGAGCTGTATCGCCGCAATGCGCGCGATGTTGTTGACGTCGGGCTTGCACAGCGCGAGCGTCAGCCGCTTCAGCTCCCCTTCCTGCGCAACGGTGGCACGCTTGTCCTCGGCGAGAGAGTAGAGCGCAGTTCCCGCGTAGGGCAGCTTCGTCCTCTTCGCCGCCTTTGCGAGCACGGCGCGGACGCGCAGCCGTCCCTTTTCATCAAGTTCGTCGAGCATCGCCCCGAGGTGCTGTATGCAGTAGTCGAGGACGGCGGGCGGATGTGGGTGAGGGGGTGAGTTGGGAGTGGAGGAGTTGTGAGTTGAGGTGCTGCGTCCTTCAAACATCACAATCAAGGTTTCCGCAAGGCCTTCCACCGGCGGCTCCTGGTTGCGCAGCAAATTCATCACGTCGTTCTTGAGCGCCGCGACGCGCTCGACCCGCATCGCATTGTCCTTTGAGCGCAAATACGCCACAAGCGCGGCGACATCCTTTTCAGGCAATTCCCGCCTCCGCGCAATCGACCTGAGCGCGTCATTCCGCGCCTCGTATCGGTCGGCAGTCGCGGAATCCGCCCCGCAGACGATTGCGACGGCTGCGGACGCTTCGATGACTTCATGATCCGTCGGCTCCGGCTTGCGCTCCACCGCCTTGACGCGCACTTCTGCGGGCGACGCCGCAACCGGCACATCCGGCGGCGGTGCTGGTTGCTGGCGATTGCGCGATGCAACGACAACGGCAACCGCCGCCGCTAGAAGCAGCGCAGTTCCGCAGAAAATAACCATCTGTCGTCTTTTCATCTTGCAATTCTGCCAATCATATCACGTACTGCTGCAGACACCTTTTAACACATCGCGTATTCTGCAGAAACTCACTTACCCTTGTCGGCCTGCGTTTCAATGGGCATGTTAACATACACACCAGACACCGATCCATTGGACAACGAACTGGGCGTTTGGTACATTCCATTAGTTACGCAAACACATTCACCTCTCTCAATTCTCCAAAAAACATTCGTTCGGTCTCCGTTCAGGGACGTCACGCCGCCAATGTCTACAGCTGAATCGTCGTCTCCCACAAACATATATATATGCAACTTGTAGAATTCTGGCATAAGCAATCGATCCAATTCCACATAGGGATGGACCGAATCACTCGCGTTCTCCAGTTTCCTCGCTGCATTAAGAATTCGCGCTCCTGCATCTCCTGCAATTCTGATTGACATCTCAAGTCCCTTGCAAATCATCGGATATTCTGCCAATCTAATCTGGACCAGGGCTCGTCCAGCCCTCATGTTGGCAGCGAACGACTCGTCAAGACCAAGCATAGCAAGTTCATGCGTAATTAGATTTACTACAATATTGGTTCCGATGATCCTTGACGAGCATTCAAAACGGCAGGCTCCATCCAGTAAAATCGACAACCGGCTTCCTGACTCTTCGATCGCCCTCTGAGAAAATAACGCAAATTCAGAATCACTGGACATGACGTTTACGTTAATGCCTCTGATTTCGGAGACTCTTTGTTTTGCTGACAACACAGGCTCACAGTATTCTGTCTCACATCTCAGCCAAACGGGAACCAGCTCTCCATTGTATGCCGCACGCAATTGTGACGACTTAATTATGACGCTTGCTTCTTTAGGATCGCATCCAGAAAGACCTACCAGCAAAATGACCGCAAGGAACACCCGCAAACGCAACACCTCGCCACATTTCATTTCCCGTTCTCCTTTTCACAGCATTTAATCGTTCGCTCCCCCTTCCATGAGCCTCTTTCTTTAAAATTTTTGGCTTTTTTTAACTCTTCTTTAACAAGCAAAGCCCATTCATCTTTAATCACGATGCATGACTCACCTTCAGAATCAAAGAGTGGAGTGTTCTTGCCTCTATGCCAATCATACTCATCCGTCATCGTCCAATCTCCATCAAGCTTGTACTCGCAACACCCCTCTTTGGTTTTAGTCACATCCGACAAGTTCCCACTAAACTCCAATAGAAAACCCCCAAAAGCATAATAATAAGGATCTGTTAATATTTCATAACCTTTGTCAAAAAGGGTCTTGTCTAATCGGAATATGGTAGACTATGCTGCTGTTCAGTCGGACAAGTGTCCGAACAGAACGGCCCGCCCGGAAAGGCCTTTCCCGGACGGGCCTGCGGCGGCGAGGCTCCAATGGGTCCAGAGGCATAACTC
>JAFUEM010000056.1 GCA_017463935.1 Kiritimatiellia bacterium
CAGGCGGAAGCCGGTGTCGGCGGGTTCGGGTTCCGGCTCGGGCGCGGGTTCGGGAACGGGTTCCGGCTCCGGCGCAGGCTCCGGCTCGGGCTCTGAAACGGGCTCCGGCGCGGGCGGCGGGGCCGGCGGCTCTGCGCGCATCCGGATCGTCGGCGCGCGGTTGCCGTTGAAGATTTCCATGAACTCCGCCACGAGCGGCTTGTAGTCGTCGATGCCGACCGCCTCGCAGTAGAGCTTCACGAACCCGCGCCCGTAGATCGGTGCGGCGATCCGCCCGAAGCGCTCGTTCTCCAGGTCCTCGACCATCTGCACCATCATGTGCGTCCGGTCCGCGACGTCGTTCAGCGTCAGGCCTTTCGCCTCGCGCGCCTGGCGCAGGGTGTTTCCAAAGTCGATCATTGTGCTGCCTCCTCGTTGTTTTCGGGGGTGTCTGCGTTGTCAACCGGTTCGTCGTTCGCGGCCGCGCCGTCGCCGTCGCCGCCGTTGAGGATGGCGACGAGCTGGTCCTGGTCCATGATGATCTGGCGCGGGCCCATGCCCTGCGGCGCGCTGACGATGCCGCGCTCGGTCAGCATGTCGAGGATCTTCGCCGCGTGGTTGTAGCCCCAGCCCATCTGCCGCTGGAAGTGCGAGGTCGAGGCGCGCTTCGTGTTGATGACGCACTCCACCGCCTTCTTGAAATCGTCCGCGTCCGCCGCCGCCTTGACCATCGCGCGCTGGACCTCCTTCGGCTGCGCGTCCGCCTGCGGCTGGTTGTCGGGATCGTCCTCGTTCGACGCGAACGGATCCTCGATCGCCGCCTCCTTGACGCGCCCGAGCTTCGTCGCGAACTTCTCGTCGAACTGCGTGTTCGCGTGCTCCTCGATGAAGCTGGTGATGTTGGCGATCTCCTCGTCGGAGATCCACGCGCCCTGCGCGCGGATCAGGAGCCCGTCCTTGCCGCGGAAGAGCATGTCGCCGCGCCCGATCAGGTTCTCCGCGCCCGCCTCGTCGAGGATCGTGCGCGAGTCGATCGCCTGGGACGTCTTGAACGCGACGCGCCCGGGGATGTTCGCCTTGATGGTGCCGGTGATGATCTTGGCGTCGGGGCGCTGCGTCGCGAGGATGAGGTGGATGCCCGCCGCGCGCGCCTTCTGCGTGATGCGCTGGATGTCGGGGTTCACCTCCTTGCCGCACTGGCCGATCAGGTCCGCCGCCTCGTCGATGATGATGACGATGTAGGGGACGGTCTTCGGCATGTCGGCGTTCACGGGCTCGTCGTTGCCGAACATGTCGGTCTGCGTGACGGTCTTGCGGTGGTTGAAGTCGTAGATGTTGCGCACGCGGGCGCGCGCGAAGAGCTTGAGACGCTTCTCCATCTCCGCCACCGCCCAGTGGAGCGAGAAGACGACCTTGCGGTTGTCGGTGATGACGGGCACGAGCAGGTGCGGGATCTTGGCGTAGGGCGTGAACTCGACGCACTTCGGGTCGACCATGATCAGCTTGAGCTGCTCGGGCGTGCGCGTCATCAAGAGTCCGCAGATGAGCGAGTTGAGGCAGACCGACTTGCCCTGGCCCGTCGCGCCGGCGACGAGCATGTGCGGCATCGTCGCGAGGTCCGCGACGAGCTCGCGCCCGTCCGCGCGCTTGCCGAAGAGGAGCGGCAGCTCCGCCTTGGCGTTGCGCCACGCGTCCGATTCGAAGATTTCGCGGAAGGAGATGCCCGCCGGCTTGAGGTTCGGCACCTCGATGCCGATCTTGTCCTCGCCCGGGATCGGCGCTTCGATGCGCAGCGACTTCGCCTTCAGCGCCATCATGATCGTCGCCTGCAGCGAGGTGAACTTCTCGGGGCGCGTGCCGGGCTCCGGCGTGAGCGCGTACTTGGTGACGACGGGGCCCTGCACGGTGTAGGCGAGCTCCGCGTTGACGTCGAACAGCTTGAGCGTGTCGATCAGCTTCTGGCTCGTGGCGCCGACGTCGGAATGGTCGGCCTGCGACTTCTTCAAGGGCGACAGGAGCCCGACCGACGGCAGGATGTACGGCCCCTTGTCGGCGGGCTTCTCCGCGTCCGCCTCTGCGCCGACCGTTGCCGTCGCCGCCGTGCGCGCGGGTGCGGGCGTGCGCA
>JAFUEM010000114.1 GCA_017463935.1 Kiritimatiellia bacterium
GCTTCGCGCGTGACCGCGCGGCGCGGGCGGCGGCGGCCGCCGGGGGCGCGGCGAAATAAGGAAGGGCGCAGGTATGGAGATGTCCCGGAAAGGATTTGTGTGCGGTGCGGCGGCGCTGATCATCTGCGCGGCGCGGCCGCTCGTCGCGGCGGTCGCCGACGTAGACGCGCGCATCGACGCGCTGCTGGCGCAGATGACGCTGGAGGAGAAGATCGGCCAGCTCTGGCAGACGAACGGCAAGCCGTCGCAGGCGATTGAGGCGGAGGATCTGTCGAAGGACAGGAGCGGTGACCGGTTCCTGGCCGATGTGCGCGCGGGGCGGTACGGCTCGCTGATCGGGCGGCGCGGCGCGGACGGGTACAACCTGCTGCAGCGGACGGCGATGGAGGGCCGCCTCGGCATTCCGCTGCTGATCGGCCACGACCTCATCCATTCCGCGCGCACGTGCTTCCCGATCCCGCTGGCGCTGTCCTGCTCGTGGGAGCCGGAGCTGTGGCGGCGCATCGGCGAGGCGATCGCGGTCGAGGCGCTGACGCTCGGCTGCAACTGGACGTTCACGCCGATGTCGGACATTTCGCCCGACGCGCGCTGGGGGCGCATCGCGGAAGGCCCGGGCCAGGATCCCTACCTCGCCTCGCTGCTCGTCCCGGCCATGGTCAAGGGGCTTCAGGGCGACGATCCGGCCGACGGCCGCCACATCGCGGCCTGCGCCAAGCATTACATCGGCTACGGCGCGTCGACGGGCGGGCTCGACTATTATGCGGTCGAGATGGCCGACGGGACGCTGCGCGACGTCTACCTGCCGCCGTTCCGGGCCGCCGTCGATGCGGGCGTCGCGACCGTCATGCCCGCGTTCCATTCGTTCAACGGCGTGCCCTGTTCGATGAACCGTTATCTGCTCACCGACATCCTGCGCGGCGAACTCGGCTTCGACGGCCTGACGATCTCCGACTACCAGGCGGTGGACGAGATGGCGACCGGTCACGGCGTGGCCGAGCGCGGCGCGGACGCGGCCGCCAAGGCGCTCAACGCCGGCATGGACATGGAGATGATCTCGGATAATTACGAGAAGGGGCTGAAGGCGGCCCTCGCGTCGGGCCGTGTGAAGATCGAGACCGTCGACAACGCGGTGCGGAACATCCTGCGCGTGAAATTCCGCTTCGGGCTCTTCGACCATCCGACGGTGGACGTGGCGGCGCTCGAGCGGACGATTGATTTTCCGGCGCACCTGGCGCTGTCGCGCGAGGCCGCCCGGAAGAGCGCCGTGCTGCTGAAGAACGACGGCGTGCTGCCGCTCCGGCCGGGCCTGAAGGTGGCGCTGGTGGGGGATGTCGCCGACAGCGTCAGGGAGATGCGCGGCTGCTGGGAGCACGGCGACATGTCGAACATCACAAACACGACGCTGCTCGCGGGTCTGCGCGCCGATGGCGTGGACGTGACGTATTCCAGCTGCTACAAGCTCGACGGCGCGCGGAACGAGGCGGCGCTGCGCGCGGCGGCGGCGGACGCCGATGTGGTCGTCGCGGCGTTCGGCGAATACTGGGGCCGGTCGGGCGAGAACCGTTCCGTGACGCGGATCGAGTTCGCGCCGGTGCAGCTGAAAGTTCTCGAGACGCTCAAGCGCGCCGGCCGGCCGGTCGTCGCCGTCGTGTTCGGCGGGCGGCCGCTCGCCCTGCCGGAGCTCGACAGGGAGGCGAATGCCGTGCTGATGGCGTGGAATCCGGGCGGCGCGGGCGGCTGGGGCGTCGCCGACGTGCTGACGGGCTTGGCGGAGCCGTACGGGCGGCTCACCGTGGATTTCCCGAACGCCACCGGCGAGTGTCCGAAGGTCTACAACCGCATGACGACGGGCCGGCCGTCGGAGCCGGCCGGCGCCCGGTGGAGCACCCACTACATGGACATTCCGTTCACGAGCGTGTATCCGTTCGGGTGGGGGTTGACCTACACGACATTCGATTACGCCGGCGAGCGTGTGCACGCGGACGGCGACGACATGGTCTTCTCGGTTGACGTGAAGAACACCGGCGACCGCGCGGGGAGCGAGGTGGTGCAGGTCTATGTGCGCGATGTCGTGGCCGCGACCGTCCGTCCCCGCCGTGAGCTGAAGGGCTACGCGCGCGTCTGGATCGAGCCGGGCGAGACGAAGACGGTGCAGATCCGCGTCCCGAAAGCGCGGCTCGGCTACTGGGTCGACGGGAGCTATCGTGTCGAGGCCGGGGAGTTCAAGGCGTGGATCGCGCCGCATTCCGACGGCGGGCGCGAGCTGACCTTCCGCCTGGCGGAATAGGAGTTGTGACCATGAAGAACATGAAGAAAAAGAGAGGTGGAAAAATGAAGACAGGAATCGGCCTTGCCGTGTTCGCCGTGTCGGGCGCGCTGGCCCTGACGACGGCGCACGCGGCCACGTCCGTGACGGCGGGGAACGCCCGCTTCACGCTGCTGACCGACCGGATGGTGCGGTGCGAGTGGAGCGCGGACGGGACGTTCGAGGACCGGCCCTCGCTCACGTTCGTGAACCGCGACATGCCGGAGGTGAAGCACAATGTGACGCAGACCGGGAACGGGGTCGTCATCCGGACGGACCGCCTGACGCTGGAATGGACGGGCGGCGCGTTTGCCGAGACGAATCTGTTTGCCAACGGCGTGGCGGTGCTGGCGGAAGACCGGGAGAATCTCTACGGCACGACGCGCACGCTGGACAACGTGACCGGCTTCGCCGACCTGATGCCGAAGATGGAGAAGGGTCTTCTGTCGCGACGCGGCGTGACGGTCGTCGACGACACGAAGACGCCGCTGTTCGTCGATTCGTCCGGTCATTTCGGCCGGTGGGTGTCCGAACGTCCGACGCGCGCCGAGGGGGGCTACCGCGATCTGACCGTTTTTGCGTACGGACACGACTACAAGGGGTGCCTCGGCGACTATGTGAAGGTCGCCGGGCGCATCCCGCTGCCGCCGCGCTGGGCGTTCGGCTACTGGTGGAGCCGCTACTGGCTCTACACCGACAAGGAGGTGCGCGGGCTGATCGACCAGATGCAGGCTGTCGGCTATCCGATCGACGTGTTCATCATCGACATGGAATGGCACGAGACGTGGAACATCGCGGATCGTCCCGACCGGCACGATGAGTTCGGCCAGCTGTGGGGCTGGACGGGCTACACGTGGAACCGCGACCTCTTCCCCGATCCGGCCGCGACGCTCGCGTATCTGCACGACCGCGGCTGCAAGGTGGCGCTCAACCTCCATCCGGCGAGCGGCGTGCAGCCGGTGGAGGAGAGCTACGGCGCGTTCTGCCGCGACTACGGCTGGACGGGAACGAACGCCGTGCCGTTCCGCGCCGACGACGAGAAGTGGGCCGACTGCTACTTCAGGGATGTCATCGGTCCGCTGGAGCGCGACGGCGTGGACTTCTGGTGGCTCGACTGGCAGCAGTGGAAGCGGTCGAAGGACAAGCCGTCTCTCAGCAACACGTTCTGGCTGAACCACATCTTCGCCGCGCATTCGGCGGACCGGGGCGGGCGGCCGTTCATCTACCACCGCTGGGGCGGGCTCGGCTCGCACCGCTACCAGGTGGGCTTCTCCGGCGACTGCAAGGTTTCGTGGGACATGCTCGCGGCGATTCCGTGGTTCACGGCCGCGGCGTCGAACGTCGGCTACGGCTACTGGGGGCACGACATCGGCGGCCATCACAATCCCGACGGCGACGCCGGCCGCGACGGCGAGCTGTTCACGCGCTGGCTCCAGAGCGGCGTGTTCACGCCGATCTTCAAGACCCACTCCACCAAGAACGCCGCGATCGAGCGCCGCGCCTGGAAGTATCCCGACCACTTCGACGCGCTGATGGACGCGCTCCGGCTGCGCTACCGCCTCGCGCCCTACATTTACACCGCCGCGCGCGAGGCGTACGAGACGGGCGTGTCGATCTGCCGGCCGATGTACTACGATTCGCCGGAGGACGAGCGCGCGTACCACGCCGACAACCAGTACATGTTCGGCGATGACATCCTCGCGGTGACGATCACCAACGCGATGGCGAAGGGCGAGCACGTCTCGAAGACGGAGGTGTTCCTGCCGGCGGGCGCGTGGTACGACGTTGCGAGCGGCGAACTGCTCGCGGGCGGCCGCATCGTGACGCGCGAATATGCCATCGACCAGAATCCGTGGTTCGTGCGCGCGGGGGCGATCATTCCGCTCTATCCGAAATCGGTGCGCAATCTCGCTGAGGTCGGGACGGACGATCTGGAGCTGCTCTTTGCGCCCGGCGCGGACGAGGGGGCGTGCGAAATCTACGAAGACGACGGCGACAACGCCGACTATGCGACGCGGTTCCGCAAGACGCGCGTCGTGCGGCGCGGCGGTCGCGTTGTGATCGGGCCGCGCGCCGGTTCCTACACGCTCCGCTTCCCGTGCCTGTCGCAGCCCGCGCGCGTGACGGTGGACGGGGCTGACTGCGCATGGTCGTGGGACGCGGCGGATTTCGCCGTCGTCGTGAAGACACCGCGCGCGGACGGTTCGCGCGAGACGGTGGTCGAAATCGCGTTCCCGGAGGGGGCGGCGATGATCGACGGACGGCTGCCGGGCCTGAAGGGCCGTCAGCGCGAGATCGACGCCGTCACGGAAGAGTTCAAGGTGCAGCTGCGCCGGGTGCACTGGGCGATCAACCTGCCGAAGAGCTGGCAGACGTTCTGGCAGACGCCGGCGGCCGTCGCCGCGCGGCCGCAGGAGATGGGCGCGCGCCTGAACGAACGCGAGCGCGCGCGGCGGGCGTTCCTGGAACAGGATCTCCCCCGCTTCGAGGGAAAGTTTGAAACGCCGTTTGCGCAGCGGCTGCGCGCGTGCGCGGAAAGAGAAAGCCTGCCGAACATCGACGCAGGCAGTCAAATCAAGGGAGAGCGGTAAATGAAGACGGATGTGATCGTCATCGGCGCCGGCGTCGTGGGCTGCGCCGTCGCGCGCGAACTGACGCGCTGGAACGTGAACGTGACGGTGCTGGAGGCCGGAAGCGACGTGGCCGAGGGCGCGTCCAAGGCCAACAGCGCCATCGTCCACGCGGGCTTCGACGCGAAGCCGGGAACGAACAAGGCGAAGTTCAACGTGCTCGGCAACCGGATGTTCGAGGACGTCTGCCGCGAGCTGAAGGTGCCGTTCCGGCGCAACGGCTCGCTGGTGCTCGCCTTCGGGGAGGAGGACGAGAAGACGCTGGCGGAACTGAAGGCGCGCGGCGAGCAGAACGGCGTGCCGACGGAGATCCTGGCGCAGGACGAGCTGCGCCGCCGCGAGCCGAACGTCTCGCCCGAGGCGACGGCCGCGCTCTGGGCGCCGACGGGCGGCATCTGCTGCCCCTACGAGCTCACGTTCCGCTACGCCGAGAACGCCGCCGCGAACGGCGCGGAGTTCGTCTTCGACGCGCAGGTGACGGACATCCGCCGCGAGGTGCCGACGGGCGGCTACGTGGGCGACGCGCCGTTTCCGTACCGCGTGACGTGCGCGGACGGGCGGTCGTTCACCGCGCGCGCCGTCGTCAACTGCGCGGGCGTCCATTCGGACGAGATCAACAACCTCGTCAGCTCCATCAAATATTCCATCACGGCGCGGCGCGGCGAATACCTGATGCTCGACCGCGACGAGGACGGGACGTTCGCGGCGACCATGTTCCAGTGTCCCTCGAAGATGGGCAAGGGCATCCTCGTCTCGCCGACGGTGGACGGCACGGTGATCGTCGGGCCGACGGCCGAGGACGTGGAGGACAAGGAGGACAAGGCGACGACGTACGCCGGGCTCGAAAAGGTCAAGGCCGGCGCGCGGCGCACGTACCCGGACCTGCCGCTCGGCAAGGTGATCGCGGAGTTCTCGGGGATGCGCGCGCACGAGACGACGGTCGGCGACTTCATCCTCGGCGAGGCGGCGGACGCGCCGTGCTTCTTCAACGCCGTCGGCGTGGAGTCGCCGGGCCTCACGTCGGCGCCCGCGATCGGCGTCTTCCTCTCCGAACAGGTGGCGAAGCGCCTGGGCGCCTCGCGCAAGAACCCGTCGCTCGTCTCGAAGGACGTCAGCTGGTGGCCGAAGACGCGCGAGATGAAGCCGGAGGAGCTGGCCGAGCTCGTCCAGCGCGACCCGTCGTTCGGGCGCGTCGTCTGCCGCTGCGAAGAGGTGACGGAAGGGGAGATCCGCGCGGCGATCCGCGCCCGCGTCGGGGCCCGCACGCTCGACGGCATCAAGCGCCGGACCAGAAGCGGCATGGGCCGCTGCCAGGGCGGCTTCTGCACGCCGCGCCTCATCGAGATCCTCGGCGCGGAGCTGGGACTGCCGCCGGAGGCGTTCCTCCTTTCGCGCAAGACCGCGCCCCAGGCGCTCTCCGTCCCTACTCTCAACTCTCAACTATCAACTCTCAACTCGCTGGATGTTCTCGTCGTCGGCGCGGGTCCGGCCGGTCTCGCGGCGGCGTGCGCGGCGAAGGAGGCGGGCGCGCAGGACGTGCTTGTCATCGAGCGCGATGACGCGCCCGGCGGCATCCTGCAGCAGTGCATCCACAACGGCTTCGGGCTCCACCGCTTCAAGGAGGAGCTGACGGGGCCCGAATACGCCCAGCGCTTCGTCGACCGGGCGGCGGCGCTCGGCATCCCCGTCGTCTGCGGCACGATGGTGCTCGACATCTCGCCCCAGGCGGACGGCGGCGCGAAGGTGACGGCGATGAGCCCGCGCGGCGGCCTCAAGGTCTACAGGTCCAGGTCGGTCGTCCTCGCGATGGGGTGCCGCGAAAGGCCGCGCGGGGCGCTGATGACGCCCGGCACGCGTCCCGCCGGCGTCTACACCGCCGGCACGGTCCAGAGGCTCGTCAACATGGAC
>JAFUEM010000115.1 GCA_017463935.1 Kiritimatiellia bacterium
CGCCTCGACCACGCACTCGCAGATGACCGAAGAAGAACTGGCGGGCTCGGGCATCACGCCTTCGACGATCCGCTTGTCGATCGGCACCGAGCACATCGACGACATCATTTGGGATCACGAACAGGCGTTCAACGCCATTTGAGTTGAGCATTGCCTCATTAGCCGCTCGCAAGTCGGGCGGCATTTTGTTTGGAACGTAGAACGGCGTCAACAGTTTTTTGCAAACAAAAAAATCCGTCCGACGCTGAAAAAAGTGTGGACAGACTTCTTGTTTCATGCTACAATCCTACTCAACCGCAGGCGACTGATGAAGTCGGCTCCTCCGAGTGAGGAGGTAGTAGTCGTGAAGGTTGATTTGAAGACGATCGTTCGAAAGATCGGTCGGGCGAAGATCGATTGGAACTTCTGGCTCCAAGTCGGAACGTTCCTGGCTACCCTCTACGGCGCGCTGAAGTGATCCACTGAGGCGCCCAAGGTAGAGCAACCGACTGTCGTTACGTCCCGTGACGGTGTAGGTCAATTCCTATACGCGGACGGTGCCGACGATCCAGAAGACGCGCTTCGTCGCGAAGGGGCACCACGTCCTCCGGATGGACCGCGAGACGGTCGCGCCGCCGACGGCGGACGAGGCGGCCGCGCTCCTCGCGCACGTCCGGGACGCGCTCGCCGCGGTCGATCTCGTGGTTCTCTCCGACTACGCGAAGGGGCTCCTGTCGAAGCCGTTCACGGAGCAGGTCATCGCCGCGTGCCGCGCCGCCGGCAAGCCCGTCTACATCGATCCCAAGGGGCGCGACTACCGCAAGTACGCGGGCGCGACGCTCGTCAAGCCCAACCGCGCGGAGCTGGAGGCGGTCTGCGGCACCCCGCTCGATCCGTCCGCGCCCGACTTCCTGTCCACCGTCGTCTTCTACGCGAAGAAGCTGCTGGAGACGGTCAACATCGACCACGCCATCGTCACGCTGTCCGAGAAGGGGATGGTCTACGTGCCGCGCGGCGCGGGCGAGACGATCGAGCTGCCGACCGAGTGCCGCGAGGTGAGCGACGTCTCGGGCGCGGGCGACACGACGATGTCGTTCCTCGCCGCCGCGCGCGCCGCGGGCGCGAGTTTCCGCGCGGCGATGGAGATCGCGAACGTCGCGGCGGGCATCGTCGTCGGCAAGGTCGGCACGGCCGTCGTCACGCCGGCCGAGATCGCGGCGGCAATGCAGCGCAAGCATTCAGCGGCGCTGCCGTTCGCCGAAAAGGTTTTCGATCGCGCATCGCTGGCCGAACGGGTGCGCGCGTGGCAGGCGGCGGGTCTCAAGGTCGGCTTCACGAACGGCTGCTTCGACTGCCTCCACTGCGGCCACCTCTCGTCGCTCTACCAGGCGAAGGAGCACTGCGACCGGCTCGTCGTCGCGCTCAACACCGATGTGTCGGTGCGCCGGCTGAAGGGGCCGACGCGGCCCGTGCAGGACGAGAAAACGCGCGCGCTGGTGCTCGCGGGGCTGGAGCTCGTGGACGCGGTGACGCTCTTCGGCGAGGACACGGCGCTGCCGCTCGTCGAGGCGATCCGGCCCGACGTCATCGCCAAGGAAGGCTACGCGCTCGCCGACTGGCCGGAGGCGCGCGCCGTCGTCGCGTACGGCGGCGAGGCGGTGACGCTGAAGCGCGTGGACGGCTATTCGACGTCGGCGCTGGTCGAACGGATGAACGGGAAGGGAGGAACGAAATGAAACCTTTCATTGAATCGCAGTGCGACGAGATCGCGGCGAACTTTCTCGCGCTCAAGGCGCTCGCGCCCGCGCTGGCGGATGCGGCGTGCCTGTGGATCGACGCGCTCCGGGCCGGCGGCAAGGTGATGTTCTGCGGCAACGGCGGCAGCGCGGCGGACGCGCAGCACCTCGCGGCGGAGCTGTCGGGGCGCTACGAGCTCGAACGGCCGGGGCTCGCGGGGCTCGCGCTCACCACCGACACGTCGGCGCTGACGGCGATTGCGAACGACATGGGCTTCGAACGCATCTTCGCGCGGCAGGTCGAGGCGCTCGGGCGTCCGGGCGACGTCCTCTACGCGATCTCGACGAGCGGCCATTCGCCGAACGTGCTCGCGGCGGTCGAGACCGCGCGGCGCCTCGGCGTCAAGACGATCGCCGTCACGGGCGCGGACGGCGGCCGCCTGAAGGAGCTGTGCGACGTGGCGCTGTGCGTCCCCGCCCGGAAGGCGAACCACATCCAGGAGCTGCATATCGCCGTCGGGCACATGCTTTGCGGCCTCGTGGAGAAGGCGCTGCATGGCTAAGGCGCTCTTTCTCGACCGCGACGGCACGATCAACGTCGACACGGGCTATGTCTACGAACGTGCGAAGTTCACGTTTCTGGACGGCGTGTTCGACTTCTGCCGCCGGGCGCAGGAGAAAGGGTACCTCATCATCGTCATCACGAACCAGAGCGGCATCGCGCGCGGCTACTACACGGAGGCGGACTACGAGCGGCTCACCGCGTGGATGCGCGGCGAATTTGCCGCGCACGGCGTGACGGTCACGGACGTCTTCCACTGCCCCGCGCTGGAGGGGCCCGACCGCAAGCCCGCGCCGGGGCTCTTCCTCAAGGCGCGCGACAGGTACGCGATCGACATGGCCGCGTCGGTCAACATCGGCGACAAGCCGCGCGACCTGGAGGCGGGCGAGCGCGCCGGCGTCGGTACGAACATTCTCTTCACGGGCGACTGGCGGACGATGGCGCTGCCGCCCGCCGACGCGGCGAAAACGCCGGAGCAGCTGGCGGCCGAGCGGACGTTCGGCGTCGCGTTCACCGCCTTCGAACGGCTGTCGGTCGGCAACTCCTCGCGCAACTACCGCGCGACGACGGCCGCCGGCGAGCGGTATTTCGTCAAGTTCGCGTCGCCGAAAGTGATCGACCTGGCGATCACGCGCGACCGGCTGATGAAGAGTCCGCGCGTTCCCGTGCTCGCGTTCGGCGGCGTCCGGGGCGAGTTGGGGGATCAGGCGTTCTGCGCCTTCGACTGGCTGGATGGTCTGGAAAGCTTCCCGCCCCATACGTACACCGAGGGGCAGATCCGTTCGATCTGCGACTTCCACGCGCGGCTGATGGACGACTTCGCGGCGCTCCCCCGCGACCGCCTCAAGACGCGCGCGGGCTTCGACACGTGGGCGCACGGCGCGCCGCCGCGCGTCATCCACGGCGATTTCCATTGCGGCAACTTCGGCTTCCGCGACGGGCGCGCCTGCGCGTGCTTCGATTTCGAGAGCATGCGTCTGGGGCTTGCGGCGGAGGATCTTTTGCGGATCTTCGTCCATGCGCTGGAGCGGACGCGGTTCTGGCGGCTCGGGCGGATCCTGCGGACGGTTCGGAACCTCACGACGTGCGTGCGGCTGTCGGGTCTCGGACGCGACGAATTCCTCGCGGCGCTGGACCTCTACGTCGCGCACAAGCAGAGCGCCCGCCGGCGGAAGAAGCGCCTGGCGTTTCTCGCGCGGCTGGAGGAGATGCTGCGCGCGCCGCTCTACCGGCTGCTGCGCCGGGCGATCCTGCGCGCGCCGTGCGCCGTCGGCGAACGTGTGTCCGTGATCGTGCCCGTCTACAACGTCGAGAAGTACCTCGCGCGGTGTCTCGATTCGATCATCGCGCAGACCGCGCGCGATCTGGAGATCATCTGCGTCAACGACGGTTCGACCGACGCGAGCGCGGCGATCCTCGCCGACTACGCGGCGAAGGATCCGCGCATCCGCGTGCTGACGCAGCCGAACGGGGGGCTCTCGGCCGCGCGCAACGCGGGCCTGGACGCGGCGACGGGCGACTGGGTGATGTTCGTCGATTCCGACGACTTTATTCCGCCTTATGCTGTCGAGGGTTTTCTCAAGGTCGCGGCAGAATCGGGTGCGCGCGTCGTCGTCTCGTCGTCGTATGCGGTCGATGATCTTCCGGTCCCGCGCCCGGCGGCGTTCCGCTGGACGCTTGAGCGGCCGGCGCTCGCGCATCTCGTCGGCCGTCGGAAGATCCAGTCGTCGGCCTGGAACAAGTTCTACCGGCGCGACGCGATCGGCGCGCGGCGGTTCATCGCGGGCATCTATTTCGAGGACTGGCCGTTCGTGACGGAACTCTTCGGCGACCTGGACGCGTTCGCGCTCGTCGATGCGCCGCTCTACGTCTACTGCAAGAACGGGACTTCCATCGTCCGTTCGGCGTTCACCGAAAAGAAGGTCGCGAGCTACCTGACGGGCATCGCGCACGTCGCCGCGCATTTCCGCGATCATCCGCAGCGCCGCGTCGCGCAGCGCCGCATCGCGACGGCGGTCAAGATGCTGGTCGGCAAGGCGATGAAGTCCGGCGCGGCCGCCGTGCGCGCGCACGC
>JAFUEM010000116.1 GCA_017463935.1 Kiritimatiellia bacterium
CCCCGCGTCCGCCGCCGCCAGCGCGACGAGCGGCGCGAGCGCGGCGGGATCGGCCACCGTCCCCGTCAGGAGTTCGCGCCCTTCCGTCAGCTCCGGCGGCAGGCAGCGCCGCAGGTCGATCACGAAATCGTTCAGGAAATAGTGCGGATCGTCCGCTTTCGGGAAGAGTCCGACGCCGGAATAGTCGCGGCGGAACGTGCTGCGGGCGATGCGGTTCGTCTCGTCCGCCCGGAGCAGATCGCGCGCCTTCGGCGACAGCAGCCCCTTGCCGTGCGTGCGCACGAGATCGAGCGCGGCGGCGGGGTCGACCGGCGAATCGAACGTGAAAGCGGCGCGGCACTTCGCCGCCGCATCCGCGCGGTCGCACAGCACGCGGATGCGCGCGCCCGACCGGCGGTTCAGTTCCGAGAGGAGACTCGGCGGATGACGGCCGTCGTCGATCAGCGAGAAAAGATCGGTGTCGACGCCGCGCCACGTGACGGCGACGCTCACGGCCGCCGCCGCGACGAGCACGGCGGCAACGGCGGCGTGCAACGGCCTCATGACGCGCGCCACGGCCACTTTTCGTATTTCTTCAGGACCTTGTCGCCCTTCTTGTTGAACCAGCCGTAGCCGCGCTGGCGCTCACGGTCGATCTCCGAAAGATCGCGCTTCGGCACGCCCGAGCGGTCGCAGAAAAACGGCCGCTGCTCCGCGAGGTCGTAGAAGCGCGCCCAGCGCCCGTCCGGGAGCCGCGTCTGGCGGAACCACGCGACCGCGCCGTTGACGGCCGCGATCACCTCGGGCGAAGGCTGGTCGATCTCCATCAGGAACAGCGTCAGATCGGCGGACTCCTGCGAGCAGAAGGACTTCAGCTCGTATGCGCGGCCGTCGGCCGGCGCGAGCGTCTCGCGGTCGTGCTGCTGACACCAGACCGTCGGCCGGCCGTCGACGCGGATCTGGCACTTCAGCACGCAGTCGATGCCCTTCGCGAGCGCCGCCCGGCACTTCGCGCGCCGCGCCGCGTCGACCGCCGCGAAGTCGCCCTCGCCCGCCGCCACGTCGCGCATCAGCTCCAGGACGTTCCGGATCGCGTTGTCGTTGAACGTGATCTGCGTCCAGTAGCCCGACGTGCGCGCGGGGAACTGCGGCCAGCCGCCGTTCGGCAGCTGCGCGGCGAGCAGCCAGTCGATGCCGCGCTCCGCCGCCCGGAGCGACGCCGCGTCCTTCTTCTGTCCGTGCCAGCGCACGAGATAGCGGATCTCGGTCGTCGTCGCGTTGTTGTCGATCGTGGCGTCCGCCGCGTTGCCTTTCTGGGCGATCACCTGCGCGCGCTTCCTCTCGTCGAAGACCTTGCGCTTGTCCATGTTCTTGCCCCAGCCGCCGCAGTCCATCTGGCTGTCAAGGACGTTCTGCAGCACGTGATCGGCCATCGGCCAGCCGGCGGACTTGTCGTTGCCCGGACCTTTGGCGACGGCACCGAAGGCGGCGAGGGCGAGGACGGCAACGATGATTTCGGTTTTCATGAGGGCGTCACTTCAGCTTTTCGTCGATGGTGCGCTCGGTCCGCCAGTGCGCGGGCAGCGTCTCGTCGAATCCCGTCTTGGCGAGATTGATGCGGAAGAAGCTTTCGTAGGGCTTCGTGCCGTTCAGCCCCTTGATGGAGAAGGCGATTTCCGTCGTACCCTTCGGCACGCGGCCGACGAAGTCCACCGTCTCGCCACGGTAGAGGTTCTTCAGCAGCCGCGGATACGTCTCAGCCGCGATGCCCGACGCGAACACGACGCGCAGGTCGGTCAGCACCGGATCGCGGAAGCGCTCGCTCAGGCCCTCGATGCCTTCGCCCGCCGCCCAGCGCTCGCCCTCGAAGATGAAGCTCTCGCCGCGGTTGCCGTGCGTGAGCACGTCGATCAGCTCGCGGTTGGCCGTCCCCTTGACGCCGTACATGTAGACGCTGATGAGTCCGTCGTTGAGGTGCGTGAAGCGCGAGAGGATCTGCGACGTCTCGCTCACGCCCGCGTTGGCGTCGCCGTCGGTCACGACGAGCGCGATGAGCGGCCGCGACGGGTCGCGCGGCAGCGTCAGCACCGAGCGCACCACCGAAAAGACGTCGGTGCGGCCGTGCGCGACGAGCTTCTCCAGCCAGCGGTCGGCGCGGTCGAAGCTGTCCCGGTCGCATTCCTGCCAGCTCTTGAACGCATAGCTGAACTTGTTGCGGAACGCGACGAGGTTGAAGCGGTCGCCCGAGTTGGTGCAGCTGCGCAGAATCTTCTGCGTCGCGTTGCGGATCGACGTGATGCGGTCCTTGCCGATCGACCCGGACGCATCCATCAGGAGCACGATGTCCTTCGGCACGACCTCCAGCTCCGCCTCGGGCGAGAAGCGCACGCGGAAGTAGAGCCAGTCGCCCGCCTGCGCGGACGCGGACTCGATGGAGACGACCTTGGAAATCTCCTCCGCGCCCTTCACGTCCAGAAGATCGCGCACGGCCGTCTTCTCCGCCTCGACCACCTTCTCGTCCACCGTCGGCAGCACGTCGTCGCCCGGCGTGAACGACGCGCCCTCGCCGCCCGCGGCGGCCGTGCGCGCCGGCGTCTCCTCCTCCGGCAGCGCGACCGGCAGCTCCGCGACGGCGACC
>JAFUEM010000117.1 GCA_017463935.1 Kiritimatiellia bacterium
CAGGGGCGCGGCGATTCCGCCGCGGCGCACGCGGACGCGATGCGCACGCTCGCGCTCGGTCTGGGGCTCGTCGCGGTGCTGTCGGCGCTGGCCGTCGTCTTCTGCCGGCCGATCCT
Source organism: Kiritimatiellia bacterium (assembly GCA_017463935.1). Classification (GTDB taxonomy): domain Bacteria; phylum Verrucomicrobiota; class Kiritimatiellia; order RFP12; family UBA1067; genus UBA1067. The sequence goes on from JAFUEM010000117.1 coordinate 117, forward strand.
CTCGCTCTTCGTCCCGCCGGGCGTCGACACGGCGGCCTTCTACGGCCTCGGGTTCGTGCTGTTCGTCCTGATGGCGGCGTGGCAGGTCTTCGACGCGGCGGACGTGATCGTCTCGGGCGCGCTCAAGGGCGCGGGCGACACGAAGTTCGTGATGTGGTGGATGGTCGTCGCGGCGTTCGGGCTGTGGCTGCCGCTCGTGGGGGCGGTGGCGGCGTGGCACAACACGATGCCGGCGCTGTGGGGGACGATGATCGTCTATGTCGTCGTCATCTGCTGCGGGACGCTCCTGCGCTGGAAGGGCGGCCGCTGGCAGCGCATCCGCCTCGTCTGACCGCGGCCAGGCGCTTCACAGACGGGCGGGAATTATGATATACTGTTCCCAATCCACTTGAAACTCAACACACACAAAGAAAGTTAGGAGACACAATGGGCGAAGTAATCGGCGCGGGCGAGCTGCACAAGGGCGTGAAGCTGTTGATCGACGGCGAGCCGTGGGAAATCACCGAATTCGACTTCTCGAAGCCGGGCAAGGGCCAGGCCATCTACAACTGCAAGCTGCGCAACATGATGACCGGCGGCGGCATGTCCAAGAGCTACCGCTCGGGCGACAAGTTCGAAAAGCCGGAACTCGTGCAGTACTCCGTCACCTACTCCTACGACGACGGCCAGGCGTTCGTCTTCACCGACGACAACTTCGAGGAGATCCGCGTCAGCTACGACGTGATGGGCGACAAGAAGTACTTCCTCATGGACGAGATGGAGGTCAAGGCGCTCTTCTTCAACGACAAGGTCATCGGCGTGGAGCTGCCGCAGCTCGTCGAGCGCAAGGTCGTCAAGGTCGAGCCCGGCGTCAAGGGCAACACCGCCTCGGGCAAGGTCACGAAGCCGGCGACCGTCGAAGGCGGCTACGTCTGCGCCGTTCCGCTCTTCATCAACGAAGGCGACGTCATCCGCATCAATACCGAGACGGGCGAGTACAACGACCGTACCTCCACCAAGTAAGACGGCTCGCCCCGATGGCCTCGGGCAGGAGCATCCTCAAGAACACCTTCACCGTGGGAGCGTTCACCGCGCTCTCGCGCGTGCTGGGGCTCGTCCGCGAAATGTTCCAGTCGCGCCTCATCGGCGCGGGCATGGAGCAGTCGGCGTTCACGCTCGCCTTCGCGATCCCCAACATGGCGCGCAAGCTCTTCGGCGAGGGCGCGCTGACGGCGGCGTTCGTGCCGGTCTTCAAGGGCGCGGCGGAATCTGAATCGCTGGCGCGCGCGGCGAAGCTGGCGCGCAGCGTGATGACGATGGTGCTCCTCGTGCTGGGCGCCGTCGTCGTCCTCTCGATGGGCGCGCTGGAGCTCGTCGTCACGTTCCGCGACGCGCTGGGGCTTCACGACATGGAGCGCCTCAAGCTGACGATCCGCCTCGTCAAGACGCTCCTGCCCTACATGATCTTCATCTGCGGCGCGGCGTTCGGGATGGGGGTCCTCAACTCGCTCGGGCGCTTCAAGGCGTCGAGCTTCATGCCGTGCATCCTCAACGTCTGCTGGATCGGCATGCTCGCGTGGATTTCCTTCTTCCCCGCGCTGCGCATGGACCAGCGCATCCACCGCGTCGCGATGGCGATCCTCGTCGCGGGCGCGGCGCAGATGGCGTTCCTCTTCTGGCGGATGGCGAAGGCGGGCGTCGTGCCGCGCCTGTCGTTCACCGGCTGGCGCGACGCGAAGGTCGTCCTCGTCTGGCGCAACCTCGGCGTCGCGGCGCTCGGCGCGGGCGCGATCCAGCTCAACTATCTCCTCGACCAGCTGCTCGCCTACTGCGCGAGCCCGTGGGCCGCGGGCGTCATCGGCTACGCGGAGCGGCTCATGGACCTGCCGCTCGGCGTGATCGGCGTCCTCTATGAATCGAGCCACAACCAGACCGCCGACACAGCCGCGCTGTGCCTCAAATCCGGCAATGCTGTCATACTGCGCGGCGGCAGCGAGGCGGTGAACTCCAACCGTATCATCGCTAAGGTGCTCACTGAAGCAGCGCTGTCTGTCGGCCTTCCTGACGGCTGCATCCAGCTGCTTGACCTTACGGGGCGCGAGTTCACCACAGCGCTGATGGAGCTTGAAGACCTTGACGTGCTCATCCCCCGCGGCGGGCGCGGCCTGAAAGCCGCTGTCCGCGAGCACTGCAAAGTGCCGTACA
>JAFUEM010000009.1 GCA_017463935.1 Kiritimatiellia bacterium
GGCGCTCGAGGCCGACAAGGCGGCGATCCAGGCGGCGAACGGCGCGGACGTCGCGGCGGCGCAGGCGAACGGCCTCGCGGCGGCGATGGTCGACCGCCTCACCCTGACCGATGCGCGCTTCGCCGCGATGGTGGAGGGCGTGCGGTACGTCGCGTCGCTGCCCGATCCCGTCGGTGAGGTCATCTGGACGCGCGAACGCCCGAGCGGCATCACGATCCGCAAGACGCGCGAGCCGTTCGGCGTCGTGGCGGTCGTCTTCGAGTCGCGGCCCAACGTGTTTGTCGATACGGCGGCCTTGTGCCTCAAGACGGGCAACGCGATCATCCTGCGCGGCGGCAAGGAGGCCGTGCGGAGCAACGCGGCGCTGGCGCGCGCGGTCGGACGGGCGCTGGCCGAACACCGTTCGGTCCTCGCCTCTGCCGGTTCGGCCTTGGCGGAGGCGGTGCAGTTCGTCGAGGTGCAGGACCATGCGGCGGTGGCCGAGCTCGTGCGCGCGACGGGGCTCATCGACGTGGCGATCCCGCGCGGCGGCGAGCGTCTCATCCGCGCGATGTGCGAAGCGGCGCTCATCCCCGTCCTCAAGCACTACAAGGGCGTCTGCCACATCTACGTCGACGACAGGGCGGATCTCGCGATGGCGCTGTCCATCCTCGACAACGCGAAGGTGCAGCGACCGTCGGCATGCAACGCGGCGGAATGCCTGCTCGTCCACGAGAAGCTCGCGCCGCTCTTCCTGCCGATGGTGCGGGCGTGGGCGAAGGATCGTGGCGTGACGCTGCACGACGACGGCGCGGGCGTCGAATACCTCTCGCTCGACCTGAACGTGGCGACGGTCGCCGACTGCCGCGCGGCCATCGACTACATCAACGCGCACGGCTCGCACCACTCCGACGCGATCGTCACGAACGACGCGGCGCGGGCGGCCGAGTTCCTGCGCGACGTCGATTCGGCGTGCGTCTACCACAACGTCTCGACGCGCTTCACGGACGGCGCCGAGTTCGGCATGGGCGCGGAGATCGGCATTTCGACCGACAAGCTCCACGCGCGCGGGCCGATGGGGCTGGAGGAACTGACGACTTACAAATACACCGTCGCGGGCGACGGCGTGATTCGGAAAGGGTGATTGAATGGATAGGCTGGCTTATGTCGCGCGGCGACTCCTTCTGGTGATACCGACGTTCCTCGGCATCACCCTCGTCTGCTTCACGCTGACGCGCTTCGTGCCCGGCGGCCCCGTCGAGATGCGCATGATGCGCCTCAAGGGGCTGGCGGCGCAGGGCGGCGGCGAGGCCGGCGGCGCCGGATCGTCGGCGGTCGGCGCGGTGTCGGACGAGTACCGCAAGCAGCTCGAGGCGCAGTACGGGTTCGACCGGCCGCTCGCGGTGCAGTACTGGGACTGGCTCGTCGTCAAGAAGATGGGCATGGAGCTGCCGAGCTACGACTACCCGAACAAGACGGCGTGGCAGCTCATCAAGTCGCGCATCCCGATCTCGCTCTGGTTCGGCCTCGCCTCGTTCATCCTGACGTACCTCATCTGCGTGCCGCTCGGCATCGCCAAGGCGCTGAAGCACCGGCAGGCGTTCGACGCGGTCTCGTCGCTCGTCGTCTTCATCGCCTACGCGATCCCGAGCTTCGCGCTCGCGATGATGCTCAAGATGTTCCTCTGCGGCACGGTCGAAGGGCTGGGCGACGTCTTCCCGCTCGGCGGCGTCTCCAGCGACTTCGACGTCGACCCGACGTGGTGGGTGTGGTTCAAGGACCGCGCGTGGCACATGGTGCTGCCGATCTGCTGCTACGTGGCGGGCTCGTTCGCGATGCTGACGCTGCTCATGAAGAACTCGCTCCTCGACCAGATCTCCGCCGACTACGTGCGCACGGTGATCGCGAAGGGCGCGACGCGCCGCCGCGCGATCTGGCTGCACGCCTTCCGCAACGCGCTCATCCCGATCGCGACGGGGCTGGGGCCGATGATCGGGCTCCTCTTCGCGGGCTCCATCATCATCGAGTCCATCTTCGAGATTCCCGGGATGGGACGCCTGTCGTGGGACGCGCTGATCGGCCGCGACTACGCCGTCTTCCTTGCGCTCCTCGCGCTCACCGCCAGCTTCCAGCTCGTCGGCAACCTCATCTCCGACGTCCTCTACATGATCATCGACCCCCGCATCGACTTCTCGAAAAAATAGGTTGCATTTGAACTGCCGGAATTGCTAACAGGTGGCAAGGAGCGGCATCGCCTCGGTGCCGGGTGTTGCACCCCGCTAGCGCCCGCTTCGCGGTTCACTTCGTTCAGGGGATACGCTTTTGTCTCGTCGCTCGGCGAGGAAGCTGCTCGCGCGGAAGTTTTTGCGGCACTGCGCGGCTGCGGGCCCGCCCGCTCGCCCGATCCGTTGTTTTGGCATCGTACCGCCTTTCGCACATAGACAATTAGCCGTCTTCAGCCGGCCATGCCTCGGCACCTATCACTGGTTGCGTGCTACATCACTCATACGGCGCGAGCCAAAACGGCCTCTCGTGCGCCGGGCGGCTCCCTCCGCCGCTCTGTCGTAGCCAGTCCACGAGTCGGTCTAGATTGTCTAGCCAATCTAGATGAGCGGCCGTTAGGCCGCGTTCTAGTATAGCGCCTGTCACGGCACGGCCTAGGACAGCGAGCATCAGCGGGCGGCCGAGATTACCTAGAATCCCTAGAACAGCTAGTCCCCCAAAATCGCGCTTGTCAGGGGAATGGCAGATTTGATACAATATGTGCGTCTTGAGCGGGTGACCGCTTGGGGCAAGACATAGTTCGGGAACTGATTGGGTTGGTCAAGTCTACTTCGTGTGAGCCGACCGCCTCTTCCACCCCCGGACGTCAAAATTTGCATCGCTGCAAAGCGGTCGTTCAGAGAAATGTAGAGAGTTTCGACGCAGGCGACACTTGCAGAGGTAAGTGCATATGCACTCCCTCTCTTTGTGTTTCTGACAAGGTAATCTCTACAACCTCTCTGAGGACATGAAGAGGGGGACTCTTTCCATGTCCATCCGCCGGGAGGCAATGCGCAACAGAAAGGAAGATAATAATGAGAAATCTGCATTCGTCAATGCTCGCTGCTGTATTTTCTCTGTTTATATTGATCCCTAGATGCTATGCCTATACATATGGCGCAGTTGCCGATTTCTCCGTGGATAATATAGATTATGTTATTGTGTCGGATCAAGCAGTTAAGGCCGTTGGATTACGAGACAAGTCTGCTACAAGTAATCTGAAAATTCCAAGCAAAGTAACATACAAATACGAATATTATGATTACGATGATTTGGATGATGATGGTAATCCTCGTTACAGGCATAAACAAAAGACATATTCCGTAGTTACGATCGGGAGCAGTGCATTCTACAATTGCACATCCCTAACGCACGTCACTGTCTCAGGAGAAATTGAGATTTCAGGGGCGGCTTTTTCCTCTTGCACATCGCTTGTGCAAGTTGAGATGCCGAGCGTGAGATACATTGGAGACAGGGCATTCGCCAACTGCACATCTCTAGAAAGTGTGACTTCGTCGTCCGCAACGACTGTTGGCTCATATGCGTTCAACGCGTGTCGTTCCATTGCCGATGTCACGATGCCTAATGTGACTGATGTTGGCGCAGCTGCATTCTACAATTGCACATCGCTCTCGGATGTCTATCTACCGAAGGCGGTATCGCTAGGCACTTCATCATTCTGCAACTGCACTTCGCTAAAGAGCATCGACATGTCAAATGCTGAAACCATAGGCGCGTCGGCATTTTGCAATTGCACATCCTTGACGGATGTGGATTTATCGGGCGCAACTACAATTGAGAACTCATCATTTCAGAATTGCGATTCTTTGTCAAGTGTTAGGTTGCCCGTTGCAACAAGCCTCGGCGAAAGTGCTTTTGAGTCTTGTGAGAATCTTATGAATGTGTATATTGGGCCTGCTTTATTTAGCGGAGCGGAATCTGCTTTTTCACACTGCCCCAATCTTCTTGAATTCTCGGTGTCGTCGGCAAACAATGTTTATTCTGCTTGCAATGGTCTTTTGTGCAACAAATCTGAAACAGAGGTGTTATTATGCCCGTGTGCAATAAAATCTCTTGAGGTCCCCTCGACAGTTGAAACCATTGGATACGGTTTGTTTAGTGGTTTGGAAAACCTTTTGACGGTAACTATTCCTAAAGGCGTTAAAACGATTGGGCCCTATGCGTTTAGTTATTGTCCATTGCTCAAGACGATAGACATACCATCATCTGTTGAAAGTATAGAAAAATATGCATTCTATGGTTGTTCTGGACTGGAATGCGTTAATGTCTCTGCGGGATTGAAAAGCATCGGTGAAAGTGCATTTGAGGGGTGTGAGAACTTGGAAAAGATGGAGTTCCCCCGGGGATTGAGAAGCATCGGGTATTTTGCATTAGCCTATACAGGCTTACAGGAAATTGAGATTCCGTCAAGCGTGGTTTCAATAGACAACATGGTTTTTTATAGATGCATAAACCTCAAGAAGGCCAATGTCAAAGCGGCCGTAGCCTCGATTGGTACAGGATTGTTTGAAGACTGCGTTGCTCTTAATGAACTTACGCTGCCAAACACGCTTTCGACCATTGGCCCTTATGCATTTTGCGGGTGCAGTTCCTTGAAGGAAGTCCTTTTCCCAAGTGGCCTTACAGAAATAGAAGAGTATGCGTTTGCCTGGTCTGGCATGGAAAGAGTCAATCTGCCTGATGGAACTGCAGCGGTGGGGCCTTATGCGTTCGCTGGATCTGGTTTGCAAGATGTATCCATTCCTGATAGCGTTGAAGAAATTGGACTAGGCGCATTTTCCTATTCGCCAATATCACAGGTTGAAGTGAGTGCGAGCAATCCCTGGTATTTCACAAGCGGAGGCGTACTGTCCGACAAGGAGCAGGGAATTCTATTGCAGTTGCCCTCCTCAATTTCGGAAATCAGGCTGTCTGGACACATTCGCAGTATTGATGCAACGGCATTTTCTTCAGCAGAGAATCTTCGGAAGATTGCATTCCTAGATGCGCCGCCAGCCGTTCTTGCTTATCAGTGGTATTCGGATGATCTCGCTTTCCCTGATACAGAACCGATAGGAACATATCTATCCACCTATAAAGATGCGTGGGCGGCTGTCATCGATAATGGCTATTGGCACGGAATTAAGATGGAAATGGTGGAGCCTGTGGCTGAAGCGGAAGTAGTTGTGAACTTCAGGAAGGAGGATGGCGAGCAAGACACATCCTGTGACAAGGCTTACTGGCTGTGTCCTTTAGGTGACGACGGTTACACGCCACTCCCCGTGCTCAACGGGGTGGCGTGTGAAATGCCCGTAGGCACCCATACGCTGAATTTATATTCTGGCGAAACGGCATTCGCTGACCCCGAGCCGATAACGGTTACGGTCGATGGAACGAAAGAGCGCATTGAGATCGATGTGGTTGTGAAGCGAAAGGTCGTCCATTTCAATTGCATATTCTACAATACGGCGCAGAAAGATTATGGCATGCTACCAAATTCGTTGGGCATGGACAGTTATTGCAAATGGAGCATTTTAGGCAAATGGCTAACCAGCGGGCAAGGGATTGACATTCCAACCGGCGACTACATTCTTGAACTTGAAATCGATTCTCGAATCCGGCTTATGGCATCCACGGATTTGCTGCAAATGCCCATTTCCTTGGATGGAACGGAAGACAATGCTGTCTGCTATGTAAACGCACTTGGCGATGGTGGCGCCAAAGTCGCATTTAACTTCAAAGGGCATTCCACGAATGCCGATACTCCGCCTGCATTCGACCTCTCTAAAGTGTACGTCACGCTACGCAATGCTGCCGGAGACGAGATGACGGTTGGGGCAGATGAATATAGTTTGCCTCAAGGGGCGTATACCGCATCCTTTGCATATCATTCTGGTGATGGAACAATTCCTTGGATCGCGCCCGACGATATCAGTTTCACCATAAACGGTACAGACAAGACGTATTCGTTGAATTTCATCGATGCCGAAGATTCTCTGCGCTTTGTGCGCGTATACTTCAACGCGAATGGCGGAACGGTCGATGCAACAAGCCTGAAATATGCATACAGGGGAGATAGAACGCCCATAAACATATTCCCAGTTCCGCAACGAGACGATGCGGAGTTCCAGGGATGGTACACACAAAGGAGGGGCGGTCGTTGGGTGTGCGGCCCTGAGCATTCGGGGTTTGTTCCGCTTTCTGGAGATGGTGATATAGAATTGGTGGGGCCGGATGGGGTGGCTGCTGGCAATTACGCCATTCGGCTTTACGCACATTGGAAAGGGATTGATTCGCAAAGCGGCCTGAAGATATGGCTTGAGGACGCATTCCCCTCTTTGTTTGCAAAAGCAGGTGGAGACGTTGCCACCGCTTCGGCCATGATGGCGGCGAATGGATGCCGGACAGTGGGGGAGTGCTACGCATTGGGCATTGATCCCGAAGACCCGAATGACGATTTCAAGATCATCGACTTCAAGATGGAAAACGGCAAACCCACCATTACGGTCAATCATACTGAGGATGGTTCGGGCGAGTCATTTCTGCCGCGCGTGCGGACGCTCGGCAAGGCGGAACTTTTGGACGAGTGGCAGGAGGTGCCGCCAGAAGGGAACCCCAATCATCGATTCTTTACGGTAACGGTTGATATGCCGTAGGGGTGGGGTGTTGCTTGTCGCAAGAGTGCCAACGTGCTTGTCGTGCGCAAGCGCGCGTGCGATTGTGATATACTACGAAAAGTCGAACGATGAGACGATTGCTGACAGTTCTCTTGCTTGCATCTGCCGCGCTGATGGTGCGCGCGGGGGCGATGTTCACTCCGCCTCAACTGCCGGCGATAGACTGGCAGACATTCGGCGTTGTTGCGGCGGTGGCGTGGGGGCTAGTCCTTCTTGCGTCTTTCGTTTGGCAAATCTCGCCTCTGCGACTCGGCTTCTCTGCGCGAGACAAAAATACATGGGCGGCACTTCTCCTCTTCGCGGCCATTGCGACGGTGGAGGCGCAGAAGCCGGAACAGTTGAGAGTTGGGAATGGAGAGTGGAGAGTTGAAAGGAAACGCGGCAATCTTGTCCAGACAACCGTTTCTGACGCGGACATTGCGAGGGGCTATGCCCTTGTGGAAGAGAACGACAATGCCGCTGCGATTGAAGTGCCGACGAACGCGGTGACGGTTGGTAATTGGCATCTCCACGGCGCGCGCTCCAGCATCGGCAACCACCGCCTCGACCTTGCGCCGTGGTCGTTCCCGATGGGTACGAACGACGCATCGTTCTCGTCGTTCTGGTATTTCGTCGAAGGGAAGCTTCGCCCGACGCCGCGCGACAGGGCGCACGAGATTTGCGCGGTGGGCGCACCGATGCTCGCGGTGCAGGGTGAAAGCTGCCTGTGGCTTTCCGTGGGCGACGACGACAGCCGCACGCTCATCTGGGACAACTTCTTTTTGAACTGCGATACGAACGCGCCCGTCACGGCGATGGTTCGGCTGTGGCCGAACGGCGACTTCGCCACGCAGTCGAACAGCCTGCGCCGCGCCTACGCGCGCATCAATCCCGACGACTGGGACGGCGACGGCCTTGCGAACGAGATTGATCCCGCGCCGACGACCTGCGACGGCGACTTCTACGGCACGGCAAATGCGCTGCCGACGAATGCCAACCCGGACGCCTACTATTGGCTGGATATGAGTGCAACGGGCGCGCTGGGTGTGGCGACGATCCGCGTCACGTGCGACGGGCCGAGCGACCTGGGCGATCACGTCGTCATTGCGCGGACGAACGAGGTCTGCCATGTGCCGCTCATCGCGGGGGCGACGTATGCGGTCGAAAGCGATCTGCCGATTGGCGCTTCCGCCGTGTCGAGCGAATATGCCGAAATCGTGACGAACGACGCGTACCACCTGACGGTTTCCCTGCCGCTGGAGGCCGAGTTCACGCCTGACGGGAACGGCGGCTATGCGTTCTCGACCTCGCCCGTTAATGTCGGCGCGGTGTTGACGAACGCCGTGGGCGGGTGCTGTTCGCCGACCCTTGAAACCAACGGCTTCCGCTGGGTGTGCGCCGCCGACTGCGGGTGCAGCGGCGGGGTGCATTGGCTGAACGGCAGAGCTGTGTGGGAGGGCTACTCTTGGTTATTTGGGTGGGAAGCAGATTGCACATGTTATTATGAGCGATTGTCGAATCCATCGTTGTGGCTTTCGCTGTCCTTGCCGCGCGTCGTAGTTGTCGGCGGTTGGCTGGGTGCGGCATCGGCGACGTTCAATCCACCGGTTGCGACGAATGGAACGTTGAGCTTGCGCCTGGTTTCCGGCCATGACAAGTTGGCCTTGTGGGATTCGACAAACAGGCTGTCGCAGGTTTCGCTTTCACAGACGTGGGATGCCCACGGCCATTGTTCGATGAACTTCTTCGTGGAAGGATTGGTGGCGAGCGATGCCGTTGGGGATGTTGCGTTTGAATGGGAATATGTCGAGGAAAACGGAACGTTGCACAGCGTGACGCAAACGATGACGGTCGCAGAGATCCGTCACGAGACTATGTTTGAAACGCCCTCCAACCGCGACAGGACTTTATTGGGGGTTGGCGAGAACGTGTTTTTCTTCTTCAAGCCGCATAATGTTGTGACCAATGTGGTTTGCACGGCTGGAGCAGTGACTGAGCCATCGCCGTATCAGCAGTGGTCGGAGGGGGGAGGCTTCGCGGAAACGGACATGGATGTTTCGGTCTTTCTGGCGAGTCATACGGCGGCTGTTTCGCAAGTGACGATGGACTTGGACGGATGTTTGCATGACTGGGAGTTTGCAATTGTCGAACCGGAAGGATTTTTCGTCGAGTCTGTCGATAGCGTCTACTATGATAACGAGGGGTATTCGGGATTGTTTGACCTGACTTTCAACAATCTGCTGATGCCCACGAATGTTTCCTTCGGCATGGTTCAGGTGATGGAGGTGCCGATGGTGGCGACAAATGCGGTCGGCTACTATGCCCAGCCGTCGAAAGCGGATTGGCTTGATCATGGAACGCACGGGGCGGGCCAGTGGCGAAATGTGGGCGTCAACAACCGATCTGATGATTTTGTTCGCGCGGGATACAATCCGCCGCCCTGGCTGGCCGGTGGTTCGTTTACCTGGCCGATACCCGTGGCTTGGCGGGTTTATGGCGACGAGGGCGTGACGAATGTCTTTACGCAAACGGATCAAAGATTTGAACTCGATGCGGACGGAACCGCGCGGGTCAAGAAATTTGGTTATTGCGGCGAGCGGACGACCAACAGTGTATTCAGGATAGACGAGGAGGAAAGATGAGAAAGATTATCAGTTTGCCAGTCTTTGCCTTGGCAATTTGCTTCAGCCTGTTCGGGGAGTCGAATCCCAACCTGGCGGATCAACTTTGGGCGACAACCAATCTCTGGGGCGAGGCCGCCACGATGACGCAGTACCGATGCGTCATTCTCCCTGGATTGATTGCAAAAATGCAGGGGGATGAGCAGTATGATGAAACCTTGCGCGACTGGTATTGCGCATTGGCACATGCGGATGATTCGTTGGAAACCGGCGACAGATGGTGCGTCGTGAAAGGCGAGATGCTTCATCGGTATTCCTATTTGCCGTCTGTGGCGGCGTCTACGAACGCATGGCTTGCGGCGGCTGATTTCTTGGGACGGCTGAGGGCGGCGCGAGTAGCCGTTGCGGGCGGTGGAGCGGCGGTGACGCATCGACTGCTGACGGCGGATGAACTTGCGGCATTCAACGACATTGCGGCGCGGAAAGGGGCATTTTATCGCGGAAAAAATGTCATGGATGCCGTTGGACGGATCGAACCGTTGGTTTTGAATGCCGTGACCAATGCATTCCCCTCAGTCATACTGACAAATTTGGACCCCGTGGTTCGACAAACGATGTGCTCCAACGTCGTTGAGCGCGCGGAATTGACGGATGAAGAGGCGGCGTTCCTAATGGAAGATTAAAAAACAGGGATGAACGAAAAGTGGAAAACGAGGGAATCGGATCCACTACATCCAAGAATCCCCATAAGCGGCGGGCCACTGGTCGAATTCTGCGTGGAGAGATTGCTGGACAACTGTTCGAGAAATGACGGCTTCGATTGAACTCATGCGGTGCGGCGACGTGGCGGTGGCGACGAACGGTGTGACGCGGGAACGATAAATTCCTGGTTGTCGGGAGATGCGCGGCGGTTCCGCCGCGCAAGGACGATTTTTGATATAATATAAAAACTTGGTTGGGGAAATACAGATTGAGGATTGCAATGCCAGCGAAGAAAGAGAACGGAAGATGGAGCGAGGTTGCGCGTGAAGAACGCGAAACTCCGTATTTGTAACATGGTAGAGACCGACGAGATGACAATGAGGGCCTTACAGAAAGGAACGAATCAATGTTCACGATATCCCCTTTGACAAAGAAGCGCTTCCGCAGCTTCAAGCGCATCCGCCGCGCGTGGTGGTCGCTCATCGCCCTCGGCGTCATCTTCGTGTTCTGCATGCTGGCGGACGTCGTCTGCCCGTGCGATCCGCGCGCCGTCGTCGACACGGCGACGCTGGAGAAATACCGCGAGCCCGTCATCGAGGAGACGTACGACGTGAAGACCGCGCGCTTCAGCGTCTCCGGCACGGGCGAGGTCTTCGACTACGAAGGGCCGACGGACGTCGACCCCGCCGACTACAACGTCCGCGAGACGAAGCGCGACGGCTACGTGCGCGTCTTCATGGAGCCGAAGGCGCCGCCGGCGGTGACGCGGCGCGAACTGCCCGCGCCCGAGATCAGCTTCCCGTTCCGTCCCTGCAAGGAGCATCCCTTCGGCATCGACGCGGGCGGGCGCGACGTCTACGCGCGCGTCGTCCACGGCATGCGCATCGCGCTCGTCTTCGGCCTCGTCCTCGCGTTCTGGGCGATGTTCCTCGGGCTCGTCATCGGCGCCATCGAGGGCTATTTCGGCGGCGTGACCGACATCGCCTGCCAGCGCTTCACGGAAATCTGGTCGGCCGTGCCGTTCCTGTACGTGATGATCTTCATCGGCTCGACGCTCGGGCGCAGCTTCACGGTGCTGCTCATCTGCTACGGCATCTTCAACTGGATCGGCGTGAGCTACTACATGCGCGCCGAGTTCCTGCGCCTGCGCACGCGCACGTTCGTCGAGGCGGCGAAGTGCCAGGGCTTCTCGGCCGCGCGCATCATCTTCGGCCACATCCTGCCGAATGCGCTGACGCCCCTCATCACGCTCTTCCCGTTCCTCCTCATGGGCGCGATCGGCTCGCTGGCGGCGCTCGACTTCCTCGGCTTCGGTCTGCCGCCGATGACGCCGAGCTGCGGCGAGCTGATGAACCAGGCGCAGCAGTTCCGCTGGGCGTGGTGGCTCATCCTCTTCCCGGCGCTCGCGCTCTTCATCGTGATGCTCCTGACGGTGCTCGTCGGCGAGGGGCTGCGCGACGCGTTCGATCCGCGCCAGAAGTCGCGCCTGGAGTGAGGTGACGATGGCCGGAGCCGAACTCACCCCGATGCAGCGCCAGTACCTCGCCCTCAAGCGCGAGGCGCCGCCGGGCGCGATTCTCATGTTCCGGCTCGGCGACTTCTACGAGATCTTCGGCGAGGACGCGATCGTCGCCTCGCCCATCCTCGGCGCGACGCTCACGAAGCGCGCGGGCCAGCCGATGTGCGGCGTGCCGTACCACGCGCTCAACACCTACCTCGCGAAGCTGATCCGCGCCGGCCGGACGGCCGCGCTCGTCGACCAGATGGAGGATCCGCGCACGGCGAAGGGGCTCGTGCGGCGCGACATCACGCGCATCATCACGCCCGGCACCGTGACCGAGGACGGGCTGCTGGACGAGACGGTCAACAACTACATCGCGTCCATCTCCAACCTCGGGCTCGCGCTCCTCGACCTCGCGACGGGCGAGTTCTGCGTCGAACCGTTCGCGACCGTTGAAAAGCTGGACGAGGCGCTCGAGCGCTACCGCCCCGCCGAAGTCCTGCGCCCGACGGAGGACAACGCCTGGACGTTCGCGCTCGACGTCGCGACGGAGGAGCTGACGCGCCACTTCAAGGTGATGAGTCTCGAGGGCTTCGGCCTCACGGGCCAGGCCGACCTCATCTCGGCCGCCGGCGCGCTTCTCCACTACGTGGGCGCGACGCTGCGCCATTCGCTCGAACACGTGCGGCGGCTCCACCTGCGCCGCTCCGACGATTGCCTCGTCTTGGACAGCGCGACGCTCCGCCACCTCCAGCTGCTGCCGGGCGGCGAAGTCGCCAAGGACGCGTCGCTCCTCGGCGTCCTCGACGTCACGAAGACGCCGATGGGCGCGCGCACGCTGCGCAACTGGATCGCGCGGCCGCTCGCGCGCGCGGCGGACGTGA
>JAFUEM010000118.1 GCA_017463935.1 Kiritimatiellia bacterium
CCGCGCGCTCGTTCGTCTGCGCCTGGCGCCGCGCGCTCTCCATCTGCGCCATCATGCGGCGCATGTTCGTCAGCGTGGTGGCGCGGAACTCGCTCATGACGACCTTCGACTTGATGGCGCTCATCAGCTGCTCGAACATCGCGAACGCCTCCTTCTTGTATTCGATGAGCGGGTCGCGCTGGCCGTACGCGCGCAGGTTCACGCCGTGGCGCAGGTCGTCCATCGCGCGCAGGTAGTCCTGCCACTCGCGGTCGATCACGTTCAGGAAGACGCCGCGCTCCATGAACGGCAGCGTCTCGGGATCCTCGCCGGCGCACTTCGCATTGTAGGCCGCCTCGACGCGGCCAAAGACGAGATCGCCCGCCGCGACGGGATTGCCCATGAGCGGCGTCAGCTCCTCCGCCGTCACGACGACGGGGAAGGTCACGCGCAGCCACGCGAGGAAGTCCTCGACCGAGCCGTCCTTCGCGCTGAAGAGGTAGCGGTCGCACTGGATGCGCACGACGTCGTTGATCACGTCCAGCACGATGTCGTGCACCGCCGCCGCGTCGCCCGTCAGCACGCGCCCGCGCAGCTCGTAGATGATCGAGCGCTGCTTGTTCATCACGTCGTCGAACTCGAGCGTGCGCTTGCGGATGGCGTAGTGCTGCTGCTCGACGCGCCGCTGCGCCGTCTCGACCGAGCGGTTGAGCCACTTGTGCTCCATCACCTCGCCTTCCTTCATGCCGAGGCGCTGCATGATGCCCGCGATCTTCTGCGAGCCGAACAGGCGCATCAGCTGGTCTTCGAGCGAGATGAAGAACTGCGACGAGCCCGGGTCGCCCTGGCGCGAGCAGCGGCCGCGCAGCTGGCGGTCGATGCGCCGCGACTCGTGGCGCTCGGAGCCGATGACGTGCAGGCCCCCGAGCTCCGTCACGCCCTCGCCGAGCTTGATGTCGGTGCCGCGGCCGGCCATGTTCGTCGCAATCGTCACGGCACCCTTCATGCCCGCGAGCGCGACGATCTCCGCCTCGCGCGCGTGGTTCTTCGCGTTCAGGACCTCGTGCGGGATGTGCGCCAGCGTCAGGAAGCGCGAGAGCACCTCCGACGTGTCGACCGTCACCGTGCCGAGCAGGATCGGCTGGCCCTTCGCGTGGCGTTCGGCGACGTCGGCGACGATCGCCTTGAACTTCTCGCGCTGCGTGCGGTAGATCTGGTCGTTGCCGTCGACGCGGTTGACCGGCTTGTTCGTCGGGATCGAGACGACGTCGAGCTTGTAGATGTCCTTGAACTCGCGCGCCTCCGTCTCGGCCGTGCCCGTCATGCCCGCGAGCTTCTTGTAGAGGCGGAAGTAGTTCTGGATCGTGATCGTCGCGAGCGTCTGCGACTCCTTCTCGATCTCCACGCCCTCCTTCGCCTCGACCGCCTGGTGCAGGCCGTCGCTCCAGCGCCGCCCCGGCAGGACGCGGCCCGTGAACTCGTCGACGATGTAGACGTGGTTGTCCTGCACGACGTAGTCGACGTCCTTCTCGTAGAGGCAGTAGGCGCGCAGGAGCTGGTCCACGACATGCACGCGGTCGCTCTTCTCGACGAACGCGCTCTGCGCCAGGCGCCGCTTCTCGCCGCGTTCCTCCTCTGTCAGCGACGTGTCGCCGTCGATCGCGCTCATCTCGGCGGCGATGTCGGGCAGCACGAAGAGCTTCGGGTCCGACGGGCAGATCTTCTCGCAGCCCTTGTCGGTGAGCGACACTTCGCGCGTGCGCTCGTCGATCGTGAAATAGAGCTCGTCCTTCAGCTCCCGCGCGTGCTCCTTGAACATCTCGGAGAGCATCTTCAGCTCGCCCTCCTCGTGGATCTTGCGGATCTCCGCGTTCTCCAGCAGGTGCATCAGCTGCTTGTGCTTCGGCATCGAGTGGTAGACCTGGTAGAGCTTGTCGCGCACCTTGTCGGCGTCGCCCGACTCCCACGCCTTCTTCGCCTGCTGGATGAAGTCGTTGCACTGCGCCGTCTGGACGCGCACGATCGCGTCGACCATCGGCTTGAGCTGGATGTAGACGTGGCTCGTCGACATCGTCGCGGGGCCGGAGATGATCAGCGGCGTGCGCGCCTCGTCGATCAGGATCGAGTCGACCTCGTCGACGATCGCGAAGTTGTGGCCGTTCTGCACGACCTGCTGCGGCTGCTGCGCCATGCCGTTGTCGCGCAGGTAGTCGAAGCCGAACTCGCTGTTCGTGCCGTAGGTGATGTCGCACAGGTACTGCGCGCGGCGCTCGGCGGAATCCATCGAGTTCTGGATGCAGCCGACGGTGAGGCCGAGGTAGCGGTAGAGGTGGCCCATCCAGCTCGCGTCGCGGCGGGCCAGGTAGTCGTTGACGGTGACGAGCTGGACGTTCTGTCCCGTCAGCGCGTTGAGATAGAGCGGCAGCGTCGCGACGAGCGTCTTGCCCTCGCCCGTCTGCATTTCCGAGATCTTGCCCTGGTGCAGGACGATGCCGCCGAGGAGCTGCACGTCGAACGGCACCATGTTCCAGGTCAGCGTGTGGCCGCAGACCTCCTCGGTCGTGCCGACGAGATGGCGGCAGGCGTTCTTGACGAGCGCGTACGCCTCGGGCAGGATCGCATCGAGGCTTTCGCCCTTCGCGACGCGCGACTTGAACTCGGCCGTCTTGCGCGGGAAATCCGCGTCGGTGAAATGCTGCGCCTCGTATTCGGCTTCAATGCGGTTGATTTCGCGGACGATCGGCCACAGACGCTTCAGTTCGCGGTCGTTTTTCGTCCCGAAGAAAAACTTCAACAGGTTCATCGGGTTCATGCTCATATCGTGGCGTATATTATATCATAAATACGCCATCTTGTGCGGAAAAACCGCACGGAGCGTTCCACGGCCGTGGGATTTTCGATCGCTCGCCTTGCTCGCCCAGCTCGACCGCGCGCCGCGATTATTTCAGCGCGTACTTGAGGCCGATCTCGAGGCCGCGCAGCTCCGCGAGGCCGATGAGACGCCCGCCGTAGCTGTAGCCGCAGTAGCAGTCCTTCCCCTTGAGCTGCGCGAGCGCGCGGTCGATCTCCAGATAGCGCCCGTGGTCAGGCCGCACGACGATCCCCTCGCCGCGCCGCTTCTCCTCCTTGAGGAATTCCGCGAACAGCTTCGGAATGTTCGTCTGGCCGCAGAGATGGCACTGCGACTCGTGGAACACCTTGTCGTCGGTGTATTCCAGATTGCGGAAATGGCAGAAGAAGACGCGCCTGCCGAACTTCTTCATGATTTCGACCGCGTCGTTCTTCGGGTCGCCGCCGAGCGAGCCGGTGCAGAGCGTCAGCCCCACGTGCGGCGACGGGCACTTCCTGTACATTTCGGCGATGTCCTTCGCGTTCGAGAGGATGCGCGGCAGGCCGAAGATCGGGTGCGGCGGGTCGTCCGGATGGATGCACATGTTGACGCCCGTCTCCTCGAGGACCGGCGAAATCTCGTTCAGGAACGCATACATGTTCGCGCGCAGCTGCTTGTCGTCGATGCCCTTGTACGTCGCGAGCTGCGCAAGGAACTCCTCCGGCGTCAGGTCGTCCACCGTCCCGGGCAGTCCGCAGAGGACCGCGTCGGCGACGCGCTTGCGGCCCTTCGCGTCCAGCTTCGCCCACGTGCGCTTCGCCTTCGCGCGCGTCTGCGCGTCGTACTCCTTCTCCGCGCCGGGGCGCTTGAGGTAGAAGAGATCGAAGCCGGCGAGCTCGTACTCGTTGTATTCGAGGCAGGTGGAGCCGTCGGGCAGCGCATAGGCGAGGTTCGAGCGCGTCCAGTCGAGGACCGGCATGAAGTTGTAGCAGACGGTCTTGATGCCGCACTTCGCGAGATTGCGCAGCGTCTGCTTGTAGTTCGCGATGTACTTCTGACAGTCGCCCGTGCGCTTCTTGATGTCCTCGTGGACCGGCACCGATTCGACGACGGACCAGACCATCCCCGCGTCCTTCACCTTCTTCTGGCGCGCCTTGATCTCGGCGACGGGCCACACTTCGCCCGGCTTGCGTTCGTAGAGCGCGGCGACGATGTCCGTCACGCCCGCCTGGCGGATTTCCTTCAGGGTGATCGCGTCCGCGTCACCGTACCATCTCCAACCTTGCTTCATCTTTTTGTCCTTTCAGATTCGTTTAACTCCGATTGATCCGAAGTCTCCGCTAACGCTCCGACCTTTGGGGTCTGGGGAAACCCCCAGTCTTAAACAATCTTGCCGATTGAGCACAGCGAAGCTGCGGAGCGGTAGCGAGAGCCCAAATCATCGGAGTTTATGCCTCCACCTTCTTATAGTGCGGGACGAGTGTTTTCATGATCGACCAGCCCACGAGGTAGGCGATCGCGCAGTAGCTGAAGACGATCATGTAGCCCGCCGGCTTGCCGCTGAAGCCGAGGAACGTGAACTTGTCGCCCTGCTCGCCCGCGAACGTGAAGAGCCAGCCCGACGACTTGTTGATGAGGAACGAGCCGCAGCCGGCCGCGAACTGGGCGATGCCGGTCAAGGTGCCGATCGTCGACTTCGGGAACATGTCGCCGACGACGGAGTAGACGTTCGCGCTCCACGCCTGGTGGCCGGCGCACGCGAGGCCGATCAGGACCGCCGGGAACCACGCGCTGAATGCGCCGAGCGGCTGCGCGCCGAGCGCGACGAGCGGGAAGCAGGCGAAGATCAGCATCGCGGCCATGCGCCCCTCGTACGGGTTCATGCCGCGCCTGTCCACCATGAACGTTGGGATCCGGCACAGGTAGATCGACACGACCGTGACGATGGCGTAGAGCGTGAAGATGAGCGCCATGCCCATGCCGTCGGAGCTCTTGTAGCCGAACTGGTCGGAGAGGTAGCCGGGCGTCCAGAAGAGGAAGAACCACCACACGCCGTCGGTCAGGAAGCGGCCGAAGATGAGCGCCCACGTCTGGCGGTACGCGAAGCACTTGAGGAACGGGATCGTCGCGCCCTCGCCCGCGGCGGGCGTGGCCGTCGCCGCGCCCGCGTCCGCCGCGTCGTCCTGGTGGATGTAGGCGAGCTCCTCGGCGTTGACGCGCGGATTCACGGCCGGCTGGCTGTAGAGCCAGAACCAGAAGCCCATCCAGACGAAGCCGAGCGCGCCGATGATGATGAAGCTCATCTCCCAGCCGCAGTGCTGGGCGATCACGGGAATCGTCAGCGGCGCCGCGAGCGCGCCGACGGAGGAGCCCGCGTTGAAGATGGAGGTCGCGAACGCGCGGTCCTTCTTCGGGAAGTATTCGGCCGTCACCTTGATCGCCGCCGGGAAGTTGCCGGCCTCGCCGAGCGCCAGCACCGACCGGCACGCGAGGAAGAGCCACACCGAGACCGTCATGCCCCACATCGCGACGAAGCCCGCCGCCTTCAGGAGCTCCGTCCCCACGCCGCAGCCGGCGTGCAGGCACGCGCCGAGCGACCAGATGAAGATCGCCCACAGATACCCCTTCTTCGTGCCGAGGCGGTCGATGAGCTTGCCGGCGAAGAGGTTGCAGATCGCGTAGATGATGGAAAAGACGCCGGTGATCGTGCCGTAGTCGTTGTCGGTCCAGCCGAAGACGGGGGCGATGAAGTCCTTGTACGTCAGCGACAGCACCTGCCGGTCCATGTAGTTGACCGTCGTCGCGAAGAACAGCAGCGAACAGATGATCCAGCGGAAATTCGACATCTTTTTCATCAGCGGGCCTTTCTTTTGTTTTTGAATGCGGCTAGTATATCAAAAAACGACGCCGCACGACATACCCATTCGGGTAGTGTGCGGCGGATCGCCGTGTGCCGGAAGGCGGCGCGCCTACCGCGCGAGCCAGCCGCCGTCGCAGGCGTACGTGTAGCCGGTCATGTAGTCCGAGGCCGGCGCGGCGAGGAAGACGCAGATGCCCTTGAGGTCGTCGGGCGTGCCCCAGCGGCCCGCCGGGATGCGGTCGAGAATCGCCTTGTTGCGCTTCTTGTCGGCGCGGATCGGCGCGGTGTTCGCGGTCGCGATGTAGCCGGGCGCGATCGCGTTCACGCAGATGCCGTCCTTGGAGAGCTCGTTCGCCATCAGCATGGTGAGCGACTTGATGCCGCCCTTCGACGCCGCGTAGCCGGGCACGAGGATGCCGCCCTGGAACGAGAGCATCGAGGCGATGTTGATGATCTTGCCGCCCTTGCCCTGCTTCTGCATCTGGCGGACGACGGCCTGCGACAGGAAGAACGGCGTCGACAGGTTGATCGCGATGACGTCGTTCCAGTTCTTCGCGCTGTGGTCGACGAACGGCTCGCGGCGGATGATGCCGGCGTTGTTGACGAGGATGTCGATGCGCTTGAACGCCTTGACGACCTTCGCGACGATCTTCGGGGCCTCCTTCTCGCCCTTCGAGAGGTCGGCCTTGATGCCGATGGCCTTGCGGCCGAGCTTTTCGATGGCGGCGATCGTCTCGTCCATCGGGATCACGTCGACGATGGCGACGTCCGCGCCCGCTTCCGCGAGACCGAGGGCGTACGCCTGGCCGATGCCGCGACCCGCGCCCGTGACGATGGCGACCTTTCCGTCGAGCTTGAACTGATCGAGTATCATTCTGGTTTTCCTTTCGTTGTCGTGTTTGTTTTTATTGCATTATACCAAATCTACATTATGCCAATCAACACAGCCTTTCAGGTCACCGCATCTCCAACAGCGGCACCTTGTCCATGTCGCCGTAGTTGAGGTTCTCGCCGCCCATGCCCCAGATGAACATGTAGTTCGAGGTGCCTGCGGCCGAATGGACCGACCACTCGGGCGACGCGACGGCCTGCTCGTCGTGGAGCCAGAGGAGGCGCTGCTCCTGCGGCTCGCCCATCTGGTGGCAGATGGCCTGGCCCGCCGGCACGTTGAAGTAGAAGTACGCCTCCATGCGCCGCGCGTGCGTGTGCTGCGGCATCGTGTTCCAGACGCTGCCCGGCTTCAGCTCGGTGAGGCCCATCTGGAGCTGGTTGCAGCCGCCGCCCGCGACCTTCGCGAGCACGGGGTAGACGATGAGCTGGTTGATGACGCGGTCGTTCGACTCCGCGAGCGAGCCCGCCTTGATGTAGTTGCCGATCGTGTAGCCCGGTTTCGTGCAATTCTGGTCGCTCGTGATGCGCTGCGTGACGAATTCCCTGTAGGCGGGCGCGGAATTGAGGTAGAACTTCGCGGGCGCTGCCTTGTCGAGCGAGCGAAACGTCACGGACTTCTTGCCGCAGCCGACGTAGAGCGCTTCCTTGAAGTTGAGCGCGTAATCGGTCCCGTCCACCGTCACGACGCCCGCGCCGCCGACGTTGATGACGCCGAGCTCGCGGCGGTCGAGGAAGTGCTCGGCCTTGAGCGGGTCGATCGGATCGAGCGAAAGCGTCTCCTTGACCGGCATCGCGCCGCCGTAGATGAGGCGGTCGTACATCGTGTACGTCAGGTTGATTTCGTCGGGGGCCATCACCTTTTCCATCACGAACCGTTCGCGCAGCGTCGCGGTGTCGTAGTGCCTGACGTCGGCCGGATGGCAGGCGGTCTGGATGGCATAGTTGATCGTGCCCGCGTTCACGGCGAGCGCTGCGGCCGTCGCCGCGATTGCTGCTGCATACTTCATGATGGTTGATCCTTTATTGTTCCTGTTGTCAAAACTGGCAAGGCGCGATTTCAAGCCCCTTGGCGAACGCGCACACCTCTTTGCGCCACGCCTCCGGCGAAACGATTTCGCCCGCCTTTGACCACGCGCCGCCCGCATAATAGACGAACGAGGGCCTGCGCAGGGCGAGAACGCGGCAGTTCTGGCGGTCCGTGAGCAGTTCCACGCCGTCCCGGCACGACGGGTCGAGGATGACAGCCGTCATGGTGGAGCCTTCGACCTCGTTCTTCGGATCCTCGAAAAGCGCGACCAGGCCGAGCGCCACATCCTCCCACACGTCGCCGTGATGATCGCGCTTCGGCTCCAGATCGAGCCCCGGGCCGACCTTGAACTCCCGGAGCCGCTTCGGATGCTCGAACGAGACCTCGTTGCGGAAGAAGCGCGAGCCTTTCTTCAGCGTAATCTGGTATGTCATCCTGCCCAGCGCGGAGAAAGCGGGGTACACAAGCTTGAACGTGCAGCGTTCGTCGCAGTTGGTGACGACCTCGCAGCGCTCCCAGTCGGGATACGTCTTCCACTCGCCGTCGCCGAAAAGCGCCACCGCGCCGACGCCGCGCGACGCGCCGATCGTGTAGTTGTCGAGGATGCCCTTCCACGGCTTCACGTGCCAGTTGCCGCACGTGTCGTGGTTGTGCAGCACCTCGCCGCATGTCGCCCCGGCGTCCGTCATCTTGTTGAAGAGGTCGATGCCGCTCCAGACGTGCGGATCGCCCGGCCCGTAGGCGCGGAAGCCCACCTTGTCGTTCTCCCAGAAGAAGTCGTTCGCGCGCTCCGGCGCCACGCCGCACGCGCACACCGTCGCCAGGATGAGAGGTAGAAAACTTGCCATGCCGATAGTATACCAAAAACCCCGCGCCCCGCTCCATCCCCTTTTTAGGGGGAGCGCGGCAAAGCGACGCGGTTGCCCGGGAAAAAGCGCACGCGCGCCTTGAGCCGGAGCGACAGGCTCAGCGCATTGACTTTCGCGGCGGGCAGCTTCGTGCGGCGCACGAGCTCGTCCAGCGTGACGCCGTCCGCGTCGAGCTCGCGCAGGATCATCGCCTCTTCGACCGAAACCGCAGGACTCGGCGGCGCGTCTGCGGCAGACGTCCGCGGCAGTTTTGCCGCGCGCGGCTTCTTCTTCAGCGGCGGCGCGTCGCGCGTCTCCTGCGCCG
>JAFUEM010000119.1 GCA_017463935.1 Kiritimatiellia bacterium
ATCTGGAGGTGGCGCGGCAGCAGCCGCTCCATCATGCCGAAGGGCCACTTCTCGAGCGCCTCGGGCAGGATCGTGTGGTTCGTGTAGCCGACCGACTGGCGCGTCAGCTCCCACGCCGCGTCCCAGTCCATGCCCTCCTGGTCGATGAGGATGCGCATCAGCTCCGGGATGACGAGCGCCGGGTGCGTCTCGTTCAGGTGGATGAACACCTTGTCCGGCAGCGCCGCCCAGCCCTCGTTGTCCTGGCGGTAGCGGCGCAGGATGTCGCCGAGCGAGCACGCGACGAAGAAGTACTGCTGCCGGAGCCGCAGCTCCTTGCCCGCCGTCGTGTTGTCGTTCGGGTAGAGGACCTTCGTGAGATTCTCCGCGAGCACCTTCGTCTCGACGGCGTTGACGTAGTCGCCCTTGTTGAAGTCGGCGAGGTCGAAGTCCTCCGTCGCCTTCGCGCTCCACAGGCGCAGCGAGTTGACCGCGTTCCGGTAGCCGACGATCGGCAGGTCGTACGGCACGCCCTCGACCTGCTCGGCCGGCACCCAGCGCCACTGCTGACGGCCCTTGACGGTCGTGAACTCGACGTGGCCGCCGAAGCCGACGGTCTGCGCGTACTCGGGACGCGCCATCTCCCAGGGATAGCCGTCCTTCAGCCAGCGGTCGGGCTCCTCGACCTGGCTGCCGTTGACGATCTTCTGGCGGAAGATGCCGTAGTCGTACCGCAGGCCGTAGCCCATGCCCGCGAGGTCGAGTGTGGCCATTGAATCGAGGTAGCACGCGGCGAGACGGCCGAGGCCGCCGTTGCCGAGGCCCGCGTCGGTCTCGTAGTCCCGGAGGCTGTTCCAGTCGATGCCGTAGTCCTTGAGCGCGTCGCGGCACTGCTGGTCCACCTTCAGGTTGATGACGTTGTTTCCGAGAAGCCGCCCCATCAGGAACTCGAGCGACAGGTAGTAGACGCGCTTCGTGTTCTTCTTGTGGTAGACCTCCTGCGTGTTGATCCAGCGCTCGACGATCCGGTCGCGCACCGCGTTCGCGAACGCAGTGTAGTGGTCGCGCTCCGTCGCGTTCTCCTCGCTCTTGGCGAGCGTGTAGCGCAGGTGCCACGCGAAGTCTTCCTTCAGGCCCTCGACCGACGACTCGACGCGGCGGTCTTTCTTCTTGTTTTTCTTTTCCATGTTGGGTTGGTTCTTTCTCTGCTGCAAATGCAAATCACTTCTTGTTCTTGAAAAGGTTCTTCAGCTCCTTGGCCGAGTTCTTGATCGTATCGCCGGCGTCCTTGAAGGTGTCCACCACCGCGTCCGTGCCGGTGCCGATCGCCGTCGTCGCGCCCGTGAAGTCCGCGTTCTGGAGCGACTCGATCGCCACGCCCACCGCATTCGTGCCGATGTCCACCGC
Organism: Kiritimatiellia bacterium; assembly: GCA_017463935.1. Lineage (GTDB taxonomy): Bacteria > Verrucomicrobiota > Kiritimatiellia > RFP12 > UBA1067 > UBA1067. The sequence continues at coordinate 1,387 of JAFUEM010000119.1, forward strand.
CGCCGTCGCCGCGTCCGTGCCGACATTCAGCGCACCCTTGCCGAGGCTGCCGATCGCACCGCCGATCGCCCCGACCGAGGCCAGCACCTTGTCGTAGATCTCCTGCCACACGTCCATCAGGCTCGCGCCCTCCGGCTTGTCCGCGCCGATGCCCTCGAACGTCAGCGGCGGCACCGGGATCGGCACGCCGTTCAGCTTGACGAGAACGTTCTTCAGCGTCAGGCGGTCGATGACGACGTGCGGCGCCTCCGCCGACTTCTGCTCGGCCTCCGCGCGCTGCTCCTCGAGGATCTCCGCCTCCTTCTGCCGCGCGGCCGCCTCGCCGCCCGTCGCGCGGGCCGCCTCGATCTCCTCCGCCTCGCCCGACATGTTCGCGGCGATCTGCTTGAAGTTCGCGCCCGTGACCGTCGTCGACACCGTCAGCCCGTCGAGCGTGATCTCCTCGACGTGGATCTTCTTCGTCCAGACGGTCGGCACGTCCAGACCGATCCGGAAGGTGTCCAGCTCCAGGCAGCTCTCCTGCGGGAAGCCGTCGGGGTTCGCCAGCTGCAGGTCGCCGAAATTGAACGTGCCCGCGTACGGGTTCAGGCTGAAGCGCCCCAGGTGGAAGCCGGTCTTGACGATGCCCGGCACCGTCTTGTTCGCCGCCGTCGTCACGACGGGGCCGATCCAGAGCGGCAGCGCCAGCACGAAGACAACGAGGACGACGAGCGTCCAGAAAAGGAACTTGAACAACTTCTTGATCGCTTTCATGTGAGTTTCTCCACGGTGATCTTGGTGCGGTGGCCGCTGCCAAGCGTTTCGACTTCAAGGACGTTGGGCGCCCAACGCTCCCCAAACTTCCTGATGCGCGTGCCCCACAGGCGGCGCACGGGCTTCTCGCCCTTCATCTCCTCCGCCTGCATCAGCGCGCCCGTCCGGCGGTCGATCCACACCCGCACGGTGCGGTCGCCGCGCCTCATCTTCACGACGCTGCACATCTGCCCGTGCACGCTCTCCGCCTCGCGTTCGCGGTCGAAGTCGTCCCACCACAGATAGTCGAGCGTCAGATCGCTCCACGTGACGTCGGTGCCCAGGAGCCGCCCTTCCTTCTCGAACGCCACCGGCGCGCCGCCCTTGTCCGTGACCGTCAGGTGCGTCTCGCCCGCCGCGCGCGTCAGCGCGTAGCCGTACTCCGCCTGCACGATGCCCTTGCGGTTGCGCAGCACGATCCGCCCTTCGACCGTCACGTCGCGCGGGATCATCGCGCGGCAGGCGGCCACCATCTCCGCCGCCGTCGCGTCGGCGTCCAGGACGGGCGCCGCCGCCGGCTC
>JAFUEM010000120.1 GCA_017463935.1 Kiritimatiellia bacterium
CGGAGGTCGTGCCCGACATCCGCCGCGACCGGCGCTTCCTGAACCGCACGGGCGCGCGCGCCGCGCACGAGGCGCTGTCGTTCGTCTGCGTGCCGCTGACGCACCTCGGGCAGGTCATCGGCACCCTGTCCGTCGACCGCGCGATGCGCGGCGACACGACGCAGCTCGTCAACGACGTGGCGCTGCTCGGGATCATCGCCAACATCACCGCCGAGGCCGCGCAGGTCTGCCGCGAGGAGCGCGCCGAGCACGATGCGCTCATCGAGGAGAACCGGCAGCTGCGCGACATGCTCCGGGGCAATCCGGGGCGGCTGATCGGCAACTGCCGCGAGATGCGCGCGGTGTACGAGCAGATCCGCCAGATCGCGCCGAGCGACGCGACCGTCCTCATCCGCGGCGCAAGCGGCACGGGCAAGGAGCTCGTCGCGCGTGCCATCCAGGGGCTGTCGCACCGCCGGGACAAACCGTTCATCGTTCTCAACTGCGCGGCCCTGCCCGAGGCGCTGATCGAGTCGGAGCTGTTCGGCCACGAGAAGGGCGCGTTCACCGACGCGCAGAGCCGCCGCATCGGGCGCGCCGAGGCCGCGGACGGCGGCACACTCTTTCTGGACGAGATCGGCGACCTGTCTCCCAAGGTGCAGGTGAAGCTGCTGCGCTTCCTGCAGGAGCGCACGTTCTCGCGCGTCGGCTCCAACGAGGAGCTCCATTCCGACGTCCGCTTCATCGCCGCGACGTCGCGCAACCTCGAGGAGCTGATGGCGAAGAAGCTCTTCCGCGAAGACCTCTACTACCGCATCTCGGTCATTCCGGTCACGATGCCGGACCTCGCGGCGCGCACGGGCGACATCGTGCTGCTGGCCGAGCATTTCCTCGCGCAGATGAACGTCAAGTACGGCAAGAAGGTGACGCGCCTGTCGCCGCCCGCCGTCAACATGCTGCTGGCGTACAAGTGGCCGGGCAACGTCCGCGAGCTGGAGAACTGCATCGAGCACGCCGTCCTGACCGCGAAGGACGAGTGCGTGCACAGCTACAACCTGCCGCCCGCGCTCCAGCTGCCCGAGTTCGCCGAAGACCCGTTCCGTCCCGACGAGACGCTGACGCTGGACGAGCAGCTGGCGGCCGTCGAGAAGCGCATTCTTGAAAACGCCCTCGCGCGCCACCACGGCAACCGGTCGGCGGCGGGGCGCGAGCTGGGCGTCTCCCCGCGCATGATGAACTACCGCCTCAACCGCGCCGGCCTTGCGTAAGGGCGCGGACGACTGCCCGCGCGACCACGAAAAACCGGTGCGGCGGAAGGGCGCGCCTCTTTCTCGCCCCGTAGAGGCGTTGGAAATGATATAATACCAATCAGGAGATCGGAGATGAATGAGGTTGCCACAAGTGTCGAACGCGAGGAGCGCATCACCCGCACGAGTCTGGTCGGAATCGCCGCGAACCTGCTGCTGGCGGGGTTTAAGGCGGCGGTCGGCGTCGTCGCCGGGTCGGTGGCCATCGTCCTCGACGCGGTCAACAACCTGACGGACGCGCTCGGTTCCGTTCTGACGATTCTCGGCGTGAAGCTTGCGCGGCGCGCGCCGGACGCCCGGCATCCGTTCGGTTACGGACGCATCGAGTATTTCAGCGCCGTCTCGATTGCCGCGCTCGTCCTTGCCGCCGGCGCGGGCGCGTTCGTCGAATCCGTCCGCAAGATCGTCCGTCCCGAAACGCCCGATTACAGCGTGGCCGCGCTCGTCATCGTCGCCGTGGCCGTCGTCGCCAAGTTTGCGCTTGGGCGCTATGTCTCGGCGCAGGGGCGCGCCTGTCATTCGGATGCGCTCGTCGCCTCCGGCGCGGATGCGAGCCTCGACGCGCTCATTTCGGCGGCGACGCTCGCTGGCGCGATCATTCTTCTTGTGACGGGCGTCAATCTGGACGGCTGGATCGGCGCGGCGATTGCGTTCTTCATTCTCAAGGCCGGCGTGGGGATGCTGCTCGGCTCGGTCGCCAGCATCATGGGCCGCCGCCCGGACGCGGAGGTGACGCGCCCGATCCGCGCGACGATCCTGGGCGTGGACGGTGTTTTGGGCGTCCACGACCTTATCCTCCACAACTACGGGCCGGACGCCGCCATCGGCTCCGTTCATGTCGAGGTGGACGCGACGCTCAGCGCCGCCGACGTCCATCGCATCACGCATGCGGTCCAGAAGGCCGTGATGGCGGCGCACCGCCTCGTGCTGACGGTCGGCGTCTACGCCGTCGATCCGTCGCGTCGGGAGGAGCGCGCCGCCATCGAAGCGACCGCGCGGCGCCATCCGGGCGTCCTCGGTGTGCACGGGCTCGTTTTTGACGATGCGAACGGTGTCGTCTATTTCGATTTGCTGGTGGATTTCTCGGTCCGCGACCGCGCCGCGCTGAGGGACGCGCTGGCGGCGGAGCTCGCGCCGCGCTTCCCCGGCCGCACGCTCGAAATCGTCTTCGACGCCAGCTATTCCGACTGACGTGTAGATCTTGGGGCCTGTCCTCGCCTAATCGGGCCGCGTGCGACATTTCCCCCCTTGCGCGGGAGGGGCAAATAATGATATACTATCCGCCAATTTCCTAAAGAAGAAAGAAAAGTACCATGAAGAAAGACATCCATCCCGCCTACGGCGACGCCACGATCACCTGCGCGTGCGGCAACGTCATCCACACCCGTTCCACCAAGAAGGCGATGACGGTCAACACCTGCGCGGCGTGCCACCCCTACTTCACCGGCCAGAAGACGATGGTCGACACCGAAGGCCGCGTCGATTCGTTCAAGAAGCGCTACGCGAAGTTCGCGAAGTAAGCTTGCTCGACGAAAAACAGATCGAGGCAAAGCTGGGTCGCTTGGCCGCCGTGGAAGCGGAGCTGGGCGACCCTTCGGTTTTGGCCGACCGCAAGCGCTACCGCGCCGTGCTCGCGGAGTATTCGGCGCTCAAGAAGCTCGACTACGTCTGGACCGCCTACCAGCTGGAGGAGGCGAGCGAAAAGGACGTGAGCGCGGCACTGCTGCCGCCCGATCCGCTCGAGGGCCGCAACGCGGTCATGGAAATCCGCGCCGGCACGGGCGGCGAGGAGGCGGCGCTTTTCGCGGGCGATCTCTTCCGCATGTACAGCCGCTACGCCGAGACGCGCGGCTGGAAGATTTCGGTCATGAACGCCAACGCGACGTCGCTCGAAGGCTACAAGGAGGTCGTCTTCACCGTCGTCGGCGAGGGCGCGTACGGGCGGCTCCGGTTCGAGTCGGGCGGCCACCGCGTCCAGCGCGTGCCCGTCACCGAGGCGCAGGGGCGCATCCACACGTCGGCCGCGACGGTCGTCGTCTTTCCCGAGGCGGACGAGGAGGACGAGCTCGAAATCCCCGAAAAGGACATCCGCATCGACCTCTTCTGCGCGGGCGGCGCGGGCGGCCAGCACGTCAACAAGACGGAATCGGCCGTGCGCATGACGCACCTGCCGACGGGCCTTGTCGCCGTCTGCCAGGACGAGCGCAGCCAGCAGCGCAACCGCGAGAAGTGCTTTGCGACGCTGAAGGCGCGCATTCTCGACTTCCGGCGGCGCGAGGAGGAGGCGAGGGTCGGCGCGGACCGCCTGACGCTGCGCGGCAGCGGCGACCGCTCGGAGCGCATCCGCACCTACAACTTCCCGCAGAACCGGATGACCGACCACCGCATCAACCTGACCCTGTATTCGCTCGACCGCATCATCGACGGCGAGCTCGATCCGCTTCTCGACCCGCTCGTCTCCCACGACATCGACGAGCGCCTCGCCCGCGCCCTCGCCTGAAAAACCCGTGCCGGAGGGCATGCACAAGGGGCGCGGTTTTTGCTATAATATTCACCCTATGACGATACTCGGTGAACCTCTTTTTGCCAAGGATGCCAACGGACGGCTCAAGAGCCGCGTCGGCACCATCTTCTTCAAGACCCCCGGTCTAGTCACGACGGGAGCCTTCCACGCGATGCAGCGCATGGAGTGGATCGAACACGTCAACAAGCTGCGCGGCGCAGAAGGGCTGCCGCCGATGACCGAGGCCGAGGAGGACGCGGAGCTGGAGCAGTCGGTGGACCTCATCTTCACCGACCGCCAGATCCTGATCCGTCCCGACCCGAACCGCGTCGATCTCGCGGTCAAGGCCGACGAGGAGCTGCAGAAGCTCGTCTCGAAGCGCAACATCCGCTATCTGAACACGCACTCCGCGAAGGTCCGCAACGCGCTCCGGGCGCGCGGCGAAAACTGGCGGATGGCGCGCCAGCCGATCTCGCAGGACGACATCAAGCAGATCATCGAATCCTCGCGCGTCGCCATCCTCGGCGAGCCGACGTTCTACTACTACAACAGCGCCTCGGGCACGCGCTACGCGACGGTCGCCGGCTCGGAGATGGCGACGGAGCTCGATCCGGCCACCTTCCGCGCCCAGCTCAAGGAGGCGCAGGTCCTGTTCGCGCGCCGCAACCGCCTCGGCAACCCCGAGCTCGACCTCTTCCCGGTGACGACGCCCATCGAGATCAAGCAGAAGTTCAAGGCGCTCGAGATCGACAGCCTGAACGACCGGGAGCTGTGCGCCGCGGTGCACGCGATCGACGCCGAATGGCGCATGTCGATCCCGCCGGAGCTGCGCGTCGAATCGCTCGACAACTACGACTGGCGCATGGCGATGGCCGAGACGATCACGCGCGGCCCGAACGAGACGGCGGCCGGCGCGGGCGAGCTGATCCAGGGCATCAGCCCCGAGTTCTACCGCCAGATCGAATGGCTGCCGGGCGCGCGCGTCATCGACAACGGCGAGGTCATCTTCGATTCGATCTGGGAGGAGTACAACCGCACGCGCGACCCCGCGCTCGCCGAGATCTGCGACCTGCGCGTGAAGAACATCATCTTCGCGCTCACGCGCTTCTTCGCGGACCTCGAATACATCAACATCGGGCGCATCACGCGCTCGCTCGCCCGCGACAGCGAGGGCCAGCCGCGCCGCCGCAACGTCTACATCTGCCAGTGCAAGAGCAAGCGCAAGCCGCTCGCGGCGATCTACATGCTCACGTTCCAGAAGTGGGGCATCGCCGAGCACCTCGACGAGGGCAAGGATCTCCTGCGCTCGATCATCGAGGCGAACGAGTACGCCGACTACATCATGGACCGCCGCCTCATGTGCCAGCAGCTCGGCATGAACCTGCCGCACCGCGTCGCGCCGGGCAGCTTTACCGAGAAGTACTACGGCCGCAACCAGTACAACGGCACGACCGTGCGCGCCTACTACTACCTGCGCTCCTACGTGAACGGCACGGCGTCGGACAAGATTCCGCTGTCGAAGTACCGAAACCCCGCGTTCGCGCTCAAGTTCGCGGAGCTGATGGGCGAGGCGGCGGCGCTCGACCTCGTCGTCGGGCGGCGCACGGCCGAGAAGGAGAACCTGTTCGACAAGTACTACGAGGTCATCCAGATCGGCTCCGACGGCCTGCCGGTGCGCCTCGTCGTCACCGACCATTCGGGCAGCTTCGCCAGCTACCAGCACGCGCTGGAGGATTCGGTCGCGCCGTACGCGAACGTCGTGCGCCGCCGCGCGCCGTACCTGACGGACGTGCAGGCGTTCGCCGACGCCTACGTCGGCGCGTTCGAGCGCAAGCTCGCCGAGACGCAGCAGAAGTACCGCGACCGCCGCCGCGCGTTCGACGAGCTCTTCGTGCACCGGCCCTACGACGTCGGCGGCTCGGGCGCGTACCGCTGGGCGAAGACGCTGGAGCGGCTCGACCATTGCGATCCGGCGCTGATCGCCGCGCGGCTCCGCCGCGCCATCAACGCCTAGCGCGCCATGTGGAAGTACGTCGGCCAGCGGCTTCTTGAGGTGGTGCCCACCACCTTCGGCATCCTGCTCCTGACGTTTCTTCTCTTCAACGTGGTCGGCGGCTCGCCCGCCGTGACGATCCTCGGCAAGAACGCGACCGCCGAATCCATCGCCGCGTTCAACCACCGCTACGGCTACGACAAGCCGCTCGTCATCGGCGCGGACGGCCGGTGGTTCGACAGCCAGTTCTTCAACTTCGTCAAGGGCGTCGCGAAGGGCGACCTCGGCTATTCGACGGAGCTGAACGAGCCGGTCGCCGACATCCTCGCGCGCGGCGTGGGGCCGAGCCTGTCGCTGACGGTGCCGATCCTCGTCGGCGGCACGATCGTCGCCCTGATGCTCGCGCTCGTCTCGGCGGCGGCGCGCGGCGGCTGGGCGGACCGGACGATCCTCGTCCTGTCGACGGTGCTCATGAGCGTCAACTACGTCGTGTGGGTGCTCGCGGGGCAGTTCCTCCTCTCGTACAAGGTGGGGCTCTTTCCCGTCTGGGGCTATTCGTCGCCGCTCCACCTCGTGCTGCCCGTTCTGATCGGCATCGTCAGCTCGCTCGGCATGGACATCCGCTTCTTCCGCACGGCGATCCTCGACGAGCTCTACAAGCCGTACGTGCTGACCGCGCGCGCGAAAGGGCTGTCGCGCCCCGTCATCATGGTGCGCCACGTCCTCAGGAACGCGCTCATTCCGATTGTCACGTATGTCTCGCTCTCGATCCCGTACCTCTTCACGGGCTCGCTCCTTCTCGAAAGCTTCTTCGGCATTCCGGGGCTCGGCTCTGTCTCGATCAACGCCATCCATTCGTCGGACATGGCGGTCGTGCGCGCGGTCGTCGTGCTGGGCGCGCTTCTCTACCAGTTCGTCAACCTCGTCACCGACCTCCTCTACGCCGCGCTCGACCCGCGCGTCCGCCTCGCGAAATGAAGGTGGCGTTGACAGGCGACGTGGCGCTCGATCTGATGGCGCCCTACTTCCGCGAAGCGGGCTTCGAGGTCTACGTCCCGGCCGGCTTCGGCACGTGGCGGCAGGAGCTGATCGACCCCGCTTCCGCGCTCAACCGCTTCCAATCCGATCTCGTCTTCGACGTGACCGCGCACGACGCGGCGCTCGCCGCCGAAGTGCCGGGCTTTTACGACGAACGCCTGCGCCGGCTCGCATCCATGCCGTATTCGCTCGACGGCATCCGCGCGCTCGTCGACGAATGCCGCTGGGCGGCGCTGCGTTCGCCGCGCAAGGTGCTGGCGGTGGACGCGGACAATACACTCTGGCGCGGCATCCTCTCCGAAGACGGCAAGGACGCGCTGGAGCCGTTTCGCGCTTTTCAGGAAGGGCTCCGGCGGCTGCGCGCCGACGGCGTGCTGCTCGTGCTCCTCTCCAAGAACGATCCCGTCTTCCCGTTCCTGCGCGCGGACATGCCGCTTCAGGACGGCGACTTCGCCTCGCTCCAGATCAACTGGGCGCCGAAGGCCGGCAACCTCGTCGAGGCGTGCCGCGACCTGAACCTCGGTGTCGAATCGGTCGTCTTTCTCGACGACAATCCCTACGAGCGCGCGCAGATGGCCGCGCACCTGCCGGCGGTCGCCGTCGCGCCGTGGGACGGCGGCATGCCGGGCCCCGCGCTCCTGCGCCGCCTGAAGGAGTATTTCTTCTTCGACGCGGGCCGGACGGCGGAAGACCGGCTGCGCGCGGCGAACTACGCGGCGGCCGCCGCCGCGACGGAACTGAAAAAGCGGTATGCGTCGGTCGGCGACTATCTGGCGGATCTGGACCTGAAGGTGCAGCCGGCGCGCGCGACGGAATCGGATCTGGACCGCCTCGTGCAGATGGCGGGCAAGACGAACCAGTTCAACGCCACGACGATCCGCCGCGACCGCGGCAGTTTTGCCGCGCTCCTCGCCGACGCGACGAAGCGCGTCGACGTCTTCCGCACGTGGGACCGGTTCGGCGCGCAGGGGATCGTCTGCTACACGGTGGTCGACTGCGCGGCGCGGCGCATCACCGATTTCGTCATGAGCTGCCGCGCGATGGGGCGGACGCTGGAGCAGTTCGTCTACGCGTATATCGCCGACGCGCTCGGCTACGCGCCGCCGGTCGATTGCGTCGCGACGGCGAAGAACGCGCCCGTCCGCGCCTTCCTCGCGTCGGGGATGAAGGGAAAGAGCTACTATGCGCGTGTGGATTGAAAATCCGTTCGATACGCTGCCGCTGGAGGGCGGGCGGCCGCTCAGGTTCTGGCTGATGGCGGCGGCGTTCGCGCGCGCCGGGCACGAGGTCGTCTACTGGACGAGCGACTTCAACCATATCACGAAGCGGAAGCGGGTCTTCGTGCGCGCAGGGGAGGAGGACTCGCGCGGAGGCGCGGCGGCGCGGAGGGAGGATGTGCCGTTCGCGGTCGAGCTGATCCCGACGAAGCCGTATGCAAAAAACGTGAGCCTCGCGCGCGTGCGGAGCCAC
>JAFUEM010000121.1 GCA_017463935.1 Kiritimatiellia bacterium
AGTGTCATGTTCGCTCCTTGAATTACTACATTCTTACTACACCATTAATTTCGGCCGCAAAATCAATTTCGCCCAATAAATACGGGCCTTTAGTGTTGGTGGGACTGCCGGGAATCGAACCCGGAACCTACGGTTTAGGAAACCGTCGCTCTGTCCAGTTGAGCTACAATCCCATTGGAGGAATAGTATATCAAAAATTCCGCCGTCTCGCCACCGCCGTCAGCGGATCTTCCGGCCAGGCGTGCTTGGGATAGCGCCCGCGCATGTCCTTGCGCACGAGCTGGTAGCCTTCGCGCCAGAAACCGGCCAGATCCTTCGTGATCTGGATCGGCCGCTGCGCCGGCGAGAGCAGCGTCATGACGATCGGCACGCGCCCGCCCGCCACCTTCGGCGTCTGCATGAGCCCGAAGCACTCCTGCAGACGCACCTGCACCGTCGGCTCGTCGCCTTCGTAATGGATCATCATCCGGCTGCCGCTCGGCACCTCCATGCGCGCGGGCGCGAGGCGGTCCAGTTCGCGGCGGTCATGCCCCGCCTCGGCCAGCAGACAGTCGAAGACGGCGAAGAGATCGAGCCGCTCCAGATCCTTCCATTTCGTCATCCCGCCAATGAACCCTGCGAGCGCCTCAAGGATGCGTTCATCCGTCGGTTCGGGCCATCCCGTGGGGTCTGTCCCCACGTTCCCCATGGGGTCAGACCCTTCAGAAACTTCAAAAACGCGGCTCAAAAACGCAATTCTGGCACGATATTGAAGCGATTCCTTCGTCCAGCACGGCAGATTGGCGACGCCCTTCTGCCGAATGCCGTCCAACAGCGCGCGCGCCACCTCGTCCCCGCGGCGCGCCAGTTCGGCGGGCGACGTCACCGGCCGTTCGTCCATCACCATCTCGCCGAGCTTGCGCCGCACGACGCACTTGACGCGCTCCTCGCGCCGGTCCCACGCGCAAAAGTCCTCTTCCGTCAGCCGGTCGCCGAAGAGGCCGACGATCTCCGCCTCGTCGATCGGACAGGCCAGAAACACCTTGGCGTCGCCCGGCCGGTCGTCGACCTCGCAGACAACGAGATACGGCGCTTTCGCGAGCGCGTCGCTCGACTCCAGGCACGCGCCGCGCCCCGACACCATCCGGAACGTCCCGTTCCCGCGGTTCTTCGCCACGCGGTCGGGATAGGCGCGCGCCAGAAGCGCCCCTTCCGATTCCGCCGCGCCGCCGCCGCGCCGCGCGGGCGCGTGCAGAAATTTCTTCGCCAGCCGCAGCACGCGGCTCGAATACGGGCGGTTCGGCGTCTCGCGCACCTCGTCGAGCACCTTGCGGATGTCCGTCTCGCGCGTCTTCGCCCCCTCCTCGATGATGGCCGCGAGGAGCGCCGCCGTCTCGCCGCCGTTGCCGAGGACCATGTTCGCGAGGCGCGGGTGCATCGGCAGCTTCGCCATCGCCTCGCCCTTCTTCGTCAGCCGCCCGTCCGCCTCGATTGCGCCCAGCAGCTTCAGCAGTCCCGCCGCCTGATCCCACGCGCTCGCCGGCGGCACCGTCAGCCACGGCAGATCCTCCCGCCGCCGCGCGCCCCACGCCGCGCTCGTCAGCACGAGCGCGCAGAGATCCGCGTCGAGGATCTCGGGATTCATCTTCTTCGGCCGCGACAGATTCTCGCCCGCGTCCCACAGCCGGTAGCAGACGCCCGCGCGCACGCGCCCCGCGCGTCCGCGCCGCTGCTCCGCGCGGTCCATCGACAGCGGCACCGTCTTGAGCCCGCTCATGCCCGTCGTCGGCGAAAAGCGCGGAATGCGCATGAGCCCCGAATCGATGACGACCGAAATGCCCGGCAGCGTCACCGACGTTTCCGCAAGGCTCGTCGCCAGGATCACCTTCCGCCGCCCGCCCGTCTCGAAGACGCGGTCCTGCGCCTCCTTCGGCAGCGACCCGTACAGGGGCAGGATGTCGCACCGCGGCACTTCTGCCGCGCCGCGCGCCGCCTGCAGCTCCTGAAGCGCCGCTTCCGCGCGGCGGATTTCGCCCTCGCCCGGCAGGAAGCAGAGGATGTCGCCGTCCGATTCCTTCAGCGCGCGCACCACCGCCGCGCTCATCGACAGGCCGCCGAGATACTTCGTCTCGACCGGGAACATCCGCCCGTCGGCGTGGATCTTCGCGACGTCCGCGCCGAGGTGCGCCGCCACCTCGTCCGCGTCCAGCGTCGCCGACATCACGACGAGCCGCAGATCCTCGCGCAGCGCGCGCTTCGTCTCGAGCGCCAGCGCGAAACTCGTGTCGCACGCGAGCGAGCGTTCGTGGAATTCATCGAAGATGACGAGCCCGACGTCCGCAAGCTCCGGGTCGTTCAGGAGCCGCTGCGTGAGCAGCCCCTCGGTGACGATCTCCAGCCGCGTCGCCGTGCCGATCCTGCGCTCCAGCCGCACCTGGTAGCCGACGGTGCCGCCGACCGGTGCGCCGAGCCGGTGCGCGATGAACGACGCGCACGTGCGC
>JAFUEM010000122.1 GCA_017463935.1 Kiritimatiellia bacterium
GACGTGGGGCTGGCCGACCCGAACGCGCTCCTTCTGGCGAACGCGGTCTGGGATGCGTGCCACAACCTTGGGGTGCCGGAGTGCACCGTGCACCTGACGCAGATCGTCGTCTACCTCGCGCTCGCGCCGAAGTCGAACGCGATGGAGGCGGCGTACCTCAAGGCGGCGAAGGACGCGCAGGAGCGGATGGCCGAGCCCGTGCCGCTCCACATCCGCAATGCGCCCACGCGCCTCATGAAGGCGCTCGACTACGGCAAGGGCTACACGTACGCGCACGACACCGACGAGAAGATCGCGCGCATGTCGTGTCTGCCCGAGGCGCTGGACGGCCGGCGCTACTACGAGCCGTGCGGCCTCGGGCTGGAGGCGCGCTTCAAGGCGCGGCTCGCGGCCGTCCGCGACTGGCGCGAAGGGCGCACGGACGTGCCGCCGTTCTCCTCGCCGGCGTACGCCCCGCCCGCGCGCGGGGGGTTGCGCGCACGCGGCGAAATGTGATATACTACACGCCAATCTGCGACTGTCTCAGGAGGTTATCCCTGCCGCGGAGGCTCTTCGATCGAAGGGCGACGAAGCCGCACGGTGCGGCCTCGGCAGGGTTTCGGCTTCCCGGTTCGCGGAACGAAAACGAAAGACACACACAAGATGAAACTCGACAAGGCCGCCATCAAGAACGAATTCCAGCGCCATGACCGCGACACGGGATCCTGCGAAGTGCAGATTGCGCTCCTGACCCGCGAGATCGAGGCGCTCACGGCCCACCTCAAGGCGAACAAGAAGGACCACTCCTCGCGCTACGGCCTCCTGCGCAAGGTGCAGAACCGCCGCAAACTCCTCGAGTACTTCAAGCGCGAGAACGCCGACGGCTACTACGCGCTCGTCAAGAAGCTCGGTCTGCGCGCGAAGTAAGGACAGCTGACTAACAGAAAGAAAAAGACAATGCAAGGTACAAAGCAGTTCAAGGTCGACATCGCGGGGACGGACCTCGTGATCGAGACCGGGCTCCTGGCGCAGCAGGCCGCCGGGGCCGTCACCGTCTCGTACGGTGACACGACCGTTTTCACGGCGGTCACCAACACCGACACGCCGCGCGAAGGCATCGACTTCTTCCCGCTGCAGTGCGAATACCGCGAGAAGTTCTACGCGGCGGGCCGCTTCCCCGGCGGCTTCTTCAAGCGTGAGGCGCGTCCCTCGTCGAAGGAGATCCTCACGGCGCGCATGTGCGACCGTCCGATCCGTCCGCTCTTCCCCGACGGCTACTACAACGACGTCCAGGTCAACTCGACGCTCATCCAGTCCGACGGGACGCGCGAGGGCGACTTCCTCGCGGTGAACGCCGCGTCGGCCGCGCTGCACATCTCGGAGATTCCGTTCATGGGCCCGATCGGCTGCGTGCGCATCGGCCGCGTCGACGGCGAGTGGGTCATCAACCCGACGCACGAGCAGAAGGCGAAGAGCGACATCGACCTCCTCTACGCCGGCCTGCGCGGCAAGTTCCTGATGATGGAAGGCTCCGCGAGCGAGATCAGCGACGAGGACTTCATCGCGGCGCTCAAGCGCGCGCACGAGGAGGTCGAGAAGATCATCGACCTCCAGATCGAGATGCGCCGCGCGCTCGGCAAGCCCGACAAGGTGATCGTCGACGTCCCGCAGCCGCAGGACAAGATGGACTTCATCCGCAAGGAGGGCGGCGAGGCGCTCGCGGCGGCGCTGCTCATCAAGGGCAAGCTGGAGCGCCAGGGCAAGGTCAGCGCGATCAAGGAGGACCTCCTCAAGAAGGTCAGCGAGAAGTGGCCCGAGATCGACGCCGTCGGCTTCGTCCACCTCTTCGACGCGCTCGAGATCGAGACCGTCCGCAGGAACGTGCTCGTCCACGGCAAGCGCATCGACGGCCGCGCCCAGCACGAGATCCGTCCGCTCTCCGCGCAGGTCGGGGTTCTCCCGCGCCTCCACGGCTCGGCGATCTTCTCGCGCGGCGAGACGCAGTCGTTCGCGACGGTCACGCTCGGCACGAAGAAGGACGCGCAGGAACTCGACTCGGTGACGGGCGGGGACCTCTCGAAGCGCTTCATGCTGCACTACAACTTCCCGCCCTACTGCACGGGCGAGGTCGGCCGCCTCGGCTCCACGGGCCGCCGCGAGATCGGCCACGGCGCGCTCGCCGAGCGTTCGCTCGCGGAGGTGCTCCCCGACGATTTCCCGTATTCGATCCGCGTGGTCTCCGAGATCATGGGCTCGAACGGCTCGTCGTCGATGGCGTCGATCTGCAACGGCTGCCTCGCGCTCATGGACGCGGGCGTGCCGCTGAAGCGCACGGTCGCGGGCATTTCGATCGGACTCTTCACCAACGACGACCAGTCCCAGAAGGTGCTCGTCACCGACATTCTCGGCGCGGAAGACCACTGCGGCGACATGGACTTCAAGGTCGGCGGCACCCGCAAGGGCATCACCGGCTTCCAGGTCGACCTGAAGCTGCGCGGCCTCACGTGGGACCTCGTCGAGGGCGCGGTCAAGGCGGCGCATGACGCGCGGCTGAAGATCATCGACTTCATGGAGACCGTCATCCCGGCGCCGCGCGCGGAGCTCAACCCGTACGTGCCGCGCATGAAGACGATCACCATCAAGGCCGAGAAGATCGGCGCGGTCATCGGCAAGGGCGGCGAGACGATCAAGGCCCTCTGCGCGACGACGGGCGCCCAGATCGACATCGACGAGGACAAGGCGCTCAACATCGGCCTCGTCACCGTCTACGCGACCTCGCCCGAGATGATGGAGAGGACGATCAAGGAGATCAACAAGCTGACCGCCGAGGCGGAGATCGGCAAGATCTACGAGGCGACCGTCACCGCGATCAAGGACTTCGGCGCGTTCGCCGAGATCCTCCCGGGGCTCGAAGGGCTCGTGCACATCAGCGAGTTCTCCGACAAGTTCCTCAAGTCGATGGACGGCGTCTGCAAGGTCGGCGACAAGATCATGGTCAAGTGCATCGACATCGACGAGCAGCGCGGGCGCATCAAGCTCTCGCGCAAGGCCGCGATGGCGGAGCTCGACGCCAAGGCGTAAGCCGCCGGAGGCTGCCGATGGAGGAGCTGACGCTCAACTATCCGGTCAGGCCGCTTGGAACCCGCACCCGCCGCGAACTCACCGTCGCGGTCATGGGCGCGGGTTCGCGCGGTTTTGAGTACACCGCGTACGGGAAGCTCTTTCCCGGCACGCTGCGCGTCGTCGCGGTCGCGGACATCAACGCGGCGCGGCGCGACCGGATGGGCGAGATGTGGGATCTCCCCGCCGACCGCCGCTTCGGCGACTTCCGCGAGCTGCTGGCCGCGGGCCGTCTCGCCGACATCCTCCTCGTCTCGCTGCCCGACGATCTCCATTTCGAGCCGGCGATGGAGGCGATGCGCCAGGGCTACGACATCCTGCTCGAGAAGCCGATGGCGCAGACGGCGGATGCGTGCCGCGCGCTCCTCCGGCGCCAGCGCGAGACGGGCGTGATGGTCGCGGTCGGCCACGTGCTCCGGTACGCGCCGTACTTCCGCGCGCTCAAGGCGGCGCTCGACGACGGGCTCATCGGCGAACTCGTCAGCATCCAGCACCAGGAGCCGGTCCAGTTCGCGCACATGGCGCATTCGTTCGTGCGCGGCAACTGGCACGACGCGCAGGCGACGACGCCGATGATCGTCGCGAAGTGCTGCCACGACCTCGACATCCTGAAGTGGCTCGTCGGCCGCCCGTGCGTGCGCGTGCACGCGGAAGGGGGCCTCGCCCACTTCACGGCGGCGC
>JAFUEM010000057.1 GCA_017463935.1 Kiritimatiellia bacterium
GACGGCGGGGGAGCTGACGCTGGCGAAGGACATCCACCAGACGCAGCTCGCGCTCGGCTACCGCACGTTCGGCGTGACCGATCCGCGGCGCTACGCGGCATCGGTCGTCGACGCGGTCCTCGGGCGCGGGATGATGAGCCGCCTCTTCCAGGAGGTGCGCGAGAAGCGCGGCCTCAGCTACGACATCGCGTCGCGGCTGCAGTTTTTCAAGGACGCGGGGATGTTCACCGTCACGGCGGGGCTCGACGCCCCCAAGGCGCGGCAGGCGCTCGCGACGGTCGAACGCGAGATCGCGAAGCTGTGCACGCGCGGCGTTTCCGCCGCGGAGCTCGCGCGGACGAAGGAGTTCATGATCGGGAACTTCCGGCTGTCGCAGGAGAAGATGGTGACGCGGATGTTCCATCTCGGCTCCACGCTCCTCGCGTTCGGGCGGCCGGCCGACATCGAGGCCGAGATCGCGGCCGTGCGCGCCGTGACGGCGGCCGAGGTGCGCGCCGTCGCGCGGGAGATGTTCCGAGCGGAGAACCGCTGCGTCAGCTGGGTCGTCCCTTCGCATATGCTCTAATACTGTCATGAAAATGATCACATGCTGTTTTTCCGTTGCGGCGCTCGCGCTTTCCTGCGCCGTCGCGCCGCGCTGCGAGGCGTCCGAGGTGGCGTTCCGGGCGCGGCCGTTCGCGCCGCAGGACGTCCGGCTGGGCGAGGGCCCGTTCCTTCGCGCGTATGAGGTGAACCGCGCGTTCTTGCTGGAGACGGTCAGCGCGGACAGCCTTCTTGCCGGATTCCGCGAAGAGGCGAAGCTGCCGAAGAAGGCGTCTCGCTACACGGGCTGGGAGGGGGCGGAGATCACGGGCCACTCGCTCGGGCACTATCTCACGGCGCTTTCGCTCCTGTACGCGCAGGAGACGGGCGACGCGAAGGCAAAGGCGAATGCGCGCATCGACTACATCGTGGACGAGCTCGCCGCGTGTCAGGCCGCGAACGGCGACGGGTATCTGCACACCTGCCGCCGGGCGATCTACGAGTCGATCCGAAACCACACGTTCACCACGGGCGGATTCGACATCTCCAAGTGCTGGGTGCCGAACTACACGCTGCACAAGATTCTCGCCGGCCTGCGCGACGCATACCGCATCGCGGGGAACCGGAAGGCGCTGGCGGTCGAGCGCGGCATGGCGGACTTCTATTTCGAGGCCGTCAGGGATCTGGACGACGCGGAGCGCCAGAAGCTGCTCGTCTCCGAATGGGGCGGCCTCAACGAGGTGTTCGCGCAGCTGGCGCAGGATACGGGCGACGCGAAGTACATGCGCCTCGCGACCGTCTGGTTCGACGACCGGCGCGTGTTCGATCCGCTCCGCCGCGGCGAGGACAGGCTCGACGGACTTCACGCGAACACGCAGGTGCCGAAAGTGACGGGTCTTGCGACGATCTACGAGATGACCGGGGACGAAAAGACGCATCTTGCCATCGACACGTTCTGGAACTCGGTCGTGAACGAGCGCTCCTTCGCGAACGGCGGACACAGCGATGCCGAACACTTCTACAACGTCGCGCTCACGCCGCAGAAGCTCGGCAAGGACAACTCCGAGACGTGCAACATCAACAACATGATCCGGCTCACGGGACACATGTTCTCCTGGCGGCCCGATGCGCGCCGGATGGACTTCGTGGAGCGCGCGATCATCAACCAGCTGCTGGTCCAGATCGGCCGCCGGCCCGGCGAGTTCGGCTACTTCCTGAGCCAGAAGCCGGTCGCGTTCAAGACCTGGTCCACGCCGACGGGCGCCTGGTGGTGCTGCGTCGGGACGGGCATGGAGAATCCCGTGCGCTACACCGAGCAGATTTACTACTACGATGACGACACGCTCTGGGTCAACCTCTACATGGCCTCCCGGCTGAAATGGCAGGAAAAGGGCGTCGTCCTCGTGCAGGAGACCCGCTTCCCGGAAGAGGAGACGGCCCGCTTCACCGTCCGCACCGCAGACGGCCGGCCCGTCCGCTTCAGGCTGAAGCTGCGCCGGCCGTACTGGTGCGCCGGTCTGAAGACGTCGTTCACGGGCGTGCCGGACAGGGACGGCTACCTCGCGATCGACCGGACGTGGAAGGACGGCGACGAGCTGACCGTCCGGCTGCCGATGGCGCTGCATCTGGAGGCGCTGCCGCATTCCGACGGCAGATTCGCCGCGTTCATGTACGGGCCGATGGTGCTGGTCGGCATCAACCCGGCGAAGACCGGCGAGAAGGACCTCGCGAAGGAGCGCTGGGACAACCATCTCGCCTCGCCCGGCGGAACGGAGGAAAATGCCAGGGCCATCGTGTCGGACGGCGGCGACGTCACGGCACGGGTCGTCCGGGAGAAGGGCGCGCTCCGGTGGCGCACGAACGGACTCCTCAGGCCGGACGATCTGACGCTGGTTCCGTTCCATCATGTCTATGAAGAGCACTACACCGTGTACTTCCCGGTGATGACCTTGAAGGCGTGGGCGGCCGAGAAGGAGAAGCTCGCGGCCGTGGAGAAGCTCAAGGCGCAGATGGCCGCGCGCGTGACGGACACCGTCGAGCCGGGCTTCCAGCAGAGCGAGGTGAACCACGCCTACGCCGGCGAGCACAGCAGCGTCGGCGACTTCAAGGACCGGAAGTACCGCCATGCGGCAGGGGCGGACGGGCGGATCGGCTACACGATGGACGTCGATCCCGCGGCCGACATGGAGCTGGTCGTGACGTATTTCGGCGGCGACAGCGGCCGGAGTTTCGATCTGTTCATCGACGGCGAACGTCTCGGCACGGTCACGCTCGCGTTCGCGGGCGGCGACCGGTCGCGCTTCCACGATGTCGTCTACAGGCTGCCGGCGGAGAAGACGAACGGCCGCAAGGCGGTCCGGGTCGAGTTCCGGGGGCATCCGTCGACGAGCTGGGTCGGCGGGCTCTTCGGACTCAAGATGCGCCGCAGCGAGTAGTCCGGCCCGATGCGCCCGCTCACTCTCTTGGTTTGTCACGGTTGAAGCGGGCGGGGCGGCTGTGATATACTACCGCCCATCATGGCCACGAAGAAGACAGCACAGAAGAAGGCCGCGGCAGAAGCGCCGCGGAACGTCGTCCAGAAGATTCTCGCCGCGCACCTCGTCGAGGGAGATCCCGCGACGGACGCGGAGCTCGGCATCCGCATCGACCAGACGCTGACGCAGGACGCGACGGGTACGATGGCGTACCTCCAGTTCGAGTCGATGGGCGTCCCCCGCGTCAAGACCGACATCTCGGTGAGCTACGTCGACCACAACACGGTGCAGATCGGCTTCGAGAACGCCGACGACCACGACTTCCTCCAGTCGATCGCCAAGAAGTACGGCATCGTCTACTCGAAGTGCGGCAACGGCATCTGCCACCAGCTCCACCTCGAGCGCTTCGGCAAGCCCGGCACGACGCTCCTCGGCAGCGACTCGCACACGCCCACCGGCGGCGGCATCGGCCAGATCGCCATCGGCGCGGGCGGCATCGACATCGCCGTCGCGATGGCCGGCGGCGCGTTCCACATCCCGACGCCGAAGGTGCGCGCCATCGTGCTCAAGGGGCGGCTGCGGCGCGGCGTCAGCGCGAAGGACGTCATCCTGAAGGTGCTCGAGAAGTACGGCACGAAGGGGAACGTCGGCTGGATCTTCGAATACACGGGCGACGGCGTCGGGACGCTCGACGTGCCCTCGCGCGCGACGATCGCCAACATGGGCGCGGAGCTCGGCGTGACGACGAGCGTCTTCCCGTCCGACCGGGTGACGCGCCAGTTCCTCGCGGCGCAGGGGCGCGCGGGCGACTTCACGGAGATCGTCGCGGACCGCGGCGCGACGTACGACGACACGTTCGTCATCGACCTCGCGAAGATCGAGCCGCTCATGGCCGCGCCCCACAGCCCCGGCAACATCGTGACGGTCAGGTCGATGAAGGGCACGAAGGTCAACCAGATCCTGATCGGCTCGTGCACCAACTCCTCCTACCGCGACATCCGCACCGTCGCGCTCTACCTGAAGGGGCGGCACGTGGCGGACGACGTGGAGGTCGGCATCGCGTGCGGCTCGCGCCAGGTCATCAACATGCTCGCGAAGGACGGGTCGCTCGCGATCCTCCATGCGGCCGGCTGCCGGATGCTCGAGAACGCGTGCGGTTTCTGCATCGGCGCGCACATGAGCCCGCGCACGGGCGCGGTCAGCCTGCGCACCAACAACCGCAATTTCGAGGGCCGCAGCGGCACCAAGTCGGCGCAGGTCTACCTCGTCTCTCCCGAGACGGCGGCGGCGAGCGCGCTGACGGGCCGCGTGGAGCTGCCGACGGCGAAACCGGTCGCCGCCGTGCCGAGCCCCAAGAAGTTCCCCGTCGACGACGCGCTCTTCCTCTACCGCGCGACGGCTGGCAGGGGCGTGAAGGGCACGACGATCGTGCGCGGGCCCAACATCGCGCCGGTGCCGAAGGGCGCGCCGCTCGCGGACGATCTGGACGGCGTCGTGGCGATCAAGGTCGGCGACAAGATCACGACCGACCACATCATGCCGGCGGGCGCGCGGCTCAAGTACCGCTCCAACATCCCCGAATACGCGAAGTACGTCTTCGAGCCGTGCGAGCCGAAGTTCCACGACATCTGCCAGGCGAACCGCGCGGCGGGGCGCGCGAACGTGATCGTCGCGGGCGAGAGCTACGGCCAGGGGTCGAGCCGCGAGCACGCGGCGCTCTGCCCGATGTACCTCGGCGTCAAGGCGGTCGTCGCCAAGTCGATCGAGCGCATCCACCGCGCCAACCTCGTCAATTTCGGCATCGTGCCGTTCACGTTCGCCAATCCGGCGGACTACGAAAAGCTCGCGGCGGGCGACCGGCTGGCGTTCAAGGGCCTTCGCGCGGCGGTGGCGGGCGACGGGCGGCTCACCGTCCGGACGAAGGCGGGCGACGTGACGCTCCAGACGGCGCTTTCGGCGCGCGAAAAGGCGATCATCCTCGCCGGCGGCCTTCTCTGCCTGCGGCAGTGACGGCGCGTGCGGCGAATTTATGATATACTATTCGCCAACTTTTTTCAGGAAGGGCAAAACATGAAGCGTGCAGACGTCGACAAGGTGCTGATCATTGGCTCGGGTCCGATCGTGATCGGACAGGCCTGCGAATTCGACTATTCGGGAACGCAGGCGTGCAAGGCCCTGAGGGCCTGCGGCTACAAGGTCGTCCTCGTCAACTCCAACCCCGCGACGATCATGACCGACCCGGTGATGGCGGACGCGACCTACATCGAGCCATTGAACGAAGCGCGGCTCGAACAGATCATCGCGAAAGAGAGGCCCGATGCCATATTGCCGAACCTCGGCGGGCAGACGGGCCTCAACCTTTCCATGGAGCTCGCGAAGAAGGGCATCCTCGACAAGTACGGCGTGAAGGTCATCGGCGTCAACCTGGACGCGATCGAGCGCGGCGAGGACCGCGAGATCTTCAAGGAGACGATGCAGAAGCTCGGCATCGAGACGCCGAAGTCGGGCATCGTCCACTCGGTCGAGGCGGCGCTGAACCTCGTCCACGACACGATCGGCTACCCCGTGGTGGTCCGGCCGGCCTACACGATGGGCGGCGCGGGCGGCGGCTTCTGCTACAACGACGAGGAGCTCCAGACGATCTGCGCGCGCGGCCTCGACGCCTCGCTCACGCACCAGTGCCTCATCGAGGAGTCGATCCTCAACTGGGAGGAGCTGGAGGTCGAGGTCGTCCGCGACGCGAAGAACCAGATGATCGCGGTCTGCTTCATCGAGAACATCGACGCGGTCGGCGTCCACACGGGCGACAGCTTCTGCGCGGCGCCGTTCCTGACGATCTCCAAGGAGCTCGAGGAGCGGCTGAAGCGCGATGCGTTCAAGATCGTCGAGGCGATCGGCGTCATCGGCGGCACGAACGTCCAGTTCGCGCACGACCCGAAGTCGGGCCGCGTCGTCATCATCGAGATCAACCCGCGCACCTCGCGCTCGTCGGCGCTCGCGTCGAAGGCGACGGGCTTCCCCATCGCGCTCGTCTCGGCCAAGCTCGCCGCGGGGATGACGATGGACGAGATTCCCTACTGGCGCGACGGGACGCTCGAGAAGTACACGCCGGACGGCGACTACGTCGTCCTCAAGTTCGCGCGCTGGGCGTTCGAGAAGTTCCGCGCCGTCGAGGACAAGCTCGGCACGCAGATGAAGGCCGTCGGCGAGGTGATGTCCATCGGCAAGACGTACAAGGAGGCGTTCCAGAAGGCGATCCGCGCGCTCGAGCGCGGCCGCGCGGGGCTCGGCTTCGCGAAGGACTTCCACGAGAAGTCGCTGGACGAGCTCCTCTCGCTCCTCGCGACGCCCAACTCCGAGCGCCACTTCCAGATGTACGAGGCGCTCCGCAAGGGCGCGACGGACGAGCAGATCTTCGCGCGCACCGGCGTGAAGGCGTACTTCGTGCAGCAGATGCGCGAGCTCGTCGAGGAGGAGGAGGAGATTCTCCGCTGCAAGGGCGGCGCGCTGCCCGACGAGCTGCTCGTGCGCGCCAAGAAGGACGGCTTCAGCGACAAGTATCTCGCGCAGCTGCTGGACGTGCCGGAGAAGGCGATCCGCGACCGGCGCGCGGCGCTCGGCTGCAAGGAGCGCTGGTTCGCCGTGCCGGTCTCCGGCGTCGAGGGCCAGGCCTACTACTATTCGACCTACCACGATCCGAAGCCGGGTCACGCCGCGTTCGGCGAGGCGCCCGTCTCGGCCAACCCGAAGAAGGTGATGATCCTCGGCGGCGGCCCCAACCGGATCGGCCAGGGCATCGAGTTCGACTACTGCTGCTGCCACGCCGCGATGGCGATGCGCCAGATGGGCTACGAGACGATCATCGTCAACTGCAACCCCGAGACGGTGTCGACCGACTACGACACGTCCGACAAGCTCTACTTCGAGCCGGTGACGGTCGAGGACGTCCTTCAGATCTACGAGGCCGAGAAGCCGATGGGCGTCATCGTCCAGTTCGGCGGCCAGACGCCGCTCAACATCGCGCGCGGGCTTCAGGAGGCCGGCTGCCGCATCCTCGGCACGTCGGTCGATTCAATCGACGACGCGGAGGACCGCGACCTCTTCCACTCCATCATGGACCGGCTCGGCATCCCGATGCCCGAGTCGATGATGGCGAGCGACATCGACGGCGCGCTGAAGTGCGTCGAGAAGCTCGGCTACCCGATCATCATCCGGCCGTCGTTCGTCCTCGGCGGGCGCGGCATGGAGGTCATCTACGACGAATCGGCGCTGCGGGAATACGTCGCGAAGGCCGTGGGCGTGACGCCCGACCGGCCGCTCTACCTCGACCGCTTCCTCCACCACGCGCTCGAATGCGAGGCGGATGCGCTGTCGGACGGCACGGACATCTTCATTCCCGCGATCATGCAGCACGTCGAGCTCGCCGGCATCCACTCGGGCGACTCCGCGTGCGTGCTGCCGCCCGTGTCGATCAGCGAGAAGAACCGGGCGACGATCCTCGACTACACGCGCCGCATCGCGACGGAGCTGAAGGTCGTCGGCCTCATGAACATGCAGTTCGCGATCGAGGACGACAAGGTGTACGTCATCGAGGCGAACCCGCGCGCGAGCCGCACGGTCCCGCTTGTCTCGAAGGTCGGCGGCGTGCAGATGGCCGGCATCGCGACGCACCTCATGCTCGGCGACACGGTGAAGTCGATGGGCCTCGACCGGAAGCGGACCGTCCCCTACTTCGGCGTCAAGGAGGCGGTGCTGCCGTTCGACAAGTTCCCGGAGGTCGATCCCGTGCTCGGGCCGGAGATGCGCTCGACGGGCGAGGTGCTGGGACTCGCGGACAACTTCGGCCTCGCCTACTTCAAGTCGCAGGAGGCCGCCGGCGCGCCGCTGCCGACGAAGCCGGGCCGCGTGCTCGTCTCGCTCACGCAGAAGCAGGCCGACATCGAGGCGGCCGTGAAGAAGCTCGTCGATCTCGGCTTCACGATTCTCGCGACGGAGGGCACGGCGGCGTGGCTGCGCGATCTCGGCATTCCCGCGTACGCGGTCGCCAAGATCGGCGAGGGCCGCCCGGACTGCCTCGACGTCATCAAGAACCGCGAGGTTTCGCTCGTCATCAACACGCCGTCGGTCAAGGCCAACTCCATCGAGCATTCGGGCCGCATCCGCAAGGCGTGCATCAAGTACAAGGTGCCGTACCTGACGACGATTGCCGCGGCCTACGCGGCCGCCGAGGGCATCGCCGCCGCGATGAGCGGCCAGGGCGAGGTCAAGTCGCTCCAGAGCTACCACGCGTCCATCGCCGTGGAAACGCCCTGAGCGGGAAGCGGCTGACGCCATCAACCGGGGAGGCGGGCAGATGCACAGACTGCTCATCTTGACAGGCGCGGCGGTTTGCTTCGCCGTTGCGGCCGTCTGCGGCGCGGAGGCGGCGTCTTCGTCGCCCCGGCAGGGGCGGCGGCTGGTGTGGCGCGATGAGTTCGACGGCGGGGCGCTGGACGAGACCCGGTGGAAGTTCCACCCGATGATGAGATCCTCCGACTGCATCTATACGAACGATGCGCGGACGGTGCGGGTCGAGGGCGGATGCCTTCATCTTCTGGTCGTTCCGTCCGGCGATCCGGCCCGGCCGCAGATGCTGTCGCGCAGCGTTTCGACGCGCGACCGGATGGCGTTCAGGTACGGCTATCTTGAGATGCGGGCGCGGATCCCGTTTCGTCACGGCGCGTGGCCGAGCTTCTGGATGACGGCGCAGCCGGGCCTGCAGAAGGCGGCCTGGGGGTCGGAAGTCGACATCTTCGAAGTGTTCTCCTCAACAAACGCCGTCGTCGCGAATCTGCACAAGTGGGCCCCCGGCGGGCGGCACGTCATGCTGCCGGGCGGAGAAGGATGCCTGAACCGCGCCTACACGTTCAAGGACTGCGCGCGGCTGAACGACGAGTTCCATGTGTACGGGTTCGAGTGGACGCCGCAGGAGATGTCGTTCTACGTGGATGGCGAAAAGTACGCGACGTTCCCGATCGGCGAGGCGGACGACTACTGTCCGGGCGAGAATCTGGGCATGGCGGGCCACCATGACTTCCACAACATCCACATCAACAACGAGATCTTTACGCCGGGGCACGGGTGGTGTCCGCCGTGGTCTCGCATCACGGAAAGGGACCGGCTGCCCATTGAATACTGGGTTGACTGGATCCGCCTGTACCAGAAGGACGGCGAAGAGCTCGCCTCTCCGCCGTCGGCGCCGCAAAAAATATTTTAATTTGGGGTGTTGCGCGGGAAGCGGCGTTTTTGATAAAATATCCACTCCGCGCTCAAAGACGAGGCGGACGCGGCAGAAAACCGCGCACATCAACAAACGAAGAAAACAGTTAGAAAAATGGCAGTTCGTAAGCCGACGGCTCCGACGGAGCGTTCCGCGGCAATGGCGGAAATGCTCGCCCAGGCGGGTCAGGAGTCGAAGTTCAAGGGCGGCAGCCTCGTGGAAGGCACCGTCAGCGCAATCAAGGGTGACGACGTGTACGTCGACATCGGTTACAAGTCCACGGGCGCGGTGGACATCAGCGAGTTCGGCGAAGGCGCCGACGTCAAGATCGGCGACAAGGTCACCGTCATGCTCCGCGAGCTGGAGAACGACAAGACGGGTGCGGTCGTCCTGTCCAAGAAGGCGGCCGACGACAAGATCCGCTGGGAGAAGATCCTGGCGCGCTACGTCGAAGGGTGCGTCGTCACGGGTACGGTCAAGAGCGCGGTGCGCGGCGGCCTCCTCGTCCAGATCGACGACGTCGAGGCGTTCCTCCCCGGCAGCCAGGTCGAGGTCACGCCCGTCAAGGAGCTGGAGCCCTACGTCGGCCAGACGTTCGACTTCAAGGTCATCAAGATTTCCAACGAGCGCCGCAACCTCATCGTCTCGCGCCGCGAGCTCATCGAGGGTACGCTCGCCGAGAAGAAGGCGGAGCTGCTCGCGAGCCTCCAGAAGGGCGAGATCAAGAAGGGCCGCGTGAAGAACATCACCGACTTCGGCGCGTTCATCGATCTCGACGGCCTCGACGGCCTGCTGCACATCACGGACATGAGCTGGGGCCGCGTGAAGCACCCGAGCGAAGTCCTCAAGGTCGGCCAGGAGCTCGACGTCATGGTGCTCGACGTTGATCGCGACCGCGAGCGCGTCAGCCTCGGCCTCAAGCAGATCACCGAGAACCCGTGGAACACGATCCAGGATCAGTTCCCGGTCGGTTCGCGCGTGTCGGGCAAGGTCGTCAACCTCGCCGCCTACGGCGCGTTCGTCGAGATCGCCCCCGGCATCGAGGGCCTCGTCCACATCAGCGAGTTCTCGTGGACCAAGCGCGTGGCGCGCGCGAGCGACATGCTCAGCGTCGGCGACGAGGTCCAGGTCGTCGTCCTGTCGGTCGACGTCGAGAACCAGAAGATCGCGCTCGGCATCCGCCAGACCCAGGCCAACCCGTGGGACACGGTCCAGGACCGCTTCCCGGTCGGCTCGAAGGTCAAGGGCAAGGTCCGCAACTTCACGGCCTACGGCGCGTTCGTCGAGCTCGAAGAGGGCATCGACGGCATGATCCACGTCAGCGACATGAGCTGGACGCGCAAGATCAACCATCCGTCGGAAGTGCTGCAGAAGGGCCAGGAGGTCGAGGCGGTCGTCATCGACGTCAACCCGAAGGAACAGCGCATTTCGCTCGGCCTCAAGCAGGCGCAGACCGATCCGTGGGCGGAGATCGCCTCGAAGTACGCGGTCGGCTCCGTCGTCAAGGGCAAGGTCTCCAAGATCGCCTCGTTCGGCGCGTTCGTCGAGCTGGAGGACGGCGTGGACGGGCTCGTGCACATCTCCCAGATCGCCGACCAGCGCGTCGAGAAGGTCAAGGATGCGCTCGAGGTCGGCCAGGAGGTCGAGGCGCGCGTCGTCAAGGTCGACAAGGGCGAGCGCCGCATCGGGCTGTCGATCCGCGCGATGTCCATGACCGATGACGAGGTCCGCAAGCTCGAGGCGGAAGCCGCGGGCGAGACCCC
This sequence comes from Kiritimatiellia bacterium, assembly GCA_017463935.1. Lineage (GTDB taxonomy): Bacteria > Verrucomicrobiota > Kiritimatiellia > RFP12 > UBA1067 > UBA1067. The sequence continues at coordinate 11,019 of JAFUEM010000057.1, forward strand.
GGAGCCGGTCAGCGCCAAGACGGCGGGCAGCGACAGCCTCGGCAATGCGTTCGAGGCCGCGTTCGCGAACGTCGAATGGCAGCCGGGCAACTAAGGAACTTCAGACGAAAGGAACACGAAAATGTCCAGAGTTTGCGAAATTTGCGGCAAGGGTCCTTCGGTCGGCAACGTCGTCGTCCGCAAGGGTTCGCCGAAGTACAAGGGCGGCATCGGTCTGCACACGACCGGCATCACCAAGCGTCGTTTCCTCCCCAATCTCCAGACGGTCCGCACGACCGACGGCAAGGGCAACACCAAGCGCGTCACGGTCTGCACCCGCTGCCTGAAGAACGGAAAGGTCACGAAGGCATAGCGGAACGTCGGCCCGGCGCTTCTTCCGCCTTGCGGCTCCACGCGCTTGGGCCGACGTGACAATTCTTTCTGACAGACAAAAGTTTTTCTGACAGACAGAAACGATTTTTCTGACAGACAACAAACGAGTAAACACACAAACAAAAAAAGGAACAAACAAATGGCAATCAAGGTTGGCATCAATGGTTTCGGCCGCATCGGCCGGATGGTTTTCCGCGCGGCCGTGGAGAACTTCGCGAATGACATCGAAGTCGTCGGCATCAACGACCTCCTCGATCCCGACTACCTCGCGTACATGCTGAAGTACGACTCCGTGCACGGCAAGTTCGAGCACGACATCAAGGTCGACGGCACGACGATGACGGTTGACGGCAAGGCGATCCGCCTCACGGCCGAGAAGGATCCGGCGGCGCTCAAGTGGAACGAAGTCGGCGCGGAAGTCGTCGTCGAGTCGACGGGCCTCTTCCTCACGGACGAGAAGGCGCGTGCGCACATCACCGCCGGCGCGAAGAAGGTCATCATGTCGGCGCCCTCGAAGGACGCGACCCCGATGTTCGTCTACGGCGTCAATGACAAGACCTACGCCGGTCAGGACATCATCTCCAACGCCTCCTGCACGACGAACTGCCTCGCGCCGATCTCGAAGGTCCTCAACGACACCTTCGGCATCAAGCGCGGTCTCATGACCACGATCCACGCGGCGACGGCGACGCAGAAGACGGTCGACGGCCCGTCCAAGAAGGACTGGCGCGGCGGCCGCGGCATCCTCGAGAACATGATCCCGTCCTCGACGGGCGCGGCGAAGGCCGTCGGCAAGGTTCTCCCGGCGCTCAACGGCAAGCTCACGGGCATGTCGGTCCGCGTTCCGACCTCCGACGTCTCGTTCGTGGACCTCACGGTCGAGCTCGAGAAGGCGGCGACCTACGAGGACATCTGCAAGGCGATGAAGGCGGCGAGCGAGGGCGAGCTCAAGGGCGTTCTCGGCTACACCGACGAAGCGGTCGTCTCGACCGACTTCCGCGGCGATGCGCGCACGTCGATCTTCGACGTCAAGGCGGGCATCCAGCTCGACCCGACGTTCGTCAAGGTCTGCTCGTGGTACGACAACGAGTGGGGCTACTCGAACAAGGTTCTCGAGATGGTCCGCGTCATCGCGAAGTAAGTTCGCGGGACTGAACCGAAAAGGAACGGAGGGAGCGCGCAAACGCTCCCTCCTCCTTTTTTTCTACTTCATCGACGGCCGCATCTATTTCATCGACGGCAGCACGACGCCGCGCAGGATGATCTTCTGGCAGAGCAGGAAGACGGCGGCCGTCGGCAGCGAGACGACGACGAAGCCCGCCATCACGCACCACGGCTGGTGCGCCATCGTCTGCGACATCTGGTACATCCACACCGCGAGCGTCCAGTGCGATTCCTTCTGGCAGACGAGGAACGCCCACTCCCACGACGAGTAGGCGTGGATGAAGGCGTTGAGCGCGTTGACGGCGAGGATCGGCGTCGTCATCGGCAGCGTGATCCGGCGGAAGACCGTCCACTCGCCCGCGCCGTCGATGGCCGCCGCCTCGTAGAGCTCGCGCGGCAGCGCGTCGAAGAAGCCCTTGAGGATGAAGATGGACATGCCGCTGGCGACCGTCGGCAGGACGAGCGCGGCGAACGTGTTCAGGAGCCCCAGGTCGCGGATCAGCAGGAAGCCGGGGATCGCGGTGACGGCTGCGGGGAACGCCATCGTCGCGAGGAGGAAGAGGATGATCCGCTCCGTCGCGGCGAGCCGGAAGCGCGAAAGCGCGTACGCGGCGAGCGGGTTGACGGTGAGCGACGCGAGCACCGAGAGGATGACGAGAAGGATCGTGTTCGCGAACGCGCGCCCGCGCAGGAAGAGGTAGTCGCCGACGAGCCGGTAGTTCGCCGCGCAGCTTTCGAGGAAGTCGCGCCAGCCGTGCTCGAGGAACTGGACGGCGAGCGCGTTGCGGATCTCGGCGGCGTGGTCGGCGAGCGGCGCGGGCAGCGTGCGCGACACGTAGTCGCCGCGCGCGAGCGCGTCCGTCACGTACTGCGACTTGAGCTCCAGCCACGTCGCGAACTTCTCGCCGGGCTGGACGCGGCCGGGCGGCAGCTTCGATTCGGCGGAGAACGAGATGTCGAAGAACGAGCGGTAGGGGACGGGCCACGCTTCGTTCAGCCGCTCGACGGTGCCGTACTTCGCC
>JAFUEM010000123.1 GCA_017463935.1 Kiritimatiellia bacterium
CCCCGACGGGTTGCGCGTCGCGGACGCGGGCCTCGTAGACTTCCTTCGGCGCGCCGGTCAGCGTCGGGTCGTAGACCGCCGCGAGATTGTCGCGCCGCCGCTGACTGTGGCGGTACGACGGGAACATTTCACAGACCTTCCTGTCGAGATAGGCGTAAATGGGTTCGCGTTCAAGGTCAACGCGAGAGAGGAAGTAGGAGGCTATCCGGTTCTTCTGCTCCTGCACGGCCGTCGTATCATATCGGTAATATTTCCCTAGACGCAAATAAACAGCTTCCCGCAAAGATGCCGAAAACGTTGTCGCATTTGTCAGCACTTCATTCGCGATGTCAAACACATCTGCTGAATGCGAATTGATCAACATTGCACCAAGAAGCGCCTCTCGCTGTGCATAGTCCTGTGCATCATGCCAGATCGCCGAAAGATAGGGCAGTTCGTTGGTGCCGCCATATACGCTCACATTTGCAACCGCCAGTTTTCGCGCCAACCTGTGATAATCGTTTGTCTCGTTTCGGTCATACTTGCCGGCAAGCGTCAGCAAATCCTGCAGAAACTCCTCCCGCGTCAGTTCATACCGAAGTCGCACATCCTCCTCGGGCGGCACATAGTCGTCCTCGTTCGAGCAGCACGGCGGCCAGGTGACGATCTCCTCCAGCGCCGCGATGCGCTCCGCGCGCGTCCCCTTTGCGGCGAACGCGCACATGCACGCCAGTGTTGCGCCAATCGTCATAATCTGCTTCATCTTCATCGCTTCACTCCTTGAATTGTGGTTATCTGTGACTGGGTAGTTTTCTGATGTTGCCCGTAAAGAACCCTACATCGACAGTCGTCTCGGCATTATCTTCACGCAACCCATAGACCTGCCCCGCAGACAAATCCCTACAGCTTGGATAATTGATGCCGCACATCAGCAACCGCTTGATCACATCCGACTGGCTCTTGCCGTTTTCATAGTAGCGCAAGCCCGTGCCGTTGTTCCAGTCGTCATACAGATGCGCCCGCGATATTTCATTGTGCAACAGCGCCAAGGAAGCATTTCTCTTGCCATGCGGATAGACATCTTTCAGGCAAGGGGAATTGGCGCTTGTCCTGAACGAATGGCCCAGTTCATGCGCCACCGTCAGTGCATCGCCGTTGGCGGAAACGATCGATCCATAGTCGTTGCTGCATCCCAACGCGCCACCTCCAACATCATTGACAAAATACAACTCCACCCCGTCCGTATTCTGCGAAAGATTCACCAACTCACTGACCATCAAATGATCTCGACCGTTAGACAACGTTCCATCCGTCAAATCAAGCAAATCACTATCATTCGTATACGAAATCGAATCTATGTAGAATGACACGCCGATCTGCGCGTAGACCCTGTTGACCTCGGCGATGATATTGGTGACGTCCGCCGCGCTTCTGGCCGCATTCCCGCCGAAATCGTCCCGGACGATCCACGCCGTCGTCTTGACGCGGACGGGCTCGACCACGTGCGCCTTCATCTCGATGGGGCGGCTGACCGAGTCGCCGATCTGCGCACGGAGCGTCACGACCTGGTTAGCCACGTCGGACGCGACGCGCACCCGCTCGCCGGTGTCGCCGCCGACAAAACGCGCGTCGCCCTCCGCGACCGACCACCGGATCGGATTCAGCGCCGGATGCAGCGTCGGAAACTCCAGCGCGAAGCAGGCGTTCGTCCCGGTCACGACTGCCGCAGGGTTGCACAGCTCCCCGCCGTCGCGCAGCGTCCCGTTGACCACGTTCGCCACGGGATGGTAGACCGTAAAGCGGTTCGTCACGCCCGCGAGCAGGGTTCCGCCATCGTCCCGCCATTCAAACGTAAAGCAGTTGATCTCCTCCATCACGTCCTCGGCGCGCCCCTCCACAAACAGTTCAAGCCCCGTGAAGTCCTCGACATTCCATGTCAGCGGGAATGCGACCGCGCCGACCCGGTTGCTGTACGCCCACACGTTCACATCGAGGCTGGGCAGCGCCAGGTCCAGCGTCAGCGTCCCGTTCGTCGGCGTCGGCGACACGAAGCCCAGCGACAGCGCGGCGATGTCGCCCGGCTCCGCCCCGCCGTCGTTGTTCGTGAACAGCACCTTCGGCAGCGTCATGCTCAGCGCCGCGAC
>JAFUEM010000124.1 GCA_017463935.1 Kiritimatiellia bacterium
CGAGCGGGCGGCGGCGGCGGGCGACACCAACCTCGTCGACCGCGTGCGCGCGCAGGCGACGGCGGCGGTCGCCAACATCTTCGTGTCGCTCTCGCGCAAGAACAACATCCTGATCGTCCGCACGAGCGACCGGCGCGTGATGGAGGAGATCCGCGCGCTCGTCCAGCGCCTTGACGTGCCCACGCCGATGGTGCTCCTGGAGCTGAAGGTGATGGAGCTGTCGATCGACGACGACTACGAGGCGTCGTTCCGGTATGCGTTCAACCGCGCGACGCACACGGCGGGCAACTCCGGCCAGGTCGCCGCGAGCGCGCTGCAGGCGGGCATGGACACGTTCAACCCGACGTTCGCGTTCGCGGTCGTGAACGACACGCTGTCGGCGCAGATCCAGCTGATGCAGACGGACGGCCGGATCAAGACGCTCGCGACGCCGTCGCTGCTCGTCGCGAACAACGAGGTCTCGCGCATCTTCTCGGGCAAGCAGTATCCGCTCGTGACGGGCTGGCGGCCCGGCGAGACGACGGCGACGACGCTGGGGCCGTCCATCGTCAGCACGCCGACGGTCGAGATCACGAAGGAGGACGTCGGCACGATGCTGCTCATCACGCCGAACATCAACGCCGACAAGACGGTGACGCTCCACCTCGTGCAGGAGGAGAGCGAGGTCAGCCCCGACAAGGTGGACATCCCCGTCGACGGCGGCAGCGGCGCGACGAAGGCGATTGAGTTCGTGGAGTCGCGCTCGCTCGCCGGGACGTTCGTGGCGAACGACGGAATGACGATCATGGCCGGCGGCCTCGTGAAGGAGAAGGAGGGCGAGACGTACTGGCGCACGCCCGTCCTCGGATCGATTCCGCTCCTCGGGTGGCTCTTCCGCGGCACGGAGAAGGTGAAGGAGCGCACGGAGCTCATCGTCCTCATCAAGCCGCACGTCATCCTGACGCCGATGGAGGGCGGCCGTCTCTCGGAGGAGGTTCTCAAGGCGGTGTCGGCGCATCCGGCGGCGGACGGCCGCGACGCGCTGGGCGTGCACAAGCCCGACCGGCCGCACACGCCGGCGGACGACCTGCGCAACGCCGTCCAGTAAGGGGCGTTTTGTTTTCCCCCCCAGTTGTTTCCCCCAGTTGCTTCCAATCAAGAAGGTGGGAAGAAAAAACCGGATTTGCTCAAGGCTCACGCCGTTCGCGGACATGAGCGAAAAGCCCCGCCGTTCCCCAGATTGACGGGAAGGATGATTTTTGCTAAAATGCCTTTGTTTTCTCTTGGGGCATAATATCCGCGTTTGCAAATGTGCATGTTAGACGAGATCCGCGCGAAGTGGGATGAAATCTACGCGATCGCGAGGAGGCGCAAGGCCGAGAAGCTTTGGGTCTTCGGCTCGTGCGCCCGCAGGGAGGGATGCGGGTTGCGAACCCGGTTGATCTTGCAATGGAGGATGGGTCATGACTACACGAACCGATAGCGAGTTGAAGACCTACTGCTTTAACGCCCTTGTCGGGCTTGTGGGGCATGTGGACATGGAACGCTTCATCGTGCTGATGAACCGCGAACCGCGCGATTACACCAAATGGCGCGAGACGCAATTCAACGAGGATGGTGAGAGTATTTACGAACTGGCGGAGAAAATCAAGGCGTACACGCCTCATCGCCGCACCCACCCCGCTATGGCATAAACTATCTCAAATAGTGGAACTGAAAATGAAAGGAACGGCAATCAGTCACTAACCGGTACATAGGCGGGCAACGGCCCGTCGTATAGACAATTTGCGCTGCAAAGCGGTCGCCGAATGAAACTTAGGAACTTTCAACGAGAGCGATACTTGGCAGAGATAACGCGCAAGCGTTTACCTCTCTTTATGTTCTCTCATGGTTTCCTAAGACCTCATTCGGGACACGATGAGAGGTTTTTCATGCCCTCGATTCGTGCCTGACCGCCGCGCAAGCGGAGCGACACGGAACGAGGACAAGCCCGATTCTCTGCCCGTGAAATATCAACAAGGGCATGGAGAACGGAAATGAAGAAACTATTGATTATTGTCTGTATCGCGTTGTCATCAATGGCCACGTTAGGTCAATGGGGGATGATGCAATCGCAGATTACACCACAACAAATTGATGCATTGTTTGCTGCACTTCCGCCGGAACGAAGACAGGCAGGGGTTGTTGGCTACTGGCAAGATGTTGTAAACGCTGCAAGATCTGGCAACATAGTTCAGCAACAAAGCGTTATTTCCATTGCGCCAATAATTCGTAAGTACGATTCACAATACCAAGAACATTTGCATGCGGCAATGCAAGTGGCAGCATTTATGTCCGTATGCGACAATATGGGTGGCGGACAATCAGTCATGCCAATGCCTGCCCCAAATCCCATGCCTATGCCGGCGTTTGGCGGTGGTGGTAGGAGTGGAATGTGCCCAGTTTGTTATGGAAGCGGGAATTGTAAAATCTGTCATGGGACTGGAACATATCGTAGTGGAGGGCAAGCCGTGCCTTGTGATCGAAAGTGTTCTGCGTGTGGCGGGACAGGGAGACGATAAGACGACACGGAACGAGGACAAGCCCTTTTTCTCAACTATGATAATAATAAATAATCATTATGAAAACGAAACTCTTACTTACCCTGATTTTGTCGGCAGTATGCCTTTCCTCTAACGCGCAATCAGTGCTTCGCCGTCGAATCAATACAGCAGAAACATTGCTAGAACCGTTGATTCCGATTGAAGAGGCGTTTGAACTTGTTCGGACAGGGAAAGGTAAAGGCTATTTCCAAATTGCCATGCGCTATGCCCAAGGCGCAGAACTGCCTATGGACGGTCATGCCGCATACAAAATGCTTTGCAAAGCTTGCGACATGAATTACGCAAATGCTATCCTTGTTGAAGGTCTTTGCGACGAGTCTGATTTGCTGGATGAGAGGGGACGCAGCCTCCTGGGGCATAATCCAAGGGAAAATGTCATACGCGCATATTGTGGCGGTTTTGTGTATAACGGTAGAAAAGATTACGACCTGATTACAAATGAAGTTGCGTTCGCCAGAGTTATGGGAAAATACGAAAAAGCCAGAGATTTAGGAGCATTGGCAGCCACCAACCAGATTGCGGCCCTGAACAAGCGGTTGGCTGATCTTCGACAACAGGAAGCAGAAGCAATGGCCAAGAAGAATGCCGCTGATAACAACAATCTCCGCCTAAGCGCCATTCTCGGTGAAGATTTGCATAAACAGGCTGAAGACGAAGCCAAATCAAATGAGGCACTCGCCAAACTACGCGAACGTGAAACCATGCGTGAGGACCTCAAGAAAATCCAAGAGGAGTTGCGCAAAGCCAAGGAGCGGGCTGAATCAAACTTCCAAATAAATAACGATTAAATGTTGAGTTCGCGCTGGCAATACATGGGGCTTATGCAAACGGGGTCAGATAAAGGCGAATCGCCACTGTCAAAAGTAAACGCACGTTCTGAAAGCAAACGAACGTAAAGTTGATTTTGCGGTGGTGGAGGTGCGTTGAGCATGGGTTTTTGTCCTGCCCGGATTGGCCGTCGTCTCCTTAAGTTGGAGAAATCGCGGCGGTTTGCCGTTTACGTTGTCGGGGTTCACGGATTTCGGGGCCATACATCCATCCTCGTGGCCGGAGCGAACTTTCGGTTGGCTTTCCGGCTGCGAGGTGAAGAACTCCGATCCGTGTGGCTCTCGCTACCGCTCCGCAGAATTGTCAGTGCTTCGCGGCGATGATTCGCTTTCCACGGCCAGACATGGCGTTGTCTTGATCTGCGGCGCAGCCGCAGTTTCAATGACGGAACCCGAAGGGAGTTTTGCGAGGTCAAAGGTGTCGTACTGGAGTTGGGGACGACCGAAGTTTGCAACTCCGAAGATTGCCAAAGGGGCTCCGCTAACGCTACGCCTGCGCGAAGCGCAGATAGAATCGCTCTCATTTGGATTCAACTGACGGGGCTTGAGAGCGCGAAGCAGAGGCGAAGCGTTAGCGGAGCCCCTTTGCTAGCCATCGGAGTTCATGCCCGCACGCCGTCCTCGCGGACATACGGAATGCCGGCCTTCCTGAATTCAATCTCGAGGGCATCTCCATATTCTTCCTGTGCATAAGTTGAAGAATCGAAGACATGCATCTGAAGCCAACAGGAACTGGTTGGATGGCGCGAAGCTGCGGAGCGGGAATGCGCCCGCGCACCCCTGCTAGGGCATCCGCTTCGCGGACGGCCTGTCGGCCGGGGGATATGAAGGCGTCGGGTTGGGTGAGCGCAAAGCGCGAACTGCGAAGCAGCCGCAAGGCCCCGCGCGAGAACCCCAACCGTCGGAGTTCTTACCTCTCGGTACTGTGTCCGAAAGTAAACGCACGCCCCCTCCCCGAGCAACCATAGTTTTTGAATTTCTTTTTGCGCGTCAGCGCAAGGGAGAAGATAGCAAGGAGGAAAGGGGGTGGGGGGAGGAGGAGGGGAAGGAGAACCATTTATGGGAATCCCAAGACAACGCTCCGCCGAC
>JAFUEM010000125.1 GCA_017463935.1 Kiritimatiellia bacterium
GCTCGTCGCGCCGCCGCGCCCGCCGGCGAAGGTCTATGTCGCGCTCGGCGCGCGCGCGCTGGAGATGTGGTTCCCGGGTCTGAAGGGCGCGCCCGGCAACTGGCTGACGGCGGCCGACGGCACGCCGGTGCTCGTCACCTATTCGCCCGAATTCATCCTGCGCTTCCGCACCGTGACGCCGGACGTCCAGCGGATCAAGCGCGCGATGTGGATCGCGATCAAATCTGTCTTGAGGAAAATCTAAGGAAGGAAACGAGCGATGCAGGATGAAACGTGCAAGGTTCTGGAGCATCTCGACATCGGCGCGGGCTACCGCTACCTGGTCGTCGCCGCGCCGCAGATGGCGGCGGCGATGGAGCCGGGCCAGTTCGTGCACGTGCGCGTGCCGTCGCTGGAGGCGAGCGCGGTGCGCCGCCCGTTCAGCGTCTTCAACGCCGAAGACGGCCGCGTGACGGTTCTCTACAAGGCGGTGGGGCGCGGCACGCGCGCGCTCAACGCGGTCGCGGTCGGCGACGAGCTGAAGATCATGGGCCCGCTCGGCCACGGCTTCCCGAAGAAGTGCAAGGGCACGGCGCTGCTTGTCGGCGGCGGTTTCGGCGTCGCGCCGCTCTATTTCCTCGCGCGCCGCCTCGCCGCGCTCGAGACGCCGCCGAAGATGATTCTGTTCGTCGGCGGCCGCACGCAGGCCGATCTGCTCGCGCTCGACCGGTTCGCGACGATTCCCGGCGTCGACGTGCGCACGGCGACTAACGACGGTTCGGCGGGCGTGAAGGGGCTCGTGACGGTGCCGCTCGACGACGAGCTCGCGCGGCTGAAGGCGGCGGGCGCGCCGTTCGAGCTGTTCGCGTGCGGGCCCGATCCGATGCTGAAGGCGGTCGCCCAGCGCGCGCTCGACGCGAAGGCGCCCGGCTGGATTTCGATGGACCGCCACATGATCTGCGGCGTCGGCGCGTGCTATGCGTGCGTGCAGAAGACGGTGCGCGGCTATTCGCGCTGCTGCATCGAAGGGCCCGTCTTCCGCGCGGAAGATCTGGTTTTCGACTGAGCGCCGCAATTGGCGGTTGACGGCGGGAGCGGTTTTGTGATAAACTATTCCGCCAGTTGCAGGAGAGATGGCAGAGCCTGGTTGAATGCACATGACTCGAAATCATGCATACCCGCAAGGGTATCGGGGGTTCGAATCCCTCTCTCTCCGCCACTGTTTGAGGTTTTTTCGTTTTTGCGGGCGTAATTCAATGGCAGAATAGGAGCTTCCCAAGCTTCTTACGTGGGTTCGATTCCCATCGCCCGCTCCACTTTGAAGAATCGTTTTGAATGCTGAAGAGTCTCTCAGTGTCCAATCTAGCCGTGATCGAGCGGGCCGAAGTCGAATTCGCGCCGGGCTTGAACGTCCTGACGGGCGAAACCGGCGCCGGCAAAAGCGTGTTGATGGGTGCGCTTGAACTCGCGCTCGGCGGCCGCGCCGACAGCTCGGTCGTCCGCGACGGCGCGAAGGAGGCGGAGATCGAGGCGGTGTTCGGCGAAACCGTCGTGCGCCGCGCGATTTCCGCGACCGGCCGCACGCGCGCGTGGATCAACGACGAGGCCGCGTCCGTCGCCGACCTGAAGGAGCTCGGCCGCACGCTCGTCGACATCCACGGGCCGCGCGCGAAC
>JAFUEM010000126.1 GCA_017463935.1 Kiritimatiellia bacterium
CCCCGACGGGTTGCGCGTCGCGGACGCGGGCCTCGTAGACTTCCTTCGGCGCGCCGGTCAGCGTCGGGTCGTAGACCGCCGCGAGATTGTCGCGCCGCCGCTGACTGTGGCGGTACGACGGGAACATTTCACAGACCTTCCCGTCAAGGAAAGCGTAAATAGGATCGCGTTCAAGGTCAACGCGAGAGAGGAAGTAGGCGGCGATACGATCCTTCTGAACCTGCGGCACGTCAGCCTCGCATCCCCGACTATAATAGGAATACAGCCGCAGATACACCGCGCTTCTGACAGCCGCCGGAAACGCCGCGGCATTGGTCACGACCTCATTGGCGATGTCAAATAGGCCCTCCCCGCCTTTGCACATCCCCATCGCGGCCACAACCGCGTCCTTCTGCGCATAGTCTTGCGGAGTGCGCCATATTGTAGTCAGATACTCCAACTGATTCGTCGCTTGATAATAAGCGAGACGACCAACGGCAAACTGACGTGCGGCACGATGGGCGGCGTTCGTTTCATCAACCCCATATTTCAATGACAGCGCAATCAAATCCTGCACCATCTCATCCGCTGTCATTTCATACATCTGACGCACATACATGTCGCCGGCTACTTCATCCAGCCCCGGCCCTTCACAATCAGGATCGGCAACGGCACATTCCAATGCTTCCAGTCGCTCCTCGCGCGTCCCGGTGAGACCGAACACCGCCCCTCCCATCGCGATGAGGCCAATTACAAGTAGTTTTTTCATTGTGACATCCTTTCCGTTTGCTGATTACTGATGAACTGGCAGTTTTCTGATGTTGCCCGTAAAGAATCCTACATCGACGGTCGTCTCGGCATTGTCCGCCCTGAACCCATAAACAGATCCAAACGACAAATCTCCACGACCGCTATTGTGCTTGCCGCACATCAACAACCGTCGTACGATATCTTCTTGCGTATCGCCATTCCGGTAGTAGCGGAATCCTGTGCCATTGTTCCAATCATCGTACATATGCGGCTGGATTATGTTATTGTGGAGCAACCCGCGCGCACTATTTCTCTTCATCCTTGGATAGATATCCGGCAAGTTAAAGGCATGTCCCAGTTCATGCGCCACAGTTACAAAATCTCCGCTGGCAGACACGAGCGCACCGCCCGGCAACGATCTTCCCAGAGCATTGTTGCCGACATCGTTTATAAAATACAATTCAACGCCGCCCGTATTGGCCGAAAGATTGACAATTGTCTGTGCACGTTCCACATCATATCCGGCCGCGAGCTCCAAATCCGAAATGTCCAACCAGCCCGCGCAATTCGTATACGAAATCGAATCAATGTAGAATGACACGCCGATCTGCGCGTAGACCCTGTTGACCTCGGCGATGAGATTGGTGACGTCCGCCGCGCTTCTGGCCGCATTCCCGCCGAAATCGTCCCGGACGATCCACACCGTCGTCTTGACGCGGACGGGCTCGACCACGTGCGCCTTCATCTCGATCGGGCGGCTGACCGCGTCGCCGATCTGCGCACGGAGCGTCACGACCTGATTTGTCACGTCGGACGCGACGCGCACCCGCTCGCCGGTGTCGCCGCCGACAAAACGCGCGTCGCCCGCCGCGACCGACCACCGGATCGGATTCAGCGCCGGATGCAGCGTCGGAAACTCCAGCGCGAAGCAGGCGTTCGTCCCGGTCACGACTGCCGCAGGGTTGCACAGCTCCCCGCCGTCGCGC
>JAFUEM010000127.1 GCA_017463935.1 Kiritimatiellia bacterium
CGTCCAGTTCACCGGCGCCTGGCGCGCGGGGCCCGCGCTGAAGCAACCCGCCACGAGCGGCAGCGCCCACAGCAGAAATGTGGTCTGTTTCATGACGGGTAGTATATCATATTTTTCGCCTGTCTCCCGCCGTTCACTTCACCAGCACGGTCAGGCGGCGGCTCTTGTAGATGTCGGCATTGCCCATGAACGTCCAGTCGGGATGCTCGCCCTCCAGATTGGGACCGATCCCGATATCGGGAATGCCGCCGTTGAACCTGTTGTAGGCGAAAACCGTCTCGCCCCGCGCCGCGTCATGCACCTGCATCGAACCGTACCCCGGATCGGGCTCCCGCTGCGGCGTGTCGTTGAAGTCGTACTTCCCGTCGTCACCCGGGCAGGACGCGAGCCGGCCGCCCGTGGAGTAGTTCGTGCTGAAGAACTCCACGATGCCCTTCCCCCGCGCGCCCTCGGCCACACGCGCGATGTTCGAGCGGACGACGAGATTCTCCACCTCCTGCTGGACGACCGTGCCCGTCGAGCAGGGAACGCCAAGCCGCCGCGCCTCGCGGGTAAACGCATCGAACGCCGCGACGGCCCAGTCGACCGTGCCGTCCGTCCGCTCCAGCTCCAGCACGTAGGCGACGCGCGAAAAATCGCCGGCGTGCGCGCAGTCGTCAAACGTGTAGCCGACATCCCTGAACGCGCGATACACGGGAAGCTCCGCCGCGAGGATGCGGCGGTAGCCCGCGAGCTCCGGCACTTTGAGCGCGTCGCCGAACGCGGCAGCGCCGTCCCGGCGCCCGGCATTCGCCTCGCGCGCGTCGATCTCGAACGGGCCGAGCGGCAGGCCGCTGTCGAACGAATAGAGCGAACCCGCGTAGGGGGCCGTCGCCAGATAGCGCAGACGGCACGGCCGGTCGACCCCCTCGGCCGCGACGACCAGCTCGGCGCCCGCGAGCGTGCCGCGCCGGTCGCTGTTCTCGTTCAGGACCTTCGCGGCGACGAACTTCCCGTCCGGCCCCGCCACCTCGAAGCCGGGGACGTCCATCTTGAAGTCCTCCCTGTAGACGTACCACGCCGTCGCGTTTTCAAACGACAGGACGAACTTTCCGTCCTCGACCCGCCACGCCTTCAAGGTCGGCGACTCATTCCTCACATCCGTGAAGCCGTAGTCGCGCCGAAGCGCGTGCAGCGCCAGACGCCGCGCGACGATCTCCTTGTCGTTCGGATGGATGTCGTCCCAGTTCCCGGCGTCGCAGACGACCGCCATCGCCGCGTTTTTCTCCTCCGCGGCGAACTGCGCCTGCGCGAGCCGGACGCCGTGGAAATTATTTTTGTACGGGGCCAGCTGGACGAAGTAGAGCTTCAGGTCGCTGTTCTCGAACGCCTGCGCCCACCCGTCGTACAGCGCGTGCATCTTCTGCGCGTAGCGACGCGGCTCGCCCGCGTTGTGGCAGCCCTGGTACCAGATCAGGCCTCTGATCGCAAACGGCGCCCATGCGCTCACCATGCCGTTCCAGAGGACCGTCGGCTGCTGGTGCGCACCGCTGATCGGGCCGACGTTCATCGACTTGTCGTACCGGTCGGTCACCGGGAAGTCGGCCACGTCCTTGAGCTCGGGATGGCGCGCATAGCCGGCGCGCGGCGTCCATGCGTCGATGTTCGTGCCGCCCCAGCTCGAATCGACGATTCCGACCGGGACATCGAGCGCATCGTACAGTTCCAGCGCATAGTAGAACGCCACGGCGGAGAGATTGCGCTCAAAATCGGCCTTGAACGACGCCGGCGAAAAATCGCGCCAGACCGCGACCGTCTCGCGACGGGGCGCGACGGACCAGGCCTTCGGCGTCTTCACATAGCGGATGAACGGCCGTTTCGTCGTCCGCGTCATCATCGCGCCCTTCCCGTCGCGGTAGCGCGGATTCGGCCCCCAGATCGGGCATTCCATGTTCGACTGGCCGGACGCGAACCAGACCTCGCCGACCAGGACGTTTCGCACGCTCTTCGACGCCGTGGCGCCCGACGCCGTCAGGACGCGATTCTCCTTCGACGCCGCCATGGGATCGAGGCTGACGCGCCATGCGCCGCCCGCATCCGCCGTGGTCGATTTCGACTGCCCGGCGAAAACGACCGTCACCGATTCGCCCGGCTCCGCCGTCCCCCAGACGCGGACGGGCCGTTCGCGCTGCAGCACCATGTTGTCCGCGAACGGCGTCGCCAGCTCCAGCGCCAGCGCCGCCGACGACGCGAACGAAACAATACCTGCCACGACACTTTTCTTTTCGAGTTTCATTTGTACTCCTTGTGATCGGCCGTTTCTGCTTTCCCAGACGCCGCTTCTGCTTTCCCCGACAGAACCGGAATCAGTTTCAACGCGCATTATAGCACCATCCGCCGACGACGGTCAAGGCGAACGTCCTGTTTTTAACGGTCGGAAATTTCGGCCGAGCTGAATTCACGGAACGGCGTTCACTCGCGCCGCCATCACGGCCGCCGCCGCGAACTCCGTCTTCTTCATTCCACCATCTCCTTTGCGCCACCAGTCTATCAAATCGCCACGCCATCTGCCATACCCGTTCGGGTATCTGCGGCGGCGCTTGACGGCGCGGGGCCGATTAGTGTAGAATACAGGACCGAGGGCAGCATGCGGATCGGACTGGATATCAACCGGGCGCGCGGCTACGGGCGCGCGTTCTGCGAAGGCGTGGCGTCCTGGGTCGACGTGCGCGAAGACTGGCGGCTGGAGATGGTGGACGTCTCCGGACCGCGCACGGCGCTCGCGGGCCTGGACGGCCTCATCGCGCATGTGGTCGACGACCGGACGCAGAAACGGCTGGCGCGGCTCGGCATTCCGGTCGTGGCCGATTTCTACCGCGCGGCGCAGCGCGGCTTTGCGCAGGTCATGCCCGACCACGCGGCGATCGGCGCGCTGGCCTGCGATCATTTCCGCGAACGCGGCTTCACGCGCTTCGCCTACTGCGGCTACGACGGCGTGCTCTTCTCCGACGCCCGGCGCGACGGCTTCCGCGCGGCGCTCCGCCGGCAGTGCGCGGGCGATCTGCTGGAATACCATTCGCCGCCGGATGCGTATGCGAAGTTCGGCGACCAGGTGATCCGGCGCGAACAGCTCGCGCCCGGCGCGGCCGACGCCGCCGCGC
>JAFUEM010000128.1 GCA_017463935.1 Kiritimatiellia bacterium
CCGTCCCAGAGGACGCACGGCAGCGAGGCGAGCGCGACGGCCGCGCCGACGAGCGGCGCGATCACCCGGCGGCGGCCGCGCGATTCGTCCATCAGCCCTCCGATGATGCACTCGAACACCGCGATGATCGTCGTCAGCGCGGCGAACGCGAGGAAGAGGAAGAAGCAGAAGCCCCAGACGCGCCCGCTCGGCATGCGCGCGAACACCTCGGGCAGCGCGATGAAGATGAGGCCGGGGCCGCTCGACGGCTCCACGCCGTAGGAGAGGCACGCGGGGAAGATGACGAGCCCGGCGAGGAACGCCACGGCCGTGTCGATGAGGATGATCCAGATCGCCTCCGTGACGAGCGAGCGTTCGCGCTGGATGTAGCTGCCGAAGATCGTCATGCAGCCGACGCCGATGGAGAGCGTGAAGAACGCCTGGCCCATCGCCTCCATCACCGCGCGGCCCGCGTTCGCCGCAAACCGGCCCCAGTCGGGGTAGAGGTAGAAGCGCAGTCCTTCGGCGGCGGCGGGGAGCGTGAGCGCCTTGGCGGCGAGGACGCCCAGAAGCGCGAGGAGCGAGAGCATCAGGAACTTGGTGATGCGCTCGACGCCCTTGACGACGCCGGCGAAGCAGATCGCGGCCGCGACCGCGACGGTGAGCGCCATGTAGCGCGCGCACGTCGCCTTGTCGGCGAGAAGATCGGGAAACGCCGTCGTGCGGCCGACGAGGTAGTCGCCCGTGTACTTGACGAGCCAGCCCGCGACGTCGGTGTAGTAGATCATCAGGACGAAGTTGCCCGCGAAGATGACGAAGCCGATCGTGCGCCAGACGGACCGCGGCACTTTTGCCGCGTTGCCGAGCGCGCCCATCGCGCCGGCGATCCCTTTCTTCGCGCCGCGTCCGACGGCGAGCTCGGCGACGAGGAGCGGGAGGCCGAAGAGGACGAGAAAGGCGAGGTAGACGATGACGAACGCGGCGCCGCCGTTCTGTCCGACGACGAACGGGAAGCGCCAGACGTTGCCGAGGCCGACGGCGCATCCCGCCGCCAGCATCAGAAACCCGAGTCGACTGCCGATTTTTTCTCGCATGGGGAACAGTATATCATTTACGGCGCGAACGGTACACGCCCCTTTTCACTTTTCCGGCAGAAAGGCTCAATGTTCCGCGCGTTGTCGGTTTAATCAGGGGGCGGCGGCGCCGTCATCGGATTTGTCGAGCGCGGCCGCCAGCCGGATGGCCTCGTCGCGCGTCAACGCCCCGGCGATCATGAACGCCTCGCCGATTTCGCAGACGATGCGCGGCGCCATGACAAGTTCGCCGTCCACGACAATCGCCAGCCGCCGCCCTTCATCCGTCGGGTTCTTCCGTCCGCCCGGCTGGTAGTCGCGCGTCAACGCATGCAATTTGCGACTGCCCTCCGGCGTGAGGCGCCCTTCCACCTCATAGCCGTCGCCGACCGTCGCCTTGCGCGCCGACGCGCCCTGCACGTCCGCCGCCGTGAGTTCGGCCGTTTCGCTGACGTAGACGAGTTCGAAGATGTGCCCGTTCCGCATCACAGGCATCAGGCGATAGCCTTCGACGGGCGCGGCGGACGACAGCGCCTCTTCCATCGACCGACCGGTGGACGTCAACGTGCGCGTCAGACGGTCGCTGTCGGCGTGACAGAGGCACAGTTCGAGCGAGACGGCCGGATGGCAGGCCTTCTCTTCCGCGAGCGGCAGCTCATCCGCCGATGCCGACGGGTGACTGATCAACGTCGTCGGCGAGAAGAACGAGAAGAGAAGGAACAGGACGAACAGAACCCCCGTCCCGACCTTGTGCGCCGCACAATCGGCGCACACCTGGTTGAAATCGCGCCGCACCAGGTAGCGGTAAAGGAGGACGGCCGGGATCGCCGCCACGAGCCACCCGCACAGGATGTGCGCCCATTGGGCGGCCGCCAGCCCCAGCGACTGGTGGACGAGCCCCAGCAAGCGGGTGTAGGGCGTCGCGTACAGGCTGCCGCCCATGGCCAGCGCCCACAGAGCATCCGCCAGGCTCAACGCGCGGCCGCACGGTATCAGCAGCGCGGCAAAAGCCAGGATGGAAAGAAGGCGCGCGGTTCGCTTTGTCATTGTTCGATTCCTTTCATCGCCGCAAGCGTCAGGACGGGACGCCCTTCTTGAGGATGACGTTGCCGTATTTGCGCGTCTCGCCCGTCACGACGACGGCGAAGGCCTTGCGGGCACGGTCGTAGAACGCATAGCGCTCCATCTGTTCGATCGTGCCGGTGTAGTCCAGCGCCCGGCGGTAGGCGGCTTCGACCGACGGATCGAGCGCATCGCCGGGGACGGGCGCCATCATGACGACCGGCGTCGCGTAGGCGTCCAGCTCGAAGAGCGGATGGATCGCCGCGAGCAGCCGGTCGGCCGCGAGGCCGTCGGCGCGCAGGACGCGCGCGTTGACCGAATGCGCGGGAAAGTGGGCGTCGGACAGGACGATTTCATCGCCATGTCCCATCTCGGCGAGCGTCTTGAGGAGCTCGGGCGAAATCAGCGGAGAGATACCTTTGAGCATAGCGGTTCGTATTATAGCATATTTTGAGCCGCAGGATGTGATATACTACGCACCATGATACGGACTGACAGAAAGATCGACGCCGTCGTCGTGCTGAGCGGCGGACAGGACAGCGCGCTCTGCCTCGCGCTCGCCTGCCGCCGGTTCGGCGCGGACCGCGTCGCCGCGCTCACCTTCAACTACGGCCAGCGCCACGCCGTCGAAACGAAATTCGCCCGCGCGCTCGCGCGCCGCTTCCGCATCGCCGCGCACAAGGTCGTCAAGCTCGACTTCTACCGCCACCTCACCGCGAACGCCCTCTTCGACGCCTCCGCGC
Source organism: Kiritimatiellia bacterium (assembly GCA_017463935.1). Lineage (GTDB taxonomy): Bacteria > Verrucomicrobiota > Kiritimatiellia > RFP12 > UBA1067 > UBA1067. Next base: position 2,858 of record JAFUEM010000128.1, read on the forward strand.
CGATCCGGAAGAAGCGCGGCGCGAGCTGCCCCACCACCGTCGTCGAAGGCCGCAATTCCTTCTTCCTGACGGCGGCGGGCGTCTGGGCCAAGTCGCTCGGCGCGACGCACGTCTACACGGGCGTCAGCGAAGCCGACTATTCGGGCTACCCCGACTGCCGCGCCGCCTTCATCCGCGCGCAGGAGAAGATGATGCGCCTGGCGATGGAGTGGCCGTTCAAGATCGTCACGCCCTTCCTGCACAAGACGAAGGCCGAGGAATGGGCGCTCGCGGACCGGCTCGGCCTCTTCGACCTCGTGGCGAACGAGACGGTCACGTGCTACCGCGGCATTCCCGGCGCGGGGTGCGGCCGCTGCCCGGCGTGCAGGCTGCGCGCGGCGGGCTTGAAGCAGTACCTTCAACACAGCCGGCGGAAAATTTGATATAATTCCCGCCGTTTTCTCCGGGCGGTTAGCTCAGTTGGTTAGAGCAGGACCTTTACACGGTCAAGGTCGGGGGTCCGAGTCCCTCACCGCCCACCACGAACCGGCGGACGGCGGCGGCGCGATCAGAGCGCCGCCCAGATTTTTTCAAGCGCGTAGTAGGCGCGCGCCTCGGGCGAGAAGACGTGCACGACCACGTCGATGTAGTCCACCACGATCCAGCCCGATTCGGGATCGCCCGACGTGCGGTAGCTCTGCACGCCCGCCGCCTTCATCGCGGCCTGCGACGCGGCGATCAGCGCCTTGAGGTGCGGCGCGGCCGCGCCCGTCGCGACGACGAAGAAGTCCGCGATCTGACTCTTGCCGCGCACGTCGTAGATCTTGACGTCCGTGCCCTTGCGGTCCGTGAGCGCCGCCGCGAGCGCCTTTGCCTGTTCTTCTGCCGTCATGTCAGAACTTCCGTTTCTTGTGGAGGATGAAGATGACCGCGCCGATGAGGAACGTCGCGACGCCCGCGATCGCGGTGAGGACCGCGAAGATGTGCGGGCTGCCGGGGCCGTCCACGAGCGGCAGCTTGATGTTCATGCCGTACGCCGACGTGATCAGCGTCGGGACGGCCAGGAAGATCGTCACGACCGTCAGGTACTTCATCACGTTGTTCAGGTTGTTGTTGATGAGCGAGGCGAAGGTATCGAGCGTCCCGTTCAGGATGTTCGCGTGGATCTGCGCCGTCTCGAGCGCCTGCTGGTATTCGACCATCCCGTCCTCGAGCTGGTCGCGGTCGTCCTCGGACAGCGTCAGCTGCCGCGCGGTGTTGGCGCGCGCGAGCGCGATCGTATCGGCCTTCAGCGACGTCGTGAAGTAGACGAGCGCCTTCTCGATCGTCAGGAGCTTCAAGAGGACCTCGTTGGAGATCGACTCGTGCAGCTCCTCCTCGAGCGCGTTCGTGCGCTGGTGGATGTCGTGGATGTAGCGGAGGAACAGGACGCCGCCGTGCCACAGGAGCCGGAACGCGAAGCGGTACTGGTCGCGCGGCGGGCAGACGCGGCGGATCTGGTCGAGGAACGCCGTCGTCACCGGCGTCTTCATGCTGCAGACGGTGATGACCGACTGCCCGAAAAGGATGATGCCGAGCGGGACGGTGCGGTACGGCAGGAACTCGTCGCTCTCGTCGATGCACGGCACGTGGACGATCAGGATGTACGACGCCTCGTCGTAGTCGAAACGCGGACGTTCGTCGCGGTCGAGCGGGTCGGTCAGGAAGTCGCGCGGCACCTGCGAGTGCGTCAGCACCCGCTCCAGCTCCGTCGTCGTCGGCTCCACCAGGTTGATCCAGCAGGAGTCACCGAACTCCTGCGTCTCCTTGAGGCCGCCGCCTTCCCACCTGTAGATCGTCAGCATCGCCCTGCCCTACCCCAGCTGGCTGAGGAACCTCACGTCGTTTTCGTACAGCCACCGGATGTCCGGGATGCCGTACTTGATCATCGCGATGCGCTCGACGCCGAAGCCGAACGCATAGCCCGAAACCGATTCCGGGTCGTAGCCCACGTGCCGGAAGACGCGCGGATCGACCATGCCCGCGCCCGCGACCTCGATCCAGCCCGACTGCTTGCAGACGTTGCAGCCCCTGCCCTTGCAGACGTGGCAGGTGAAGTCCACCTCCACCGACGGCTCGGTGAACGGGAAGAAGTGCGGCCGGAAGCGGACGGTCACGCCGTCGCCCATCATCTCCCGGGCGAAATACGCGAGCACGCTCTTCAGGTCCGCGAGCGAGACGGGCTTGTCCATCGTGTCGACGTAGAGCCCCTCGATCTGGTGGAAGTTCGCCGAATGCGTCGCGTCCGTCGTGTCGCGGCGGTAGGTGCGGCCGGGGCAGATGACGCGGATCGGCGGCTTGTTGGCGAGCATCGTGCGGATCTGCACGGGCGAGGTCTGGGTCCGCAGCAGGCAGTCGTCGCCGAACCAGAACGTGTCGCTGCGGTCCTGCGAGGGATGGTGCGGCGGCGTGTTGAGCGCCGTGAAGTTGTTGAACGGCGTCTCCAGCTCGGGGCCGTCCGCGACGGTGAAGCCGAGCCGGCCGAAAATCGCCGCGCTCTCCTCGATGACGCGCGTGAGCGGATGCTTCACGCCGAGGTTCCACCAGCGCCCGGGGAGCGTCAGGTCGGCGTCCACCGCCTGTTCGCCGGCCGCCGTGCCGCCGCCCTTCTCGGCCAGCGCCGCCTCGACCGCCGCGCGCCACGCCTGCACCGCCTTGCCGAACGCGGGGCGCTCCTCTCTGGGAACGTCCTTCATCGCCTTGATCAGGGCGGGGATCGATCCGTTGCGTCCGACGTACTTGACGCGCAGCGATTCGACCGCCGCCGCGTCCGCCGCCGCCGCGATTTCCTTCAGGCTCTCGGCCTGTGCAATCTCAAGTTCTGCCAAAGTCATGATTCACCTCAGAAATTCTTGGAAAGTATATCATAATTTCCGCCGCCCGTGTGCGCCGTCAGAAGAACGTCATCTGGCCGGGCAGTTCCGAGAGGCGGCGGCGCGGCTTGCGCACGATGCGCGAGGTGCCGTTCACGTCGATCTCGTTCGCCTCCAGGTTCTTCAGGATCTGCGCCGCGCGCTGCGTCACCTCCGGCGGCAGGCCCGCCATCGCGCCCACGTTGATGCCGAAGCTCTTTTCGGCCACGCCCGGCGCGATCCGCCGCAGGAAGACGACGCGTCCGCCCTCCTCCTTGACGCGCACGGTGTAGTTCTTGACGCCCGGCAGGATGTCGGCGAGGTCGGTCAGCTCGTGGTAGTGCGTCGCGAAGAGCGTCTTCGCCTTCGCGCTCGCCTTTCCGTGCAGATACTCCGCCACCGACCACGCGATGGAAATGCCGTCGAACGTCGACGTGCCGCGGCCGATCTCGTCAAGGACGATGAGCGAGCGCGGCGTCGCGTTGTTGAGGATGTTCGCCGTCTCCTGCATCTCCACGAGGAACGTCGAGCGCCCGTGCGCGAGGTCGTCGCCCGCGCCGATGCGCGTGAAGACGCGGTCGAGCACGCCGAGGCGCATCGCCGCCGCCGGCACGAAGCTGCCCATCTGCGCCATCACGGCGAGCACCGCCACCTGCCGGATGTACGTCGACTTGCCCGCCATGTTCGGGCCCGTGATCAGCATGATCTGGTCCGTCGTCGTGTTGAGATGCGCCGAGTTGGGCACGAACGGCTCCGCGTCGGGGATCTGCTCGACGACGGGATGGCGGCCGTCCTCGATCTCCAGCACGTCGGAGTCGTCGACGACCGGCCGCACGTACCCCGCCGCGAGCGCCCGGTCGGCGAGCGCCAGGAGCGCGTCGAGTTCGCCGAGCGCGAGCGCCGTCTCCTGGATCGGCAGCGTCCGTTCGGCGATCTGCGCGAGAATCTCGCGGTAGAGCCGCTGTTCGATCGCGATCGCGCGTTCGCGCGCGCCGAGGACCTGGCGCTCGAACTCCTTCAGCTCGGGCGTGACGAAGCGCTCGCCTGTCGTCAGCGTCTGCCGCCGGATGTAGTCGGCGGGCGCGAGCGCGGCCGACGCCTTGGGGATCTCGATCAGGAAGCCGAACGCCGGCACGTGCTTGACCTTGAGCTTGGCGATGCCGGTGCGCGCCTGCTCGCGCGCCTGGAATTCCGCGAGCTGGCGGTGCCCGTCGGCGGCCGTCGCGCGCAGCCGGTCGAGCTCCGCGTCGTAGCCGGACGCGATGAA
>JAFUEM010000129.1 GCA_017463935.1 Kiritimatiellia bacterium
GACCGTTCAGGACGCGCGTCACCGTTCCGTCCGCCGCCGCGACGCCGATCCAGCACGCGCCCGTCGGGTTGCGCCGCCGCACATATTCGTTGTGGAAGACGAACCGCCCGCGCCGCGTCTCGTGGTCACTGACGAACACGGGATCGGCGACGGCCAGCTCCGCCGCGTTCGTGCGGCAGAATTCCGCCAGCGCCTGAATCAGCCAGTACGCGTACTGCGGCTCGCCGAATTCGCTCACAGGGGCCATGAATTCATAGCTGACGACGGGCAGGTCGTTGTAGTTCGTGAAACGCCCGCGCTGGCTCTCGGCCATGTTCAAGCCGAAGTCCGTCGGGTTCGACCCGCCGTGATACATGTAATAGCCGGGCAGGTTCGAGCCCGATCCGAGCTTGACGACGCTCATCGCGAACGCATCGAGCGGCTCCATCACGAGGCGACGGTGGTAGCTCGACGCCATGCCGCCGCCCAGTTCGCACGTAAAGTACGGATACTTCTCCGCGCCCTTCGCGTCCGTCGCCGTCTGCGCGCCGAGCTGCTCCGTCGCAATCACGGCCGAGGTGCGCGCCGGGCGCATCACGAACGCCTCCGCGTAGCTGCCGGGCATCGACGTGAGCACGCGGTCCCAGAACCCTTCGGCGTAGTCGCCGTAAAGCGGCACGAGCTCGCCGAACGTCGTCTCGGGGCCGTCCAGTTTCGGCCAGCCCGTGCGCGTGTAGAGCGGCACGTCGTAGCCGATGTCGACCGCGAGCTTCTTCAGCGCCTGATAGTACGGCCACGGGCCGCGGCTTTCGTTCTCCAGCTGGATGCCGATCACCGCGCCGCCGTTCTTCCAGAAATGCGGGGCGATCTCAGGATACAGGCGGCGAAACAGCTTTCCTGTCTCGGCAAGAAACCGCTTGTCGCGCGTGCGCAGACTGCGGCGCAGCGCCTTGGCGTCCGCACTGCGCGCGGCGTAATCGTCCGCAGCCGGTTCCGCGCCGGGCGCGAACTTGTCGATCAGCCAGTCGGGGAAGCCGCCCTCGCGGCACTCGCCGTGGTCCCACGGGCCCAGACGGACGATGGCCCAGAGCCCCGCCTTCTCCACTTCGCCGAGAAACGCCGAGAGGTCGCGGTTGCCCGCAAAGTCCCATGCGCCCTCGCGCCATTCGTGGTGGTTCCAGAAGACGTAGGTCGAGACGATCGACACGCCCCCCGCCTTCAGCGTCGCGAGCGACGACGCCCATTCGCCGCGCGGGATGCGCGAATAGTGCAGCTCGCCCATCACGGGAATGAGCGGCGCGCCGTTGAGCCGCAGGCACTTCGACGTCACCTCCAGCCGGTCGCCGTTCGGCGCGACGCACGCGCCCTGCGGAATCACCCGTTCATCCGCGCTCAGGTCCGCCGCATGTGCACCCAGCGCCGCGACGGCCAGCGCCGCGCCGATCCATCCGCCCGTCATCTTCATCTGTTTTTTCATAGGTGTATCAGTCTACCATATTTCCGCGTCCGCCGCGCTACCCGTTGGGGTAGGTCGCCGCCGCCGCGCCTCACGCCGTCATGACGCGGAAATAGTCGCAGACGCGCGCGACGCCGTCGGGCACCGGCACGGTCGACAGCCACGCGGCGCGCGAATCGATGTCGCGCGGATCGTAGCCGTGCATGCCGTTGAGCGGCTTGACGCCCATGTCGCTGGGCACGAACTGCACGCCCGGATCCGCGAGAAAGATCGCGTCGCCGAACTTGCGGTCGTCGCGCCAGATGCCCTCGCGCCGCATCTCGTCCGCCGTGAGCCAGTGCCCGGGAAACGCGGCAAAAGCGCCGCGGACCTTCTCTTCCGCGCCGGGCGCGAGATACCAGAAGCGCGCCATCGTCGAATCGATCACGCTCGCGTAGTCGACGCCCCACGCGACGCCGGCGCGGTCAAGCGCCGCCGGCGCGTCGACGGTGCGCGCGAGCGGCGTCATGCCGTGATCGGAAAAGATCGTCAGCTCGAACGGCCGCCCGCCCGCGACGAGCGCGCCGTGGAGCGCGCGGATCGTCTCGGCGTAGCGCGCGACCTTTTTCGCCAGCACGTCGTCGCGCCCCACGTTGTCGTGCTGGAGCGCATCGAACGCGGCGGAATAGACGAACGCGCGATCAACCGCGCCCGCGCGGAACGCGGCGGCGGCGCGGCGGAAGTTCTCGTCCTCGGGAAGCCGCCAGTTCGAAATGTGGTAGCGCCGACCCTGCGCCGCCCAGACGTCGGCGAGGTTGCGCACGGGCGCGAGGCCGCCGGGAACGAAGAGGTCGCGCTTCTCACAGTAGTCGAGCTGCGGCAGGTGCTCCATCGGCACGCCGTAGAGCTGGAAGTAGCCGGTGAAGCCGTAGAGCCGCTTGATGAGTTTCGACAGCTGATGCCGCACGCGCCCGCGCCGCCAGAAGCCGCGCGGCCGCAGGAGCGGCGCGAGGAAGCGCAGCGCCTTGAACGGGCTCTTCGCGGGCGCGTAGTCGTAGAACGCGAGGTGGCCGTGGACGGCGGGCCGTTCGCCCGTCAGGATCGTCGGAATCGCGGTGCAGCTGTAGCCGAACTGCATCTCGATCGACCGACGGTGCGGCAGGAGGTCGGTCAGGAAACCGTACTTCTCGACCTGCTTCCAGCCGAGCGCATCGATGAAGACGAAGACTTTGACTGTATCGGACATGACATTCCCTTTCATCCGTGCGCCGCCAGCGCGGCGGCGAGCGCGGCGACATCGCCGGGCGGC
>JAFUEM010000130.1 GCA_017463935.1 Kiritimatiellia bacterium
AGGGCCGCGCCAGCACGTAGTCGCCGAAGCGCTCCAGCTTGCGGCCGTCGCCCGCTTCCAGCAGCTCGTAGCCGTCCGTCATTTCGCCGCCTTCAGCACCTCGTCGAAACTGACTTCCAGCGGCACCGACGGCAGGCACGTGTGGTTCTTCATCGCCGCGTCCAGCTCCTCCGCCCGGTCCTCGTCGTACCACCAGTAGCTGAGGATGCACTCCTCGTTCGAGTAGCGCGACAGGACGGTCGCGGGCATGCCGAACTTGTTCCAGTACAGCAGCCGCGTCGCGTCCACGTTCCAGAGGAACGCGTACGGCACCTCGGCGGCGACGAGCGCGTCGATCTTCCGGTACGCCTCGGTGCGCTCCTTCATCGTCTCCATCGACTTCTCCGCGGCGATGAGCGCGTCCACCTCGGCGGACTTGAAGCCGATCGTGTTGTTGCTCCCCTTGCGGTCGGCCTCGGTCGAGAGGAACGACGTCTCGGGATTCTTGAAGATGCTCGCGCCCCACGCCTGCCACGTCATCTCGAAGTTGAACGCGTCCATGTCGCGCATCCACGCGGCGAAGTCCTTGCGCTCGATCTTCATCTCGATGCCGAGCTTGCGCAGCTCCGCGTTGAACAGCGAGAGGAACTTCTCGTCGCCGCCCGACTTCGACAGGAACGTGAACGCGAACGCGCGGCCGTCCTTCTCCAGCGCGCCCGTCTTGGGATTCTTCGCGAAGCCCGCCTCGGCGAGCAGCGCCGCCGCGCCCGCCGGATCGAACAGGTAGAGCGGATTGGCGCACGGGTGCGCGTCGTCGTACAGGTCCTCGTAGAACGAGCGCTGGAGGAAGTATTCGTTGAACATCATCGTGCGGTTCATCGTCTCGCGGTCGATCAGCTTCGCCATCGCGAGGCGCACGCGCCGGTCGTCGAACGGCCACTTGCGCATGTTCATCGCGAAGCCCTGGTAGCCGACGGGGTTGTGGTTCTTGACGCGGCGCTTCAGTATCCAGTTGCGGTCGAACTTCTCGCCGTGCGTCTCGTTGCGCATGATGCGCGCGGTGTAGACGGGATAGACGTCGATCGCCTTCTTCTTGAACGCCTCGAACGCATTCTCGTTGTCGATGTAGTACCTCAGCACGATGTGGTCGAAGTTGCAGACGTGCCGGCAGCTCGGGAAGTCCGCGCGCCACCAGCCGGGCACGCGCGTCCACTCGGTCTCGATCTGCTCCTCGATGCGCGAGAGGCGGTAGGGGCCGCTCACCGGCGCGTCCAGGAGGTCGATCTTGTTGAAGTCCTTCCCCGCGAAGTGGTGGCGCGGCAGGATGTAGAACATCCCGCAGTTCATGATGTCGCGCCAGTCCTTCGCCGAATCGCCCTTCTTGCGGAAGACGACCGTGCGCGCGTCGACGATCGCGGGGCTCTCGAACGAGCCGAGCATCACCTTGTACGGCCCCGTGTCGTTCTTCGGATCCATCACCGCGTCGAACGTCCACTTCACGTCCTCGGCGGTGACGGGCCGCCCGTCCGACCACTTCGCACGCTCGTCGAGGACGAACGTGAATTCGCGCCCGTCGTCCGAGACGGCCCAGCGCCGCGCGAGGCCGGGCGCGAACTCCAGCGTCTCGGTGTCGGTGCCGATCAGCGTCTCGTACATGAGCGAGAACGTCATGCGCGTGTACGTGTTGTTGTCGATGTACTCGCAGAAGCTCTTCGGCGGCATGCTGCCGTTGAAGCGGATGGTGCCGCCCTTCTTCGCGTGCGGCGACGCGATGGGGTCGGGCGTGTCCTGCCAGTCGTCGGCGGGATGCCAGGTGACGCCCGCGGCCGCGACCGTGCAAGCGAACGCAAGCGCCGCCGCGAGCGCCCCGCGCACGTCCCTCTTTTCGATCTTCATCATTTCAGGATCTTTCCGATGCGGTCGATCGCCTCCAGGACGTTCGCGCGCGAGTTGAACGACGAGATGCGGATGTAGCCCTCGCCCGCGCGGCCGAAGCCCGCGCCGGGCGTCGTCACGACGTTCGCCTCCTTCAGGAGCCGGTCGAAGAACGTCCAGCTCTCGCCGTTGACGTTCACCCACAGGTACGGCGAATCGCCGCCGCCCGTCACCGTGTAGCCGAGCGCCTGGAGCGCCTCCTTCATGAGCCGCCCGTTCTCGAGGTAGAAGTCGATCGTCGCCTTCGTCTGCGCCTGCCCTTCCGGCGTGTAGATCGCCGCCGCGCCGCGCTGCGTGAGGTAGCTCGCGCCGTTGAACTTCGTCGTCTGGCGGCGCGTCCACATCGGCCGCAGCTCGACCGGCGCGCCGTCCGCCGCGTACGCGACGAGCCCCTTCGGCACCACGGTGTAGCCGCACCGCACGCCCGTGAAGCCCGCCGTCTTCGAATAGCTGCGGAACTCGATCGCGCACGACCGCGCGCCGGCGCACTCGTAGATCGAATGCGGGATGCCGGGCGTGCGGATGAACGCCTCGTACGCCGCGTCGAAGAGGATGAGCGCCCTGTTCGCGTTGGCCCAGTCGACCCACGCCTGGAGCTGCGCCTTCGTCGCGACCGCGCCCGTCGGGTTGTTGGGATAGCAGAGGTAGACGATGTCGCAGCCCGCCGCCGATGCGGGATCCGGCACGAAGCCGTTCGACGCGTCGCACGTCAGGTACGTCAGGCCCGCGTAGCGGCCGCCTTCGTTCGCGCCCGTGCGGCCCGCCATCACGTTCGTGTCGACGTAGACGGGATAGACGGGGTCGCCGACCGCGATCTTGACGTCCATGCCGAAGAGCTCCTGGATGTTGCCGCAGTCGCACTTCGCGCCGTCGGAGACGAAGATCTCGTCCGCCGCGATGTCGACGCCGCGGTCCTGGAAGTCCGCCTTCGCCGCCGCCTCGCGCAGGAACGCATAGCCCTGCTCGGGCCCGTAGCCGTGGAAGCTCTCGCGGCTCGCCTCGTCGTCGACCGCGCGGTGGAGCGCCGCGACGACCGCCGGACAGAGCGGCTCGGTCACGTCGCCGATCCCGAGACGGATGATCTGCGCCTCCGGGTGCGCCGCCTGATGGGCGGCGACGCGGTGGGCGATCTCGGTGAACAGGTAGCTCGCCTGGATGCGCGAATAGTTTTCGTTGACTCTCAGCATGGTTGTTCTCCCGTGAAATCAGTCGTGGTGGGGACGGTGATGGTGCCGATGGTGGCGGTGGCGGTGCGCCTCCTCCTCTTCCGGCGTCTCGACGAGGTGCGGCAGGAAGCCGTCGATCGACGCCAGCGACACGAAGAAGAGCGTCAGCACGGCGGGACTCCTGAGCGGGCAATCGCCGAAGCCGTGGATGAGCGTCGCCGCCGCCGTCATCAGGATGCAGAAGACGGGCGCGGGCACGATGAAGAGCGAGACCGGCTTCGGCGGCTGGTCCTTGGTCGGGATGAAGCGCACCGACGCGGCCATCTTGCGCAGCTTGCCGAACGCCGGCAGCAGCAGCAGGACGACCATCGCCACGAGGCAGCCGTAGCCGACGAGCCCGTGCTCGGCGAGGAACTGCAGGTGGTCGTTGTGGACGTTGATGCCGCCCGTGACCTGGATGTTGCGCAGCTCCTGCTCCGTCATCCGGGGAATGCACAGATGCTTGTAGCCCCAGCCGCCGCAGCCGAAGAGCAGGTTCTCCTTCCAGATCTGCGTCGCCACGCGCGCATGGTACTGGCCCTTGCCGGACACGCGGTCGAGCACCGCGGTCGTGTCGAGCGTGTTGACCTCGTTCTGGAGGCTCTCGGGCATGAAGACGATGGCGCACAGCGCAATCAGCACGAGCGAGACGAAGCTGACCGCGACCGCCCGCACGCGGCGCGTGCGCGACATCCGCGCGAAGAAGCACGTGAAGCTGTGCGCGACGAACACGAGCGCCAGGAGCGTCACGAGGATAATCGCCGCGCGCGACAGCGTCGCCAGCGCCGCGACGAAGAAGAGCACCGCCGGGATCAGCAGGTAGTGCTTCCTCCAGAACCGCGTGTGGTTCGCCTCCGGCGCCTTGCTGCCGCCCTTGGCGCGCTTCTCGGCGTAGATCTCGTCGAGGTTCCGCCGCCACAGGCCGACGGCCAGGCCGAAGAGCGTCGTGAAGTAGTCGCCGCCCATGTTGGGATAGCCGAAGGTGGAGAAGAAGTACGCGCTCTCCCCGTTCGTCGCGATCCAGAGCGGCGACGGCGCGCCGGCGATCTGCTGGATGAAGCCGATCGCCACGAGCCCGACGCCGTTCCAGACGATCAGCGCGATGAGGAGCCGCTTGCCGCGCTTGCACAGCGCATGCTTCACCGCCAGCATCGCCGTCAGCGCGGGGACGAACCACATGACCACGTTCATGTGGTGGAGGCGGTTGACGCAGTAGGGGATGAACGGAATCGTCGGCGACGGGTCCGCGCCCTCGAACTGGATCGCCGCGTAGTCGCACACCTGGCACAGCCCCGTGTTGACGAACGGGATCGCCAGGAGCGCGAAAAAGCCGAGGACGACCCACGTCAGCGGATCCTCCTTCAGGTCGTGCCACACGCGTTCGCGCGCCTCGCCGGTCGACTCGTTCCGGTGCCGCTGCGGGAAGCAGAGCATCAGTTCGAGCAGAATCGCCACGAGCCACGGCACCACCGGCGTCAGATAGCTCGCGATCGTGCCGCCGAACAGCCACGCGAACGTACACGCGAGCGCCGCGACCATGAGCGTCACGACGTTGTCATAGAGAATCCACATAGTCCAGGACCTTTCTCACCGCATCCGTTTCCGAAACCTTTCCGACCGGCTCGCCCTTGACGAAGAGGACGAATTCGCCCGTGCCGCCGCACAGCGCGACGTCCGCGCCCTTCGCCTCGCCGGGGCCGTTCACGACGCAGCCCATCACCGCCACCTTCGGCAGGACCTTCCGCGGCGCTTTTGCCGCGTACGCCTCCAGCGCCGTCTCGACCTCCGACGCGACGCGCTGCAGATCGACTTTCGTGCGCCCGCACGTCGGACACGACGTGATGGCCGGGCCGCGCGGCTTCAGGCCCAGCGCGCGCAGGATCTCCATCCCGACGCGCACTTCCCTTTCCGGCTCCGCCGTCAGCGACACGCGGATCGTGTCGCCGATCCCGTCCGCGAGCAGGATGCCCAGAGCGACCGAATTGCGCACCGTCCCCGGCAGGAACGTCCCCGCCTCCGTGACGCCCACGTGGAGCGGGCAGTCGCTGCGCGCGGCGAGGAGCCGGTACGTCGCGATCGTCGTCTCCACGTCCGACGCCTTCGCGGAGAGGACGACATCACGGAAGCCCTCGTCCTCCAGCAGCTTCAGGTGGCCGAGCGCCGAGGCGCACAGGGCCTCGGGCACCGTCGTGCGGCCGGCCTCCAGATCGGCGCGCAGGCCCTTCTCGAGCGAGCCCAGG
>JAFUEM010000010.1 GCA_017463935.1 Kiritimatiellia bacterium
CCGTCTTCGTGCTCGCGGCCGTCGAAAGCGCGCGCTTCCGCAAGCCGGTGCGGCCGGGCGACCGGATGACGACCATCGCCGAGAACGTGAAGGTCGGCTCGAAGCTCGGCGTCTTCGCGATGAAGGGCTACGTCAACGGCGAGCTCGTCTGCGACTGCCAGGTCAAGTGCATGCTGGGTGAGAAGTAACGGACTTCGCCGGAACGAGCTGGATCCTCGCGAGCGCGGTCATGCTCGCGCTGTACGACCTCGCGAAGAAGGCGAGCGTCCGCGCGAACGCCGTCCTGCCGGTGCTGCTCGTCTCGTCCGCCTGCGGATGCGCGGCGTATCTGGCCGGGCTGTGCCTGGCCGGCCGCGGCGGCGCGTGGACGGTGCTGACCGGCGAAATCGTCGCGCTCGCGGCGGCGAAGAGCCTCATCGTCGCGACGTCGTGGGTCTTCACCTTCCAGGCGCTGCGCACGCTCCCCCTCTCGATCGCGACGCCCATCCGCGCGAGCGCGCCGGCGCTTGTCTTCGTGGCGGCGTTCCTCCTCTACGGCGAGGTGCCGGGTCCCGTGCAGGCCGTCGGGATGCTCGCGGTCTTCGGCGGCTACTTCGTCTTCTCGTGGGCGGGGCGGCACGAGGGAATCGACTTCTTCCGCAACCGCGCCGTCTGGTGCGCGATCGCGGGCGCGTGCTGCTCGGCGGTCTCGTCGATCTGGGACAAGTACATCTTCCAGGTGCGCGGCGTCAACGTCGAGGCGGCGCAGCTCGTCTTCCAGGTCGGGCTCGTGGCGATCTACGCGCTGCTCCTCGTCCTCCAGCGCCGCTTTGCGCCGCAGACGTGCCCGCGCTTCACGTGGCGGTGGACGATCCCGCTCGTCGGCGTGCTGCTCGCCGGGGCGGACTGGCTGTATTTCAAGGGGCTCGCGATCCCCGGCGTGCCGATTTCCGTCGCCTCGCTGATGCGGCGCTTTTCGGTAGTCATCACGTTCGTGCTCGGCGCGCGGTTCTTCCACGAGACGAATCTGGCGCGCAAGGCGCTGGCGCTGGCCGTGATCCTCGCCGGCATCGTCCTCCTGTGCCTGTGAGGGCGGCGGCGCAATGCGGGAGATGGCGACGGATGAAGGAGTGAGAACATGCTGGATTTCAGAAACATATCGGTTCACTACGGCCATCAGGACGTGCTGACGAATGTGACGTTCCGCGTCAACAAGGGCGACCGCATCGGCATCGTCGGCCCGAACGGCAGCGGCAAGTCGACGCTCTTCAGGATCGTGCTCGGGGAACTCTCCACCGACACGGGCGAGCTCGTCATCGAAGGGTCGCCGCGCATCGGCTGGACGCGCCAGAACCCGGCGCCGGACACGCCGGACGAGACGCTCCTCGCGTACGCGCTGAGGGGCATCCCGGGCCTCAGCGAGATGGAGGCCGAGATGCAGGCGCTCGAAAGCGACCTTGCGGATCCGGCGAAGATGAAGCGCTACGGCGAGCTCCAGGCGACGTTCGAGCATCTGGGCGGCTACGACATCGAGACGCGCGTGAAGGTGGCGCTGGGCGGCCTCGGCTTTTCGGTGGAGGAGTTCGCGAAGCCGTTCGCGTCGTTCTCGGGCGGCTGGCGGATGCGCGCGGAGCTGTCGCGCGTGCTTGCGTCGAAGCCCGACCTGCTGCTCCTGGACGAGCCGAGCAACTACCTCGACCTGCCGGCCGTCGACTGGCTCCAGAAGTACCTGAAGGCGTACGACGGCACGCTCCTGCTCATTTCGCACGACCGCTATCTGCTGCGGACGCTCACGAGCATCATCGTTGAGGTCGACGCCGGCACGGCGACGCGCTACGAGGGCGGCCTTGACTGGTACCTGACCGAGCGCGAGGTGCGCTACGAGCACCTGAAGGCGGCGAAGGCGAACCAGGACCACCACCGCGAGCAGCTCCAGCGGTTCGTCGACCGCTTCCGCGCGCAGGCGACGAAGGCGTCGCAGGCGCAGAGCCGCCAGAAGATCATCGACAAGCTCGACGAGGAGCGGATCGTGCTGCCCAAGCGCTACACGCAGTCGGGGCGGCTGCGGCTGGCCGAGCCGCCCCCCAGCGGCATCGAGATGTTCCGCTGCGAGAAGATGGGCTTCAGCTACGACGGCGAACGGTTCGTCTTCCGCGGCCTCGACTTCAACATCTCGCGCGGCGACAAGGTGGCGCTCATCGGCTACAACGGCCTTGGCAAGACGACGCTGATGCGCATTCTCGCGGGCACGCGGCAGCCGACGGAGGGCAAGGCGGTCCTCGGGCACAACGTCGTGCCGGGCTATCTCTCGCAGGAGTTCGCCGAGACGATTCCGCCCGACGTCAGCGTCTACCGCAACGCGAAGAACGCGTGGGACGCGCACGGCGGCGGGCCCGAGAAGGTCTTCCGCAACCAGCTCGGCGCGTTCGGGTTCGACGAGAACGACGTGGAGAAGCCCGCGGGCGTGCTGTCGGGCGGCGAAAAGATCCGCCTCGCGTTCCTGCGCCTCTTCCTGACCGCGCCGAACTTCCTGCTGCTGGACGAGCCGACGACGCACCTCGACCTCGACGGGCGGCGGCTCCTGCAGGACGCGCTGCAGAAGTACAAGGGCACGATCCTGCTCGTTTCGCACGACATCGACTTCGTGCGCGCGACGGCGACGAGCATCCTGGAGATCACGCGCGACGGCATCCGGTCCTATCCCGGTGGCTACGACTACTACTGCGAGAAGAAGGCGGCCGAGGCGGCGACGGTCGCGCGCCGGGGCGACGAGGCGCAGCGAAATCCCGCGCCGGGCGTCAAGTCCGCGCCGCGCGACCCGGACGCCGCCGGTCAGACGCTGTCCAAGAAGGAGCTGCGCCAGCAGCGCGCGGCGGAGCGGGCGAAGATCGCGCCGAAGGTGAAGGAGCTGAAGAAGCGCATCGAGACGGCGGAGAAGAAGATCGACGAGCTGCAGGCGGCGCTGGACGCGGCGAGCGCGGAGCTGTTCAACCCCACGCCGTCGACGGATTTCGCGGAGGCGAACCGAACGGTGCGCACGCTCCAGTTCGAGATCGACCGCTACACGGCGGACTGGGAGGCGGCCTCCCTCGAGCTCGAAGAACTCACTGCGGGCTAGCAGCAAAGCGTCTCGGATTCTCGACTTCTCGCGCCCCGCCCGCGATACTCGGGCTCTAGAAGTTGAGGGGGCTAGGATTCTAGGAGTCTAGAAGTCTAGTATTCTAGAATTCTAGATTAGCGCGGCCACGCCGCGCGTTCTAGATTAGCCCGCGTGAGCGGGCGTTCTAGTCCAGCGAGCAACGCGAGCGCCCTAAACTTTCTCAAATTTCTGGCGCCCCGTTCAAAATCCCCAGGAATATCCCCAGTTTTTGACCCCTGAAATGAGTCGGATGCCTGATTTTATTGGGCGAGATGGATGTCTTGAAGTGAAATAAGCGAAAAGTCGGTTCCACTTGCTGGGTGTGGTATAATACCACGTGCCTAAAACCACCAAGGAGGAACCGACATGGGAAATGATAGCATAATTGCGTTCAAAACGCGAGAACAGCTCAGAAAATACCAGGGGATATTTTCTCCCCAGTTCAAGAACAGCCGCTGGAAGATGGAGTTCCTTGGGCAGATGCTCTTCGGCATACAGGCCTCGCGCAACACGCTGATGAGCGAGATTGCGCGTTCGCTCCAGGAGGACATTCTCGCCAAGAAGACGCAGGAACGGCTTGAACGGCATCTGGCGACGGAGGGAATAGACTCGAAGGTGCACGGAAGCATTCTGTGCGATGCCGCGCCAGGCATCCACGACGACACATTGATCATCGTCGATCCTACTGACGTGCAGAAGGAGTACGCGGAGAAGATGCCGTATCTCGCCAAGGTGTGGGACGGGAGCAAGAGCAGGGTCGGCGACAACCTCGGGTACACACTGTGCATGGCGATAGCCTGCGAGAACGGATGCCGGAAGATAGTGCCTTTGATGCAAAGGTGGGGATATTCCAGCGGGGTTCCCTATTGTATAAGCAACGGAAATAGTGTATAATATCGCCCCAAATGCACAAAAGCGGGCAAATAACGACTGGCGAGACCATCCGGTGCCTTGGGTATGGCGCGGAATAGAGCCAAGGCGGAAAATGTCCAAGGCATGATTGAATGAAACTCGACTTCAAAAAGAATGTAAAGCGCAACATGGCTGCAAATGCCGCGGCGAGCAGCATCAAATTGCTGTTCCCGTTTCTCAACCGTACGCTGTTCCTCTGGCTGCTCGGACCGGAATACCTCGGTCTGAATGGATTGTTTGCTTCCATACTCGGTGTTTTGATGCTTGCCGAGCTTGGGTTCGGCACGGCCGTGGTTTGCTCCATGTACAAGCCCGTGGCCGATGACAACCGCGAACTTCTTTGCGCGTTCCTCAAGTTCTATCGCACGGTTTACCGTTGGGTCGGCACTGTCATATTCGTTCTCGGCCTTGCGCTGTTGCCGTTCCTCGACAAGCTCGTCCACGGTTCCGTTCCGCCGGATATCGACCTGCACATCCTCTATCTGATCCATCTCGTGAATACGGCGGCGAGTTATTTCCTGTTTGCGTATAGAGGTGTCATCCTCGGCGCGCATCACCGAAACGACGTCATCACGAACATCCGCACCGGCGTTTCCGTTGTGCAGTACATGGCTGTGTTCCTGGTTCTGCTCCTGACGCGCAACTACTACCATTATGTAATCGCCACAGTCCTCTTCACCGTGCTGCAGAACATTCTTTTGGTGGCGGCGTCGCACAAGTATTTCCCCGGTCTCGATCCGCGCGGAGAACTGCCTGCGGAACTGCGCAGGCACGTAATCAGCGACGTGAAGTCGATTTTCATGCACAAGGTGGGCGGAATGATAACGCACTTCAGCGACAACCTTGTCCTGTCCGCGTTCCTCGGCCTCGTCGCCGTCGCGGCATATGGAAACTATTACTATGTCATAACGTCTGTCGCCGGATTGGTAGCCATAATATACGGCTCGATGATGGGCGGATTCGGCAACAAGATCTACACCGAGTCGAAGGAACAGAACTTCCGTCTCTTCATGCGCATGAACCGTCTTTCGATGATTGCCGTGATTTTCTGCGCAGCGATGATGATGGCGCTGTATCAGCCGTTCATGAAGATCTGGGTAAAGGAAGATCCTGCGCTCATGCGCCACGCGCTCACGCCGGTGCTTATGGTGCTCTATTTCTATATCATGCAGTCTCGCCAGGTGATGATATCATTCAAATCGGCGGCTGGATTGTGGCGGCAGGACCGCTGGAAGCCGATTGTCGCAGGCGCGGTGAATCTCGGATCGAACATCCTTTTCGTCATATTCCTGCCTGACGTCTACAAGCTCGACGGCGTTATATTCTCGACCATCCTCGGGTTCGCGTTCATCCAGATTCCCTGGGAGTCGCATGTCGTATTCTCGTCGTTCTTCGGCAAAACCGAGGCTCGCGCCTACTGGCGCTCTTATGCCGGTTTCGCGATTTGCTCCGTCACTGTTTGTGCCGTGGCATGGGAGGCGGCGCGGTGTATCCCCTTGAGCGGAATTGGCGGCCTGGCTGCCAAGGGAGCGGCGGCAGCCGCGACCTCCTGCGTCATGATACTGGCGGTTTTCAGGGAAGACTCCGGTCTTTTGCTGAAACGGCTGCACCTTCGCAAATCCCGGGACGGGATGATTGCAAAGACTTAACCAGGAATGGACTGAAAATGGAAACCATGGATTTTGCAGTGACTTGGGTCGATGGCTCGGGCCCCCGCATGGCTCGCCCAGAGGCGCAAGTACGAGAACGGCGGCTCCGCGCAGGCTCGCGCGGGCGGCGAGGCGAATGCCGAATGCCGCTACCGCGACAACGGACTCCTGCGCTACTGGTTCCGCGCCGTCGAAAGATTCGCTCCTTGGGTGAATCGCGTCTTCTTCGTCACGTGCGGACAGAAGCCCGAATGGCTCGACGAATCGAATCCGAAACTCAGGCTGGTGAACCATGCCGACTACATTCCTGCCGGATATCTTCCAACATTCCATTCCAACACAATCGAGCTGAACTTCCATCGCATACCCGATCTTTCCGAACGCTTCGTCCTTTTCAATGACGACATGTTTCTCCTGCGTCCTGTCGCTCCGGACTTCTTCTTCAGGAGGGGGCTGCCCGTGATTCCCTGCGATCTCGGCATGCCACGATGGCTGGGCTGCAGCAACATCAGCCGCATCGTGTTGAACAACAGCGGCATTCTCAAGTGGAGCCTCGATGTCGAAAGGCTAGTGCGGAAGAATATTTTCAAGTTTGCGGATGTGCGCGCCCTTGGATTCGCGAGAGCCGCGAAAAACATCCTTTCATTTGCCGTAAACCGCGTCGTAATACAGGGAACGTTCGGCCATCTGCCCTTGTCGCACCTGAAATCCACCTTTGAAGAGATATGGAAGGCGCAACCCGGGGTGATGGAGAGAACTTCAGCCAACCGCTTCCGCACCGACGACTGCGTAAACCATTGGCTTGCAAGCTCCTGGAACATGGTCTCGGGCAGATTCTGCCCGGCAAACGAGAAACGGAGAGGCGAGTTCCTGCTCCTTGACGAAAAGTAGCTTCCGGCGGTGTGCGACATTGTCAGAAGACAAAAGGCTCCGCTGCTATGCCTCAATGACAAAGGCAGCGACGTTACCCCGGACCGGTGCTTCGAAGAAATCTCCGCGGCCTTCGAGTCGATACTTCCAGGCAAGTCTTCGTTCGAGAAGTGATGGTGGCGGCTACCCCCGGACTCCCGCCAGCGGATTGTAGCCAAACCTGAAGAAAGCGTCCGTCAACCAGGCAAGTGCCGGGCGGTTCGAGAAAAGTTTCACGAAGATTGCGGCAACACGGCGCGGAAGCGATGCCGCACGGACGAGAGCATCAAAATCTCCAGATCCGTTCGTGAAGATCCTGCGCAGCGTTTCAACCCTGTATGCGCGATCTGTTCCGCGCATGGCGCGAGGCGAAAACCAATAGTAGCAAATCCATGTAAGCCAATGCCGCGCCCAGTATGTTGAGATGCGTTTGTCGAAACACGGTTCGGCGGACACTTTTGCGTGGAAGGCCAAAAGCGACTTCAGAATTGCGGCGTACGATTCAAGAAAGTAGCCCGTGTTCTTCGCCAAAGTAGAGACGGAACCCGGTCTTTCCCGATAAATGTAGAATGTTTCATGAAGCGGAATGACACGCTTGGCGAGGTAGAGTGCGCGGGGCGCAAACTCGCTGTCCTGCCGCTTCATTCCGTGCAGACACTTGAGGCCGTTGGCAACAAGATGTTCGCGCCGGAACACCGAGAGTTGGAGCATCGGGCAGGGGTCGCGCCTTAGAGAGTAGATCGTCAACGTCGCATCGTGTCCCGTAAGCTCGCCGTCGAAGCCGGCGGGGTAGTTGTCTCTGCGCGGCAATTCTTTGTCGTGCACTTCGTCGATTACCCGCATCGCGCACGGATAGATGTCGGCGCCGGGTCGCTCGGCGATTTTGTCGTGGAGGCGCTGAAGCGAACCTGCGGCAATCGTGTCGTCGCCGTCCAGAAAGATTATGTAATCGCCGGCGGCCATATCGGTGCCCGTGTTGCGCGAGGCGGAGCATGAGCCGCTGCGCGGCCCCGTGAACACCTTGAAGCGAGAGTCTTTCGCTTCGTATTCGCGCGCGATTTCAAGCGTCTTGTCCTTGGAGTCCTCGACTCCCAAAAGACATTCCCAGCTTGAGAAAGGCTGGCTTGTCACCGAATCGAGGCAGTCGCGCAGATACGGCTCTACATCGCAGCACGGAACTATTATGGAGAAGAAGGGCTTCACAGCTTGTGGTATTCCTTGTACCATTTCGCGAATACGGGGATGCCTTCGCGGATTGTGGTTTTTGGCTCGTAGCCCACGGCCTTGCTGAGCTTCTCTATGCTGGCGTATGTGGCGTAGACGTCGCCGGGCTGCATAGGCAGCATCTCCATCTTGGGCTCGATGCCAAGTGCGTCAGCGAGGATGTTGATTACGTCAAGCAGTTTCTCGCTCCTGTGGTTGCCGATATTGAAAATGTCGTAGAGCGGCAGGTTTTGCGCCTCTACGACGCGGACTATGCCGTCTATGATATCATCGACGAACGTGAAGTCGCGCAGCATGTCGCCGTTGTTGAACACTTTGATGGGGCGGCCATGCGTCATCGCGTCCGCAAAGAGCGAAAGCGCCATGTCCGGACGGTACCACGGACCGTACACGGTGAAGAACCTGAGTCCGATAGTCTGCATTCCGTAGAGGTGCGAATACGTGTGTGCCATCAGTTCGTTCGCCTTCTTGGTCGCAGCGTAGAGGCTCACGGGGGCATCGACTTGGTCGGATTCCTCGAAGGGCATCTTCTTGTTGCCGCCGTACACGGACGAAGACGAGGCGAAGACGAGCTTCGGCGCCTTTTTCGCATGGCGGCAGCATTCAAGTATGTCGAGAAAGCCTTCAAGGTTTGTCTTTTGGTAGACGAAGGGGTGAACAATCGAATATCTTACCCCGGGTTGGGCTGCAAGATTGAGGACCACATCCGGCGATTCTTCCGCAAAAACCCTGCGAAGTCCTTCCAAGTCGCAAATATCGAGCTCGCATGAAGAAAATGAAGGCTCTTTTGCGAGCATCGCAGCGCGATCTCGCTTGAGCCGCACGTCGTAATAGTCGCAAAAATTGTCGATGCCAACGACTTCCCACCCTCGGCGAAGGAACTCCCGCGCCGCATGGAAGCCGATGAATCCGGCAAAACCTGTTATGAATAGCTTCATGAATACATATTATACCACATTTTAGCCGCTTGCGGGTAAGGCAAGAGAGAGTTAGGAGTGAGGAGTGAGGAGTTAGTTGGGAGTGAGGAGAGAGGAATTGGTGCCCCGAAACCCGCAACCTGAGACCCGAAACCCGTTCTTTAAGGTTGGGCGAGCCGCTCCGGCTCGGCGGGACGCCTCGCCCCACCTACCCCCAGCCCGAAGCCAGAGACCTGCTACCCGGAACCTGCACAAAGCGCATGACCACAGAATCCAATGCCCATTGGCCGGAAATCCAATGCCCATCGGATTCGGATTCAATGCCCATCGGTTTGAGACTCAGGGGTGCGAGGGTCAGCAACTGTAAATTTCATGCGAAATTTTCTGGCATTGTCTAAGAGTGTCGAATTCCATCCTTGCGCGACAGCGCAAGGGAAGAGATAGCAAGGAGGATGAGGGGGTGCGGGGGAGAAGGAGGAGGGGAAGGGAAACC
>JAFUEM010000131.1 GCA_017463935.1 Kiritimatiellia bacterium
CCGAAGCCCCTGCGCCGGCCGCCGAGTAATCCAGCGGAACCTAGGATTCTAGAATTCTAGACGTCTAGAATTCTAGAGATCTAGAAGCCTAGAATCCTAGAAATCTAGAAAACTTTAAAAGGAAGAATCACATGGCTATCACGATTGACATGATCAAGCAGCTGCGCGAAGCGACCGCCGCCGGCATGGGCGCGTGCAAGGAAGCGCTGACCGCCACGAACGGCAACATGGACGAAGCGGTCAAGTACCTGCGCGAAAAGGGCCTCGCCGTCGCCGCCAAGCGCGTCGACAAGGAGTCCAAGCAGGGCATCGTCGCGCTCGCGGAGGCCGCCGACAAGAAGACGATGGCGCTCGCGGAAGTCAACTGCGAAACCGACTTCGTCGCCAAGACCGAGGCGTTCATCAAGTTCACCGGCGACGCGGCGCAGGTCGCGCTCGCGGGCAAGGACATCGAGACGACGCTCGGCGACGACTACAAGATGCTCCTGACGAAGACGGGCGAGAACGTCAAGATCCGCCGCAGCGAGCGCTACGTGCTCGAGGGCACGGGCGTCCTGTCGGGCTACATCCACATGGGCGGCAAGATCGGCGTCATGGTCGAGCTCGCGACCCCGTGCGACAAGTGCGCCGCCTCGGCGGAGCTCGCGGACGCCGCGCACATGATCTGCCTCCAGATCGCCGCGAACGCGCCGAAGTACGTCAACCCCGAGGACGTGCCGCAGGCCGAGATCGACGCGGAGCTGGAGATCAAGCTCAACGCGCTCAAGGAGCAGAAGGGCAAGCTTCCGCCGGAGCAGGCGCTCGTCGGCATCAAGAAGGGAATGGCCGCGAAGTACTGCACGCAGGTCTGCCTCATGAAGCAGGACTACGTCGCGGACGGCGAGCTGACCGTCGAGAAGTATCTCGCCGGCGTCTCCAAGAACTGCGGCGGCGCGCCGATCACCGTCAAGCGCTTCGTCCGCATGCAGCTCGGCGCGTAATGCGGATTGTCGTCAAAGTCGGCACGCATGCGATTGCCGCGAAGACGGGGCGCCCGGATTATCCGGCGCTCCGTCGTCTCGTCGCCCAGCTGTGCGCGCTGCGCAAGGCGGGCGACGAAGTCGTTTTCGTCTCGTCGGGCGCGGTCGCGGCGGGCGTCGAGGCGCTCGGCCTCCAGGCGCGGCCGACGAACGTCAACGAGATCCAGATGTGCGCGGCCGTCGGCCAGGCGCGCTTCATCTACGAGTACGAGCGGCTCTTTGCGGCGGACGGCGTGCGCATCGGCCAGGTGCTGCTGACGCACGACGACTTCGAGGAGCACCGCCGCGCGCAGAACGTCCGCAAGTCGATCGACCGGCTCGTCCGGGCCGGGATCGTCCCCATCATCAACGAAAACGACGTGGTGGCCGACGAGGAGCTCAAGGGCAAGACGTTCGGCGACAACGACTGGCTCTCGTTCCTGATCGCGAAGCTCGTGCGCGCCGACGTGCTCATCCTGCTGACGACCGTGGACGGCCTCCTGGACGCGAACGGCAAGCGCATTCCCCGCGTCGATTCGATGCGCAACGTCCTCCGGCTCGTGCGCGCCGGCGACAAGGGCAAGCTCTCCAAGGGCGGCATGGATTCCAAGCTCAAGGCGGTCAAGGCCGCGACGCAGGCCGGCATCGACACGTACATCGCCAACGGCCGCAAGGCGGTGCTCCAGCCGCTGCTCGCGGGCAAGTCGGTCGGCACCTTCTTCCCCGGCAGCGCTCTGTAGCAGCGACGTTTTCTTTCGAACAAGGACTCCGCACCATGAAGAACAACTGCATTTTCTGCGCGATCGCCGCCGGCGAAATTCCGAGCTTCAAGGTCTATGAGGACGAGCTCGTCGTCGCCTATCTCGACATCAACCCGTTCAGCGAGGGCCATACGCTCGTGATTCCCAAGACGCACAGCGAGGGGCTCCTCGACACGCCCGACGCGACGCTCGCGGAAATCATCGTGCGCGTCAAGAAGGTCGCCGCGCACCTCAAGGCGGCGCTGCCGTGCGACGGCTTCAACATTCTGCAGAACAACGGCGAGGCGGCCGGGCAGACGGTCCGGCACGTCCACTTCCACATCGTGCCGCGCACGGGCGGCGACGCGCTCGCGTTCGCGAACCGTCCGGGCGACAGGGAGCACCTGAAGGCCCTCGCCGCGCGCGTGCGCCTCGCGTGACAGACCTCAGTGAGAATCAAGAAGAAGTGCAAGAGCCGAATCAAGCGAGACTTGATTCGGCTCTTCTGGCAGTTTAAATTTTTTTGAACCAGAGTCACATTCACCCACGGAATTATGATATAATTCTCTTGTTCGGCTGATGGCGGGGTCTTGTGAAAGGCTCTGAAGGCGGTCGAGCGGACGAAAAAACGTCATGCCGTGTGACGCCCTTGCCAATATCGCGCGGTTTCAAGTGTGCGCAAGCGCATGGATTGCTTCTAGCGAAAACGACCAATCTTCAGTGAAGGAGCGAGAAATGTGGCTGCGCAGGGTTGTGCAGCCCTTGTGCTGTACACACTTTGCGTGCCCGTTCTCTTAGTTCCTTCACGGGCATTTGGTCGTGCCTCGCTAGAGACGAAGAGAAACGAGGCACGTATTATTTTAGGAAAAAGACAGCCGGAACGGTCGCGGCACCTCCCCAAGGGAGGCGCATCCTTCGCGTTTACCGTCATCATTCCCGTGTTCAATGGGGCGCGGCGGCTTCGCGACTGTCTCGATTCGCTCCTGTCGCAGACCCATGACACATGGGAGTGCATCTGCGTTGATGACTGCTCCGTTGATCTGAGCCGTGAGATTCTCGGTGAGTATGCGCGGCGCGATCCGCGCTTCAAGGTGATTGTTCGCGAAACGTGCGGTGGTCTGTTTGCCGCTCTGAACGACGGACTCCGGGTTGCGCGCGGGGACTACGTCTTCTTCGCGGGCTGTGGCGATGTGTTGCCGCCGCGTTGTCTGGAAACCGCGGACATCCTGGCGCGCACGACCGGCGCCGGTCTGCTGCAGCTGGGCGCGACGACGCACGGCTTTGATCCCGCATCTGTTCGGACGGCGCATGAGGTTCTGACGGCGCGTGACCTGTTTGACCGCTTCCTGCTGCGCGGACATCCGCTGGCGAATACCTTTTATCGCACAAACGCTGTGGTGGACGTTCGCTTCGATGAACGCATGGGGATCTTGGCCGAAACAATGTTCGGGCTGGACATGATGCTGAAGGTCAATGAAGCGGCCAGATGCGCTTTTAGCGGTTGTCGTCACCCGGGCTTGCAGGGGAGCGGCGTGGCGGCTGCGGGCGAAGTGTTGCGTTTCGTGGAGGCGCTGGGCCGCTGGTACGCGACGGGGGCGGGACGCTTCTCTCTCTGCGGCGCGCTGCCGTTTGTCCGCGAGCGCGTCCTTGCGCGGGTCAACTATCTGATCATGGGCCTTTTCAAATCCAACGTGGAGCGCGTCTTGCCGACGCGGGCGATCGCATGAGGAAGTCGCGCGGAGTGCTACGGTTACGGTACGATGATTTCCAGGTCAGGGTAGAGGCTGGAAAAGTCCTTTGGATTGCGGATAATCAAACCGCCGTACTCGACGGCAAGTGCTCCAACTCATTCAAAAAAGGAGATATCGCGGATTATGGCGTTTGGTTTTGGCCGGCGGGCTGTGTTAATCTGTATGGATTTTGCCATAAAGTTGAACGTGGGACGGTAGCCTATTCGTGGTTTGGCGAGCCATGGAAGATGCGGATGAGCGTGCCGTGTGGCGCGGGCACGAGATATTTGGCGGATTATAAAAGGGAATGGAGGGGCGAATGATTGATGTTGAGAGATTTGTCGCGTGCTTGAAAGAGGGCGGAATCGGCTTCTTTGCAGGTGTTCCGGACTCTCTATTGAAGTCGTTCTGTGCATACGTCACGGACCACTGCGGCGAGAACCATGTGATTGCCGCGAATGAGGGCGGGGCGGTTGGCCTTGCCGCCGGACACTATCTTGCGACTGGCAATCCTGCGCTTGTCTATATGCAGAACTCGGGACAAGGCAACGCTGTCAATCCGTTGTGCAGTCTTGCCGATCCTGATGTGTATTCTATTCCGATGGTGTTGCTTGTCGGATGGCGCGGCGAGCTGGGTGTGAAAGACGAGCCGCAGCATGTCAAGCAGGGCAAGGTAACGATTTCGCTCTTTGAGACGCTGGGCGTTCCGACCGGGGTTTTGCCAGACGATGAGGTTGCGGCATTGGAAGTGACGCGGAAAATGGTCGAGAAGGCGAAAGCGGAGTTGCGCCCTGTTGCGCTCATCGTCCGTAAGGGGCTCTTCGCCGAATACAAGCTCCAGAACAAGAAGCCCGACATCGCGGCACTCCCGCGCGAACAGGCGATTGAAGGTGTCCTTAGGGCACTACCTAAAGATGCGGTCGTTGTTTCGACAACAGGCATGATTTCGCGTGAGGTCTACGAAACGCGCGAGCGGCTTGGGCAAGACCATTCGCGCGACTTCCTTACAGTGGGTTCGATGGGGCATGCGTCGATGATCGCGATGGGAATTGCGAAGGCGCAGCCGAGTCGCAAGGTTTTCTGTCTTGATGGCGATGGTGCATCGATTATGCAGATGGGCAATATGGCTATTGTCGGACAGAGTGGCTGCTCAAATCTTACGCATATCGTATTCAACAATGCTGCACATGATTCTGTCGGTGGACAACCAACAGTCGGATATGACATTGATCTGCCGAGGATAGCAGAATCGTGTGGATACAATATCCTTGAGCCACCAACAAGTCAGTTCTATGGTCAGGAGTTGAATGCGGATGCTGTGGCAGAAGCGGTGAAGTTTTCATTGGATCATGTCTGCAAGGGAGAATATTCAGGATTCTCCGCCTGTCCGAACTTCATGGAGATTAAAGTCGCGAAGGGTGCACGTAAGGACCTCGGTCGCCCCAAAGAGCCGCCGCAGGTCAACAAGGCGCTTTACATGAAGACTCTGGGGGGTATTTGAACCACGGAAGACACGGAAATGGAGAATCAGAATTTAACAATAGGTAAAGATGCAGCTTTGAAGGCGCTTGCCGCATTTTGCAACGGCAAGTCGCACATTGTGCTTGTGACTGACGGCGCGGCTTACAAGCTTTGCGGTGCTGAAGATTTTATCTCTGCGTCTCTGCGCCTATGCGCTAATATGCCGGCAGTCACTCACTTGGTTGTGCCCAATGCCAATCCAAAGGTTGAGACGGTGCAGGCGTTGTTGAATGGCATTAAAGGTACGGTGGATGGATTCATTGCGGTTGGCGGCGGGACGACAATTGACACTGCGAAGCTTCTGAATCTTGCCGTAGTTTCAGGTCAGCCAGTCAAAGAACTGCTGACGCAGAAGAGCGCACCCGACAAACTCTTACCGTGCCTCGCTTTCCCGACAACCGCAGGAACCGGCGCGGAGGCGACACGGTTTGCCGTCTGCTATGACGGTGAGATGAAATACTCGATTGACTTCGAGGTGATGCGCCCATCGGATGTCGCGATTGTTCCCGAATTTACGGCGACGCTTCCCGCCTATCAGAAGGCATCGACCAACTTTGACGCCTACGCTCAGGCGGTGGAGTCGCTATGGGCGAAGGGGGCGACGGTGGAATCAAAGGAGTATGCCAATCGCGCGCTTGCACGGATGAAGGAGGACAACTGGCCGGAGGCGAGCTATTGGGCGGGAAGGGCGATAGATATCTCACGCACAACAGCCGCGCATGCGTTCTCATACTACCTCACCTCGCATTACGGCATTCCTCACGGTCATGCCGTGTACATGGTCTTCGAGTACATCTGCCGCAACAACAATCACCCAGAGTACATCAAGCAAGTCACCGGCTTGAAGTCGCTCCGCGAATTCGCCAAGGAGAAGGGCGTCGGGTGGGAAGCGATGGTTGATGATTTGTTTGAGCATGTTAATTTGAAACGCCTTGGCAATAACCCCGTTGATGTTAAGAAGGGATCGTTCTTATGAATAAAAGAGTCTATGTCGCGATGTCTGCGGACATCATTCACCCCGGTCACCTGAACATCATCAAGGAAGCATCCAAGCTTGGCGATGTCACGGTTGGTGTTCTTACCGACGCGGCGATTGCGAGCTACAAGCGCCTCCCGTACATGGACTACGAGCAGCGTGCGGCAGTTGTCCGTGCGATCAAGGGCGTAACCGAGGTGATACCGCAGGAACAACTCGACTACATACCGAACCTTCTCAAACTCAAACCTGATTATGTTGTCCACGGCACAGACTGGCGAGAGGGCGTTCAGGCGAAGACGCGTCAGCGCGTCATTGACACGCTCGCCACTTGGGGCGGCAAACTTGTCGAGCCGGAATACACCGAGGGCATCTCCTCGACCCAGCTCAACAAGGCCATCCGCGAAGTCGGCACGACGCCTGACATCCGTCGCCGCCGTCTGCGTCGCCTCCTCAACGCCAAGCCGATTGTCCGCGTGATGGAAGCGCACAGCGGGCTTTCGGGGCTCATCGTCGAGAACACAAGCGTGATGGTGCCGAAAGATCCTGCCGATCCGAATGGCGCGAAGGTGAAGCACGAGTTCGACGCCATGTGGCTGTCGTCGCTCACGGACTCCACGCTCAAGGGCAAACCTGACAATGAATCAGTGGACATCACCTCACGCCTTCGCACGGTGAATGACATCCTTGAAGTGACGACTAAGCCGATTATCTATGACGGAGATTCAGGTGGACTCTCCGAGCATTTCGTCTTTCTCGTTCGCTCGCTGGAGCGTCTTGGCGTTTCGGCGGTCATCATTGAGGACAAGGTCGGTCTTAAGCAAAACTCGCTCTTTGAGACGGGCAATGTTCAAAAGCAGGCCCTGATCGAAGACCAGTGCCACAAGATCAAGGTCGGCAAGCAGGCGCAGATAACGGACGACTTCATGATTATAGCGCGTTGTGAATCGCTCATCACAGGTGCAGGCGAAGACGATGCAATTAACCGTTGTCGTGCCTACATTGAAGCCGGTGCTGATGGAATCATGATTCACTCCAAGGCGAAGACGCCGGATGAAATCATCTCCTTCGTGAAGCGATTCCGCGCCGAAGTTTCCGCTGACAAGCCGATTGTCGTCGTGCCCTCGACTTACGCGCAGGTCACGGAATCCGAACTTGCGGCAATTGGAGTCAACATCGTCATCTACGCGAACCAGCTTCTCCGAGCCGCCTATCCAGAGATGAAAAGGTGTGCGGAGCGCATTCTGGCGTGCGAGCGCGCACAGGAAGCCAGTGCCGAGTTTTGCATGCCGATCAAGGATATTATATCGTTGATATGAAAACGAGTAGCTGAAAGGATCACAAGTTGTTCATGCATGGTGTTGGATGATAGAAACTATGAAGGCAAACAGTAATAAAATATTAATAAACACGGTTGTTTTATATTGCCGTATGTTGTTTGCCATGTTTGTGAGCTTTTTCACGACTCGTATTGTCTTGCGGGCGTTAGGAGTGGAAGATTATGGTTTAGTCAATGTCATTGGGGGTGTTGTTGGAATGTTTGGATTTATTTCGATTTCCTTAAGCACAGCATGTTTAAGATATTTTGGTTATGAGTTAGGCAGAAAAGACGATGTAAGTCTGAACAGGGTGTTTTCAATGATTATATTGCTGTATGCAGTGACAGCAATCGTTATTGTCGGATTGTTCGAGAGTGTTGGCCTTTGGTATGTTTCAAAGAAGTTGGTATGCTCTCCAGAGCGAGTCGCAGCAGCTATTAAATTTTTTCATATCATGGTCGCCTCGGTTATGATAAATTGGTTTACCGTTCCGTATACATCTTTGATCATTGCTCATGAGGAATTCTCGCTGTATTCCTTTTTGTCAATAGTTGATGTAATTTTGAAGTTAATATCGGCGCTAGGGATTCTTTGGGTTCGATCTTGCGATCATTTGGTGGCCTATGGGATATTCTTATTTTCTACGGCAGTCTTGCATGCTTTCTTGCATATCTCAATTTGTTTCTGCAAATACCCTCAATCACATATCAGGTTTTATTTTGAGAAAGAAAAATTCTTTGATCTATGCAAATTTAATGGTTGGCGTATGTTCGGTGTTTTATCGTGGACAACTAGTGATGCGTTTGTGAATTTGCTGCTCAATTCGTTCTTTGGTCCTGTTGTCAATGCAGCACGAGCGATCGCTATGCAACTGAATGGATGTGTGCGCATGTTTACGGCGAATTTTCTCACAGCAAGCAATCCGCAGCTGATAAAACAATGGGCGGCAGGTGATCGGATGGGTTTTTATTTATTGCTTAACCGCATCAGCAAGCTTGGCTATTTTTTGGTTTTCTTCTTTGCCTTGCCGTTGTTTGTGGAGTTGCCGACAATTTCGAGGTGGTGGCTTGGACAAGTTCCTGAGTATGTGGTGTCGTTTACTCGTCTTGTACTTTTTTCTGCTCTGCCCAATACACTCGTGTTGCCATTGGAAACGGCTGCTCAGGCGGTAGGCAATATCAGAAAGGCAGAGGGCATGGGCAATGGAATGCTTCTTTGGATGTGGCCATTGTCTTGGTTAGCATTGCGATTTAACAGTCCACCAGCTGCGATATTCGTAATTGCAATTGGAGTCGCAATAGCTAGGCTAATGATATATTTTATTGTCGTAATGAAACTTATTGGTTATTCGAAAGTTCTGTTCGTAAAAGAGGTTTTATTGCGGCTTGCGATATCGTCGATTGTCGCCATTGTTTTTGTTTGGATCGTTGAACTCTGCCCTTTGAGTGCAGGATGGCATTTTCTTTGTGTTGGCAGTGCCTCTGTGTTTATTACAACGGCTTCTTTTCTTTTGATCGCTGCGACATCAAGAGAACGTGCTGTATTGCGGTTGACAATTAGGGATTGGATTGTGAGGTGGGGAAGATGAAAAAGTTGCCGATCGAAATTACGTTGCCCAACGGATTTCTCGAAGCAGAGGAAAGATGTGGCTATCTGGTTACGGCGAAACAGAAACGGATTTGGTCGATTGAACTTGATTTGCTGAAAAAGTTGCTGGATGTGTGTAGAGCGCACGACATCAAAGTTCAAATTTTTGCAGGGACACTTTTGGGCGCGATCCGGCACAAAGGATTTATCCCATGGGACGATGATGTAGATGTTGCCTTGGATCGAGAAAATTTTGAGAAGTTAATCGCTATTGGGCCTAACGAATTCAAAGAGCCTTACTTTTTTCAGACGGCTTTGACTGACCGAAAAACTTTTCTGTCCGAAGCTCGGTTGCGAAATTCTCTGACAACGGCATATGTGAAAGGGCAATCTACATTAGAGTCACACAATGGGATTTATATAGATATACTTGTTCTTGATGGAGTGGTTCGAAATAAATTTCTAGTCAGTGTTCAGAATTTGTTTAAAATAGTTATACGCAAGATATTAACGTCATATAACATGCAGATGGTCGAGGGCTGTATTATTAAGCGTTTAGTTGCAGGAATCGTTGTCTCGCTATCTCATGTGCTAACGTTCGAGACTTGGTATCGAATATATCATCATGTTCTTGCAATGTATACTGCGTATTCAAATATGATAGGTCTTGTCACTCATTCAAATGATTTCATGCAAAAGTATGCTTTGACGAAGAATGAGTTCGCAACGAGTACTATGATGCGGTTTGAGGGGCTGGAAGTCCCGGTTCCTGTGGCCAGTGATGCTATATTGAAAAGAATCTATGGAGAGTATTGGCAATATCCACCTGTCTCAAAAAGAGGCTTGTGGCATGCAGGGCAGATATGCTTTGACCCAGATGTCCCATTCGGAATATACAAGAAAATAAATAGTAGCAGGGATGGTGAGTGTGATGAAGAAAAATAATCTGCTACTTTTTCTCGCAGGCGCATTCTCAATGACGCAGATTCGTATCGTAGGCAATATTGGCATCTCGGAATTAATTGTTAGTCTCGCGGCCCCATGGGTGTTTGTCGTTGATTACAAGTTATTGAGAAAGGATGGTTTCCTGACAGTGAGTATATTGTCGTTGCTCACGTGCCTCTCGTGTTGCCTATCATCTCTTGTGAATCATACTTCAAGTTATGATTTTCTGAGAGGCCTTGCCACGCCCTACACGATATTTGCATGGATAGTAGTCTTTCATCGAATGTTGAGAGATGATTTCAAGGGCTATAGATATTTGTTTGTTGGCTTAGCTATAACATATTTTCTGAACATTTACGCATTTCAGACCGGAAAGGATGATTCCGGCGTGATCAACGGCGTAAGTGGCGATGTGGAGGAAGCGGTGATTGGGAATGCGTTGTTCTGGATTACGCGCATTGGGAGTATAGTCAAACTGCCAATCCAAGCATGGTACTTGGAGACGCCGTTGATATATTCTATCGTCGTGCCTGTTCTCTTGGCATTTTATTCATTGTTTTCGACTGCAAGCGGACGTTCGACGGCAATGGGTGTTGTTGGCGCGAGTTTTCTAATAGCTTGGGGCAGAAAGTCGAAGGTCTCGATAAAAAGTATACAGCGGCACTTTATTGCTTTTTTTATGATTGCCTTAATTGTAGCAAACGGCGCGAAGAAAATATATCAATATTGTGCTTCTACGGGTATTCTTGGCGAACAGGCACAATCGAAATATGAGAAACAAACAAGGGGTGGAACGGATGTCTTGTCACTTCTAATGGGAGGAAGGGGTGAATTTTTTATAGGTTTTCTGGCCGCATTGGATCGACCATTGTTAGGATTTGGACCCTGGGCGCTTGATACAAACGGATATGTCGAAGACTTTTTGGTGAAATACGGAGCCCAAGAAGACTATGCGGATTATCTTAGATTTCAACTGAATGCGGCCAAGGATGGTCGAATGGTTCGAGCGAGATGGATTCCAACGCATTCTCATATCGTTGGATATTGGGTCTGGTATGGTGTCGTCGGATTGTTTTTCTGGCTATACGTCTTCTGGCTCTTTTGGACATTGTTTAGACGATATATATCAGCAATTCCACAGTTGTTTGGCTATTTTGCGCTAGGTGTTCCAGTCGCCTGTTGGAACATTTTTTTCAGTCCCGTAGCGCATCGGTGTGAGACTGCTTTGATTGTTGTGCTAGCGCTGTTCGCCAGGGCGGTTCAAAACAGATGTTGGTCGCTCCCGCTGGAAATGGAGGATGAAATTAAATGTCATGATGCATAATCTTTATCTCGACACGCCGCGATGGTTTTATTCGCATCGTGCAACTGATTGGAAGATGAAATTGTCACTAGCCCAGATACTGCATTTAGGGCAAGAGTCAATTCCTTCTGGGGTGTTGTTCTCAATACTCTATAACGCACAGTTTATTATAACACGGTTTTTGCCTCGGAGCATGAAGGGGTGGTTTGTCAATTGCTGTGTAAAATGTAGGGCACTTCTATTGCAGCGTAATCATGTCGATGTGCTTATTGCGCAAGGAGGGACACCGCCAATGCCAGCCAATGCTCGCGTCATCTGGGAGACATATTTTCTTGACCCGCAGCTGGGCGAACAGGACTTTGGCAAAAGATTTGAACGAGGGTGCGATGATTATTGGATGCGATGCATGGATAAATATGGGAAGAAAGTGTTTAAAATTGGAGTGCGCGGGAATCGTAGCGTTGCACTGGTGAAACAATATTTCCCCGAATTGTCAAATAAAGTTATTGATCTGGGATTCGTTCATGAGGAATACGATGTTGTCGCTGATGCATCGGTAGTTGAAAAGCAAAAAACAGAAGATTGTGTTACGATTCTCTTTATTGGTAGACAGGCACGGTTAAAAGGGATCGAATGTCTATTGCGGGCTTTGAGATTGATTCGAAATGAGGGTGTTGTTAATTTCAAGTTAAGAGTTGTCAGCACTTTTCGCGATGGGATTGTGAATCTGCCATTGGAAGACGGATGGATTGAACATGTCAAGGAAGTTGGGCATGCAGAAGCACTGAAGATGTTCAGAGATGCACAGATATTCGCAATGCCAACAATGCGCGATTCTTATGGGCTTGTCTTTCATGAGGCATTGGCAAATGGATGCGTCACATGTGTGCCAAGGAGAGAGCCTCAGATGGAATTTGTCGATTATGGGAAAGCGGGGGTGGTGCTCAATCCATTCTCGGATCGTGAAATGGCGGATAGTTTGAAAGAGTTGATCTTAAATAAAGAGTTGCGGATTCGACTTGCTTTGGCGGGCAAATCACTTTATCTGGAGAAGTTTTCACAAAAAATAATCCGAGAACGCTGGAACTCGGTTATCAAGGAGGCTCTGTATGGATAGGCTGTTGTCTATTGTAATTGCAAACTATAACTACGGCCGTTACCTTGAAGAAGCAATAAAAAGTGTCCTTGTTCCGGGATTGGGGCGTCTCGTGGAACTTATTGTTTGCGACGGAGGATCTACTGATAGTTCTGTGGAAATCATTAGGCGTTATGCCAGAGGTCTCCCGCCCAACACATTACGAGCAGTTCGGCAGTCAACAAGTATGGAAGATGAAATCAATTTGGATTTTCCGCAAATTACTTGGTGGTGCAGCGAGAAAGATAACGGGCAAAGCGATGCATTTAATAAGGGGTTTGCACACGCAAGAGGCAAGTACTTGACATGGCTGAATGCGGACGATGTATTTCTGCCTGGCGCACTATCTAAAGTAATTAAAGCAATGCGGACGCATCCAAAGTGTGAGTGGTTTACTGCAAATGCGATTAGATTCTTGAACAATGGAGCGGTTTATCAAATCTGGTGGGGGCCGCATTGGTATCCTGATATATTGCAACGGACTTCATCGCCGATTGTTGCTTTTGGCCCCAGCACTTTCTTTGCCAAATCTTTGTTTGAGCGAGTTGGCCCTTTTGATGAATCACTCCAGATGACGATGGATACTGATATGTGGCTGCGTTTCATTGAGGCTGGCGTGAAGCAACGTCGCATAAATTGCTTTTGCTGGGGGTTTAGAATGCATGAGCAATCTAAGACTGCAGAGTTTAACTCCCACAGTTTGGTTGGAGATGCTGCACGAAAGATGACGGCGGACTCTCGACGGTTAGATGCAAAGCATCGTTATGAGATGAGCAAGTTGCTTCGTGCTTGCTGCCTTGCGCTCCGTTTGGTGGATGGGTCGCTCGCGAGAAAAATTTGGTATGGACTCTTCCTTTTGCGGATTAAGATTTAATTTGAGGTGTATTATGTTTCCACGGCGTATATTAATATCGGTTTATCACATTTCAGGCTATTTGATGGCAGAGGTCGCATCCCTTATTGATTGCGGCGCAGAGGTTGCCATTATAGAATATCCATGTGGTTTCTCACGAGTGGCACACCAATCATTTATGACCATAAAATGGATTGATAGGGCGACGGTTCGAAATGTGAAAGGCGTATTAGAGTCTCTGAATGGGTGGTCGCCGGATACCATTTTGTGTTGTGGATGGGATGATAAATTGGCGCGCAAAGTGGCGAAATATTTCCGCCGCAGGGGGGCGACGACGGTGGTGGGTGTGGATAATCCATGGGAACGATCGTTGAGGCAGATAGCGCATTGCATTATTAGCCGCTTCTATCTGACGCATATTTTTGATTTCGGTTGGGGTGCCGGCGCTCCACAAACAAGGTATTTGCGATTCCTTGGATTCTCGAAAGATAGAATTAAGAAAGGTTTTTACGCGGCAGACACAGAAAAATTTCTAAGTCTTACGCATGAGAACAAGGGGCCGTGGCCACACAGTTTTATATATGTTGGCAGATATGCAGCTGAAAAGAATATGCGACGAATGGAAAGGGGGTTCCTGAAAGCATTGAAGTCAATGCCGGAAAGCGACTGGAAGTTGTGCTGTATCGGGGATGGTGAATTGTGGGAGGAACGCACGATCCATCCATGTATTAAGCACTTAGGATACAAACTGCCATCAGAACTCCAAGATTTTGTGCGCGAAAGCGGTTGTTTTGTTTTGGCAAGCACTAACGAACATTGGGGAGTTGTTGTGCACGAATTTGCATTGATGGGCTTGCCGCTGATCTGCTCGCGGCGGGTAATGTCTGTGACAGACTTTCTATTAGAAGGAGAAAATGGCTTTTTGTTTAATCCATATGACGAAGATGATATTGCAGAGGCATTTTGCGCGATCATGCGGATGCAAGATGATGCACTTTCTCGTATGGGGAGGAAGAGCCGGGAGTTGGGAATGCGCCTCACAACGAATGATTGGGCGGAAAGACTTCTTTTAATGAGAACAGAGCTGTTGGCGCATGAATCTTGTTAGTGTTTCTCGCTATGGTGTTGATATGAAAATAAAATCCATTCTAATCGGGGCGTTGCGGTATGGGCAGACGCGGACATTTATCCGTCAGGTGGCCGATGTGCGGACGCAAGTCGAGATGTTCAATGAGATATGGCAGGATGCCATCGCAAATGTCCCATTTTATTCTGAGTGGAAGGCGACACACGACTTGCCGAATGCCATCGGTGACATCGCGGAATTGGTCAATTGGCCGATACTCAACAAGCAAGATTTGATTCTGAATCGAGATAAACTTATTCGCAAAGACATTAAACGCTTTCATGAAAGCGTGACTGGGGGCGCAACAGGCGAACCATTGCATTTCCGTACAATGGCTGGCGAGAGTGATACTGTGGCGATGAACAAATGGATTGGTTGGGCTCGAATGGGCATATATCCTGATAGTAGATGTTTCCTGCTTTGGGGGCACCGACATTTTTACGGGCAAGGATTTCTAAGCAATCTAAAGTTTGCATGGCGACAGGTAAAAGATCGTTTGACGAACAATCTGCGCATGGATGCCACTAATCTTTCGCCTGACGCTCTTGCTGCGGATATGAGGAGGCTTGTTAAATTCAAACCCGAATGTGTTATCGCTTATTCAGCATCCCTGTTGGCGCTTGTACGTGCTTGCGGTGAATATGCAGATGTGTGTAGAAATTTGGGCGTGAGGGCTGTGATTTGTTCTGCCGGCCCGTTGACGAAGTCGGAGCGTGAAGAAATCAGTAAATTCTTCAATGCGCCAGTTGGTATGGAATATGGCTCAATGGAGGCGGGAGTCATGGCGTATCAAACGCCTGTGACGGGGGGAAGGTATGCAGTGTTTGATAACACTCATATTCTGCATTCTGAGGCCGATGGGTTCGAAGATAGGAAACAGATTCTTGTAACAACCATAAGTAGACGTTATTTGCCACTAATTCGTTATCGAATAGGGGATTACATGATCGATGAATGTGTACATGAAGATGGAAGTGTGAGGGCCTTTTCAGAAGTGACGGGTCGTACTGGGGATATGGTAGACTTAGGTGAAGGTGTTCGCTTCCATGGCTATTCGATGATGGTATGTGCAGAGGAAAATCCTAAAATAATTGCCTATCAATTAAGGGTAAAGAAGAAGGACGGGCTTGTAACATTTGTTGCGCAGACGACAGCTCCGTTAACTGAGGCTGAAAGAACTCAGATTCAGCGGCATGCGGCGGATGTCGCTTCGATTTCACCTAATCAGATTCGAGTGGAAGATGCAAAGGAACTTGTTAAGGCTCCGAGCGGCAAAATTAGATTGGTGGTGAAAGAGCCATGAAAGTGCTTCATATCGTCTCTTCGCTGTCGCGAAATGCAGGCGGACCCGCACGTTCGGTGCAGGGCCTTGTTGCGGGATTGGATTCTGTCGGCGTTGATGCGTGGCTGATGACCATGAAGCCGCTTGGCGGCCCGTGGGTGGATGGTGTTGCAAATAAATACAGATGCGCGAACAAACGAAACTGGTTTGGAATGCAGCGGGCGGTAGAGCGCGTGATCGATGAACTGCATCCAGATATTATACATATTCATAGCATTTGGCAATGGACATTGCATTTGGCAGTTAGAGCGGCACGAAGGAAAGGCGTTCCGTATGTGTTGGCGCCGAGAGGCACGATTGAAGAATGGTCGTTGAAGCAGAAGTGGCTCAAAAAGAAGATTGCCCTTGTGACATACCAAGGGGCCGATTTTCGTCATGCGGCGGCAATTCATTGTACGGCTGAGAGCGAGGCGGCTCAAGCGAAACGGTTGTGGCCCGATAAGCCAATTATTCTAAGCCCCAATGCCGTCAATGTCCCAAAAGAATTGCCGCAACGCCGATTGCACGAAGATGGTGCCCACCGTGCGCTGTTCATGAGTCGTTTCCATTATAAAAAGGGGCTGCTGAATTTAATTGATGCATGGGCAAAGGTGCGTCCGCAAGGATGGAAGATGGAACTTGTCGGCACTGACAGCGCTGGATATTTAAAAGTCATTGAATCTCGGATTGCAGAACTTGGCTTGCAAGATGATTTCATAATTACAGGCGCGTTAATGGATGAAGATAAATGGGGGGCATATCGAAGGGCTGACTTATTTGTCTTGCCATCTTTTAGCGAGAACTTCGGGATTGTAGTGGCAGAGTCGCTTTATGCCGGAGTGCCAGTCATAACCACAAAGGGAACACCCTGGAAAGATTTGGAGGAGCACAAATGCGGCTGGTGGATAGATGTTGGCGTTGAGCCATTGGCAACGCAGTTGAGAGATGTGATGGCTCTTGATGATGCAACACGGCGTGAAATGGGCGAACGTGGTCGCAAGTTGATTGATGAGAAATACACTTGGGATTCAGTGGTAAGGAGCTTGATTGTGCGGTATGAAAATATAATCAAGGAGTAAATATGAAGGAATTTGTTAAGAAACTACTAAAAGGTTCAAAGGTGGGCAGATACTTTTACGAGCCGCTTCACAAACTTTATAGATTGTGGGCGGTGCCGCACCGTCGCCGCGTCCTTAAGAAGAATGGGCCACAAGTGTTAAAAGACTTATCGGCAATTTTCAAGAAATACGACATTCCCGCGTTTGCTGCATACGGGACGATGCTTGGTTTCGTAAGAGACCATGGATTTATTGCACATGATGACGATATGGATGTCGGCGTAATGCCGGGAGAGTGGACGCCGCAGAGGGTCTTGAAAGTGTTGCTTGAACAGGAGAAGGGCTTTAGGGTCTTATTTGTATTCAAGTTTCGCAATAGGGTCACGGAGTTTAAGGTGGAGTATAAACGAATCCCGATAGATTTTTTCTTCTATGAGGAAACGGATACGGAGTTTCTTTCGCATCTCTACTTTTTTATTGATGGTGTGGATTATCCTGCGCCTAATGCCAACTCAATGAAGGTTGTGCATACGCCAAAATTTGAAGGAGTCGAATGGATAAGGGTATTTGATGATGAGTTCCCTGTCTTGAAGAATCCAGAAAAGGTGCTGGCTGCGCTATATGGCGAAGGGTGGCGCGTTCCCGACAAGGGCTGGTATGACGACAAACGCCCTCATATTGAGGAGATAGACGAGTTTGGGTATTCAATAACACCTGCAGAAGCGTTGGCAATGCCCGAACAGCCCTGGACGGTCGTCGGCGGCAATCCGGCGAGGTTCATCAAGCGGCGGGAGCTGAAGGGGTGAGCCGCTGCCGGTCAGAGAAAAGGCGTCATGTACAACGGCAGATAGGTGATGCCGTCTTCTGTCGTGACGTCGTCCGTGTGAAGGACATAGGGCGTGTCGATGTATGTCCGGTACTTGCGCCGGAATTTATCGAGCGAAACCGTTGTGTAGGTTCTCCCGCTTTTGACTTCGATTGGAGATATGTTCTTCCGTCTGCCGATCTTCGACTTCGCGATGAGAAAGTCGATTTCCATCCGTTCGTCGGCTTTGTTCTTGTCGTACCGCGTGAAGAAATAAAGTGCCCGTCCGGTCGCCGTCAGCATCTGCGCGACCACGTTCTCGACAAGCATCCCCTTGTTCAGCTCTATCTTGTCGAACAGAAGCCGCCTGTGGATGTCGGCCACCGCATTCTTGTTCTCGCCGAATGCGAGGCTGACGAGAAGCCCGGTGTCGCCCATGTAGCATTTGAGCGTCGTCCGGTCGAGATTGAGCCCCAGCCCCACGTTCGGCTCGGTGGCGTTGTAGCAGGGATTGACGACCATCGCATCCTTGAGCCAGAACAGCGCGTCTTCGTACTCGCGCAACTTGGAGTCCTTGGATATGTCGGAGGGCTTGAACTTCTTTTCGTGCCTGGAAAGCGCGGCCGGCAATGTGTCAAACACGGCTTCAACCTTGTAAGCAAGGGCTCCGGCATGTTTGTGTATGCCGTCCCGGTACAGGGTCAGGATGCCGCGTTTGACCCTGTCCACGGCCATGAAGTCTCCTTTTGTCTCGATAAAGCGCATGACGGCTTGCGGCATCCCGCCGACGATGATGTATTGCCGGAAAAGGTTCATCATCATTTTGTGAACCAATGGGCCGAGGGGCTTCCGCTTGTCGAAAAATTCGCGTATCGTCGCCCAGCGCGCTTCGTTGCCCGTCGCCCAAAGGAACTCCTCAAAATCCATCGGGTACATCTTGATGTGGGCTTCTTCGGACGGGATGAGAATGTCCTTGACGTTCTCCCGGATGGAAATAAGGGAACCCGTTTCGATGTAATGGAATCGTCCGTCTGCGACAAGGTGCTTGATAGCCTCCCGGGCTCGCGGGAAGTTTTGCACTTCGTCAAAGATGATGACGCTGTCGTGTTCCACGAGCCTGACGTTGGAATAGGCCTGCAGAAGCCGGAAGAACGTATCAAGATCGTCGAGATAGTCGTTGAAAAGGCTTCGTATCTTTGGGCTGGCCTTGGTGAAGTCAATCAGGAGATAGGTCTTGTACTCGTTCTTGGCGAACGCTTCGGCGATCCAGCTTTTGCCGACGCGCCGAGCGCCGTCAATCAAGACGGCGCAGTGGTCGGCTTCCTCTCGCTTCCATTCCAGGAGCGCATCGTAAATCTTGCGTTTCATGGCTCTTCTCCTATGTTTTACGGCGCATATTATACACCTTTCCGCGACATTGAGCAAGTGGGAATTACACCTTTCCGCGACATTGAAAATCGAAAAATTACACCTTTCCGCGAGATTGAGAGGGTGGATGGCATTCGCGAACCTGTAGACTTTTTGATAAAAACGACAAATATCTATAGATTATCGGTAATTTGAGGGAAAATATGACAGACCTGTCTGTTATCATCCTGACCAAGAACGAGAAGCTGCATATCGGGCGGTGCCTGGAGCGGCTTGCGCCGCTGGAGCCGCGGCAGGTTTTCATCGTGGACTGTTTCTCGACGGACGGCACGCAGGAGATTGCCAAGGATATCTCTGCATCTCTGCGCCTCTCGGCGAGAATAGTCCCGCATGAATGGCCGGGGCTTTACGCCAAGCAGTTCAACTGGGCGTTGGACAATCTACCGATTGAGGCTAAGTGGGTGTTGCGACTGGATGCAGACGAGTATCTTTACCACGACACAATTGAGGAAGTCAAGTCGCTGTTGCCGAAGTGGGATGGCTCGCAAGTCGTTTAGGGCGCCTTTCCGCCCGAAA
>JAFUEM010000011.1 GCA_017463935.1 Kiritimatiellia bacterium
CGGCGACGGCCAGCCCGCCGAGGCGGCGCGGCACGCCCGCGATGACGAGCGGCAGCGGCGTCGCCGTGTAGACGCGCACGGAGGGGACGGCGAGCGCGCAGTCCTCGCGGACCTGACGGGAGATGTCGACGATCATGACGTCACATCCTTAGGCCGCCGGTGCCGCGACGTAAAGCGCCAGGGCGCGCGTGAGCGTGAAGGCGAATTCGGGATAGGCCGATTCGGGATTCGTGCGCGTCGGCTTCTGGCGGATCGTCCAGCCCTCATTGACGGTGATCGTCGGCGCGGCCGCGTTCTGCGCGGTGGACTTCTGCAGCAGCCGTCCGGTGATGGTGATGAGTCCGGAGTTGGCGTCCGACGAAATCTTCAGTCCCGCGATCTTGTCTTTTGTGATCGTGCAGCCGATCGTGTGGTTGAGCTGCGTCATCGTCGCGTTCGTGACCGCGTTGATCGCGCCGAAGATGTCCTGCGCCTTGTGCTTCGTCTCGATCTTGAAGGGCGGAATGATGAAGCAGGTGCCGGTGTCGGCGGCGTCGGCTTCGAGTTCCTGGCACGTCGCGCTGATGGCGACGGGCGTGCCGGCCGACGTGTTGACGGTCAGCGTTTCCAGCGCGAATTTCTTCTGGTTGACCGTACGGACCGTGCCCGCGCCGATCTTCAGCGGATCGTTCGCCGTGTTGTTCACGGTCGCCTTGATCGCGTAGGTGTTGGACGGCGCGCTGTCGTCGCCGTAGACCTCCTCGACGAAGATGTCGCCGTCGTTGGTCGCGGGCGCGTAGGTTTCCGCCGACGCGTTCTCGTTGTCGTCGCGTACCTGGATCGCGTTCTGAAATTTCGTCGTAAGTCCGCAGAAATCCGTTTTTTCCAGAAATGCCATGATGTGCTCCTTTTTAGGGTGTTGTTCCGCTGAGGGTGAAAGGGAAGGTGATCGTCGTCACGCGGTTCTTCTCGTCGGCGTGCGGCGTGGCCGGATCGACGGACACGTTGTCGACCGACAGGACGGTCGCGCCGTCCGGGCCCTCGATGTCGAGGGCGATGAACATCGCCTGATACGTTTCGCTCTGCCACGACTGGAACATCGCGTCAACAGCCTCGGCCGCCGCGCGGAAGAGATCGCCGGACGGGTCGAGCTCCTGGCGGACGGTGAGCGTGAGCGCGCCGTTCGCCGTCATCTGCGGCGCGGTGAACGTGGGCCGCGCGAACGTCGACAGCGCGAGGCCGACGAGGAGGGCCGACTTTTCGTCCTCTTCGTTTCTGGTTTCGCCGAACGTTTCCTCGACGTGCCAGGATCGATAGACCTTGACATCGGCGACGACGGCGGCGAGCGCCGCCTGGATCGCGGCGGCGACTTTGCTTTCGAGATCGGCGATCAGCATTGACGTGCCTCCAGCTGATAGACGTGCGTGATGAGCGGCGAGACGGCCGCGACCGCGAACGTGAGGCCGACGCCGGTCGGCCCGGACGCGATGACGACCGTATCGCCGACGCGCGGCGGATGGTCGCGGTCGTTCCAGCCGCCGTCGCCGGCGACGGGAATGGCGATCGCCGCCTTGAGCCGTTCCGCCACGGTCGTCGTCTCGAGCAGTCTTTCGTCGCGCTCGACGAAAACACGGGCGTCAAAAAGCCCGACATCCTCACCGGCGCGCAGGATCTTGACGCGCCAGCGGCAGAAGGGTTTGAAGGCCGCCGGATTGGTGAAGATGTCGGGCATGGGGGGAATCCTTTAGGCGACGGTCGCCTCGGTGTCGATGATCGCGCTCGTCGCGAAGATCGGGATGCCGTCATGGTCCTTCGGCGTCGGCGCGTAGGCCGAGCCGTTGCCGCCGTCCGCGAGCTTGAGCGCGAACGTGCGGCTCTTGCGCAGCATCTTGCGCGCGGCGAAGGACATGAAGATGCCGTCGGGCAGCGAGCCGCCGTTGAGCTCCGCGAACGCCTCGATGCAGTCGGTCAGCATGTCGTCGTTGAGGCCCGTCGTCGCCGTGACGTTGCACAGACGCGCGATCGAGTGCTGGTTCGCGACGTGCAGGCCCGCCCAGCTGGTGAGGTCGCCGATGAAGCCCGGCTCCACGCCGTCGACGGTCGTGATCTCGCCTTCCTGCGCGTCCTGGCCCTCGCCGATCGTGATCGTCTTCTTCGAGCGGATCACGATGTCGCCCTTGCGGAACTCCAGATCATCGGCACCGAGGATCTTCGAGTTCTCCGAGAACGCGAGAGCCGCGTCCGTCTTGAAGCCCGTCTTGACGAACCAGACGGACGTGTTGGCGTTCGCGGTGCCGTTGCCGGCCTTCGTTGTCATCGCCGCGTCGACGAGCTCGATCGCGCCCTGGAAGCCCTTGGCGTCGCCCTTGCCGGACGTCTTGCCGTACCAGAGCTGCTTGGCGAGCGTCTGGAACGCCGCCTTCATCGTCGCGATGCCCTCGTCCGTCTCCTGCTCCTCGATCGTCATGAGCGCGTTGGCGAGCGCCTCCGCCTCCGAGATTTCGATGCGGCCGGAGAGGAGCGCGAGCTCGACCGTGCGCTTGGCGAATTCCGAACGCGTGCTGTTGACGGGATCGCCGAGCGTGCGGAACGCGACGGTCGGCAGCGTC
This sequence comes from Kiritimatiellia bacterium, assembly GCA_017463935.1. Taxonomy (GTDB): domain Bacteria; phylum Verrucomicrobiota; class Kiritimatiellia; order RFP12; family UBA1067; genus UBA1067. The sequence continues at coordinate 2,589 of JAFUEM010000011.1, forward strand.
GTGCGCGCGAGCGTGGAGAGCTCGGTGCCGGGAATGGTGCCCGCGTCGAAGAAGCCGAGTTCGGGGACGGCCTTGACCGCCTCCTCGACGATGCCCTTTGTCACGTCGACCTGACCGGCGTTCGTGACGAGTTCAATGAGTTTTGCCATTTTGATTTTTCCTTTTTTTTCGAGTGAGTGATTTGTGGATGTGTCTCAGCCGTTGCGTGCGCTGAGTGCGGCCAGCGCGAGCGCGCGGCCCGAGAGACCGGCGAGCGCGCCGTTCGGCTTGAGCGCCGTGCCGACCTGTTCGCGGTAGCGCGATTCGGCCTTTTCGAGGGCGGCTTTCGTGTCCGAAAGTTCCTTCGTGGCCTTGTCGAAGGCGGCTTTCGTGTCCGAAAGTTCCTTCGCGGTTTTTTCGGCGTCGGCCGTCAGCTGCTTGACGGTCGCGTTGGCGGCGTCAAGGGCTTCGCGGCTCTTGCCGAGGTCGGAAGCTGCAGTCTCTTTCGCCGTGCTCAGTTCGGCGATTTCCGTTTTGAGCGTGGCGATCTCCTTGTCCTTCGCCGCCTGGAGCCCGGCGACGCGCGCGGATTCGAGCTTCTTGTCGAGGCCCGTGCGCGCCAGAAACTCCATCACGCTCTTCGGGTGCTTTTCGAGAAGTTCCAGAATCTGCGGATGCTCGTCGAGCATCTGTTCGGCCTCCTCCGCGAGCGTGCCGGTCGAGAAGATGCCGTCGGTCGCGGCGGGCGTGTCCGTGAAGTCGCTGCCGAGCAGCTTGCCGAGCACGACGTAAATCTTGCCGTCGGCGGACTGGGCCTCCCACTGCTCATCGGTCTTGTTCTTCGACTCGTCCTCGTCGCAGCATTCAGCCTTGTAGCTGTGCCGGTTGCCGTCCTTGTCCTTGACGACCAAGTCGGCGAAGGTGAACACGATCGACTGGCCGAACTGCGACGGATCCTCGGCGGCGACGGCGAGGACGTGCTTGGCGATGTCGCCCTGCGGCGCGGCGTGCGCGGATTTGAGAATGTAGACGTCCGCCAGGACGCCCGCGCACTTGACCTGCTGGCCGTCCACGGTGCGCTCGACGTCGACGACGCGGAAATTCTTGGCGCGCGCGAGCTCCGTGCCGATCGCATCCGAACACATCGACGGATGGCCGTAGCGGACCTTGAGGCCGACGTCGCCGGTCGCGTTGCCCTGCGCGGCGACGGCCTCGCAGAATTCGCGGTCGAGGTGGACGCCGTGGCCCTTCGCCTCGCCTTCGAGGGTGATCTGCACGCCGGTCAGCGTTTCGTGCTCGACGTCGACGCGCTCGATGTGCGGCAGGCTGGAAGCGAGCTCGCCCGCGCCGAACGTGGCGCGGAAGCGTGTCTTCAGGGGTTTGAATTTATTCATGTGTATTGTCCTCTTGAGGGTCCTTGGGTTCGGTTGAAATTTCGCGCGTGTCTTCGCCGCCGTCTTCGCCGCCGTTCGTGGCGATCGATCCGCTGGCCGTCTCCATGCGCGGGTCAACGATGCCGTCAGCTTTCGCGTCCTCGATTTCGCGGCGGCGCTCCTCGCGCATCGCCTCGTATTCGCCGGGCGCGAGGATGCGGTGCAGCGTGGTGGTGCCGTTCTTGAGCGCGAGCTGGATGCCAGACTGATATTCCTTCTCGCTGACTTCCGGCAGACGCGGCCACGACCACGAAATCATTTCCCACCAGTATTCGGGCAGCGGCGCGGTGATGCGCCCCAGGCGCACGGCGCGCGCGATGACGAGGCGCGCGGCCCAGTCGCAGATTTTCCGCTCTAGAGTTTTCTGCGATTCGCGGAAGGAGACTTCAGCGATCTTCTGCTCGCCGCGATAGCCCGTGTAGCTGTTCTGGACCTGCAACGTCGTGTAGACGCGCGGCAGGCCGCGCACGCCGCCCTCGACGCCCTGGAGATACTGCGCGAACGCGGGGAAGTTGCTGTTCGGCCGCTTCGTGTCGATCATCTCGATCTTCTTGCCGGGCGGCATCGCCTCGACGGTCGCGCCGATCGCCTTGAGCTTTTTGAGCGAGAATTTCTTGACGCCGCCGGTCGCCGCGCCCTGCTGCGCCGCGATGCCGCCGGTCGCCGCGAGATTGGGCAGGGCGAGCGGATTGCCGGCGGGCGCGGCGTCCTTGTCGGTCAGAATCTGCGCGACGAGCTGCGCGTTGAGCTTGGACGCGACGGCCTCCGACGAGCGCGCCTCGTGCAGGTCGATCGCAGTGGTGAGCGCCGCGACGCCGCGCGGGACGGCGCGCCCCTGGTTGAAGCGCCGCGTGTCGCCGATGAGGATCCAGTTGCGCGGCGTCTCGTCGTCGAACGGATCGCATTTGAGCGTGAGGAATCCGGCCTTCGGATCGAAACATTTCCGGCCGCGCTGCGACGACGAGACGAACGCGCCGCAGAAGACGCCGGACTCGTTGTAGACGAATCCCTCGCTTTGCGTGTAGGTCGCCGGGAAGCGCTTCCTGAATTCCTCGTCGGGCACGGCGGCGATTTCGTCGGCCTCGAATCCGCGGATGCGGCCGGTGCCGTCGCCGCCGGTCAGGATGCCGTCGTCGAAGACGAGGATCGCGTTGCCGCCCGCTTCCTGCGCGGTGATCGCGGTTTTGAGTATCCAGTTGAAATGCTCGCCGAAGGTGAACTCGGCGTGGAGCGACCAGACCTTGTTGAAATAGCGGATGACGTCACGGGCCGCGTCTTTATAGCCCTCGCCGAACGCCGCGTAGAGCTTGCCGCCGATCCATCCGACGATGTTGACGCGCAGCTGCTGATCCTGCGTGACCGATTCGGGCGAGTTGCGCAGAAGGTCGCGCGACAGGTTGATCAGCTTGTTGCGCTTGCGCGCCGGCGTGATCTTGTCCTCGCCTGTCGTCTCGACGACGGCCTCGCGGCGCTGACGCTCCGCGAACGGATCGCGCACGGCGTCAAAGCCCTTCGCGAAAGCGGCGGGCGTGTCGGCGCGCTTGAAGAGGTTGAAGATTCTCACGACGTGAACTCCGCATTGTGTGAGGTTATCTCGCCGGGCGCGTCGCCCGCGCCGAGCGCGGCGCAGGCGTTGGCGATCTCGCCGTCGATGAACGCGATCTTCTGCTTCAGGTCGGCGACGGAGCGGTTGGTGTAGCTGTCGGATGCGCCGCCGAATGACGACGTGGCAGACTGCGCGTCCACCTCGGCCAGCTGGAGCACGAGCCTGCGGCGGCGCGCCTGTAGTTCCCGGATGTAGTCTGTCAGCTCATGTGCGTTCATGACGCGACCATTATATCAGCGGACAAAGCAAGTTTTTTCGCCGCTGATATTTTTGTTCCACCACATGGAACTTTTCGCACTCAGGCGAGAATTCGCGTGGCGTGCGCGCCGCATTTCGCGCATGCAAGGTACTGCACGCGGCAGTTCTGCCGCGCGCGCACCTTGCGGACGCGCCAGGTTGTGAGGCGGTGACACGCGGGGCAGATTTCGGCCGCGAGGCGAAGAATCGGCGGACGCTTAGTCTTCATATTCATAGACCTCCTTTTTGGGTGCGATCGCAACGGCAGAATCGAACGCGCCGGTCAGCGACGCGAACGCGAGCAGCCCGGCGTGTGTGTCGCCGAAGTGGTTGGGCCGCGTCGCCTCCTTCTTCCAGGTGTAGACGGTGCCGCGCTTGGCGGTGTGGTCCTTGGCGACAAGCTGCTCGGCGCAGACTTCCTGCGCGAAGCGGAAGTGACGCGCGGAGCTGTCGCCCCAGAATGACGACGACGAGGGGTCGAGCGGCCCGGCCAGATAGGACGTCTGCGACATCTCCTTGTAGTAATCTGAGTTGTAGACGATGTGCGTGCCGTAGACGCCGCGCCACGTGAAGCAGTTGTCGCCGCCGCGCATTTTCTCCTTGTAGACAGCCTCGGTCAGATCGTCGACGATCTCGAATTCAAACCCGTTGCACGCCTTCTCGTGCTGATGGCGCGGGAATTGATCGGTGGAGGTGCCGCGCGACCAGAAGAAGAGACGCTGGCCGACCTGCTGATTGAGCTCGCGGACGGCCTCGGCCACCGTCTTTCGCTCGTAGCCGCCGTCGAAACAGATGCCGAGGATCGGCGCGTCGTGTCCGTCCTCCGTCTGGAAGCGCGTCGCCATGATCGTCGTGGCGACCGCCTTGAGGGCCGGCTTGAGATAGGAGGGGACGGCAGATGCGGGGATTCCTTCGGGCACGAGGCGGACGCCTTCGGCCGGGTACTGGCCATAGGCCAGCGTGGCCGTGATGCGGCCGGTGCCGAACGCGCCGATCTCCCAGCGCAGGCCGGCCGCGAGGTTGACGTCGCAGAACGCGAGGATGCCGCGATCGCAGCAGGCTGGCACGATGCCGAACGGGTAGCCGTTGACGCGCTTGGACACGTCGTCGGGCGAAATCTTGTAGAGCCCCTGCGCGCGCGACGGGCGCATCTGAAACTCCGCGAAAAACTTGCGTGGCTTCATTGTCTGCAAGAGCCAGAGCGCGTGCTGATAGGCGCTGACCTCCGTGCGCGGGTCGAAGTCGCCGTCGTCCATCATTTCGACGCCGCGCTCGATGTCGGCGCGGTGTTCCGCGTAGAACTTTCGGGCCGCCTCGACGCGGCGCGCCTTCTCGGCCGAATCGGAACCGGGGCACGCGTCGGCGCGATCCAGCAGCTCGACGTATTGATCGGCCAGCCTGCGATCGCCCCATTTGACGACGAACGTCTCCGTATCGGTTTCCCATTCCGGATGCTTCTTCGGATCGGCGAACGTTTCCGACACGTCATCCGGCTCGATGGGCGTCGAGGCCATGACGGCGGAAATGCGCTGATCGGTCTTTCCGCCGCCGAGCACGGCCGAGGTGATGTTCTTCTCGATCTTCTCGACGGTCGCGGGATTGGCGGCGTCCGTGTCCGTCTGCGGGTCGTCGATGAAGAAGAAGTCGGGGCGCGACGAGTTGATGTTGATGCCGCGAATCGCCTGATCCGCGCCGCGATAGGCGATGATCGCGCCCGTGTTCGGGTAGCCCTGGAGCGTGGGAAATTTGTAGTAGTGGAAGTCGAGGCTGTTGATCTTCATGTCCGTGCGCACGCCGCGATACGTCTGCACGCGCGCGCGCTGCGGCGTCGCCTCGACGTCGCGCATCGGGATCGCGAACTCCGGGAAGTTCGCGGCGATCTTCGGCGTCAGATAGATGCGCTTCCACACCTCCTCGACGACGACCTTCGCCATGCCCGCAATCTTCTCGACGACGACCGGGAATCTCTTGTGGCAGTACAGGATGCACCAGATGAGCACGACCTTGACCCACGTCGTCTTGCCCTTGCCGCGCGGCCAGCGCACGTGCTTCAGGCCGCCGAAGTAAATCTTGCGCTGGAGGTCGTAGACGAAGCGCTCCATGCGCGGAGAGGGCGGCCGCTTCAGCAGGGGCTCATCCATGCCGGGACAGTCGCCCATGCAGAACGTGAGGCCGAAGCGCAGCGCCGAGAATTCGCAGATCATCCGATCCCACGGATCGGCCGGCGGCGGGATGGGCGGAATCTCGCGCCCGCGCGCGCGGAACGCGCGGGCCCGTTCGGTCGACGAACGCGGCGCTTTTGCCGCGCCGCGCGCATAGGCCCAGAGGTCGAGCGGGATCGTGCCTTCCAGCCAGCGGTCGATGTTGGCGCGCGCGTCCGCGTCCTCGTCGCGGCGCTTTTGCCGCGCCGCCTCCTGCGCCTCCTTCGCGCGCTGCAACCGTTCGGCCGTCGTCATTCGCTCGCGCCTCCTTCCGCGTAGGGCATTTGCGCCCAGACGAGCGAACACTCCAAATTCTTAAAAACGGGACAAGTCACTTTTGGATGTCCTATCCCTTTGCTCCCATACCCAAGACCACATCCATCGTCGTGCTTCCTGCAAAACTCCGCAAACCTATCACTCTGCTCCTCCTCCGTCCCCACGTCGCAGTTTCGCGGCTCGCTTTTGTATGCCCTCATTGCGGCGGCAACCCTTGCCGCCTCCGCTGGATCGTCTGAGTCAAGGCGCAGGACGAAATACTTTTTCCCCTTGAGAGGTGTTCCGTCCGTGTGCTCTATCCTGTACTTGTCGTACATCTTGCCGTCCCAGCTCACTTCACGCCTCCTTCCTTATGGAAGCCATAATCACCATTGAATGGACAATGGTCGGTGAATATCTCAGCTTCTTCGGACGGCGCAAACATCATGCGCGGGAAGACGATTGGACATCTGCGGTCGGGCACACCTTCCGCGAACGAGCCGCAATATCCGCCTTCGCGCATGTTGACGCACTCAAACGCGCGAACCTGCCGCCCCGTAAGTTTACGGTGTTTGCCATTGTCGAGGATTATCACGACGCGCCTCCAATCAGTTTTGTGATTTCCAGCTCGCGCGGCGAGAGCGGCCAGGTGATCGCGTCGGCACGTTCGGCGGCCGCACGCGCGGCGGCACACGGTCTGCGTCCACGGCGGGCACTTTCGCACCTCCGCTTCATTTGCCACCCCCCAGCAGCTTCTGCAGCTCCTTTTCTCTCGGTGACAGTTGCCACCTGTGGGCGGCGGCGCGTTCGGCGGCGGCGCGTTC
>JAFUEM010000132.1 GCA_017463935.1 Kiritimatiellia bacterium
GATTGTGGAGGCTCGCGAAGAGTTCCGCGAACGCCTGCGCCGCGTTCGGCGCGATGCCGCCGTATTCGCCCGAATGCAGGTCGCGGTTCGGCCCCGTCAGGCGCACGGTGAAGTGCGCGACGCCGCGCAGGCCCGCGACGATGGCGGGGCGCAGATCCGCCGCCGCCGAGGTGTCGCAGACGAGCAGCACGTCGGCCGCCAGCTTCTTGCGGAGCGTCGGCGCCAGCGCGATCAGCGCCGCGCTGCCCGACTCCTCCTGCCCTTCGAGAACCACTTTCAGGTTGAGCCCCCGCCGCGTCTGCGCGGCAAGGAAGTCCTTGACGCCGTTCAGGAACGCGAACGTCTGGCCCTTGTCGTCCTGCGCGCCACGGCAGTAGACGCGCTCGCCGACGACCGTCGGCTCGAAGGGCAGCGTCTTCCATTCCGAAAGCGGATCGGCCGGCTGCACGTCGTAGTGGCCGTAGATGAGCGCCGTCGGCGCGCCCTCGTCGCCCGTGCGTTCCGCGAAGAGGATCGGCGGCGCGGCCTTGCCGTCCTTGATCGCCGGCATCAGCAGCTCGCCCGTGAAGCCGATCGCCTCCAGCCAGCGCTTGAGCCACAGCGCGCACTGCGACGTGTCGCGCAGCTTCGCGGGATCGGCCCCCACCGACTCGAACTTCAGGAGCTCGAAGTATTCCTTCAGAACGGCGTCTTCCATCGTCTTACGCCTTTTTCATCTGCGGGAAGAGAACGACGTCGCGGATCGTGTCCGTGCCCGTCAGGAACATGACGAGGCGGTCGACGCCGAAGCCGAGCCCGCCCGTCGGCGGCATGCCGCACTCCAGCGCCGAGATGAAGTCCTCGTCGATCTTCTCGGTGTCCTCACCCGCCTGGTGTTCGAGCGCCTTGCGCTGCTCCAGCGGGTCGTTCTGCTCGGTGTAGCCCGGGCAGAGCTCGCGGCCCGCGACGACGAACTCGAAGACGTCCACAAGCGAGGGGTCGTCCGTGCACGTCTTGGCGAGCGGGACGAATTCGTGCGGCAGGCGCGTGACGAACGTCGGCTGCATCAGGTTGCGCTCGATCAGCTTGTCATAGACCTCGTGCGTCAGCATGAGCTCCGTCGTCACGCCGTCGAGCTCCAGGTTGGTTTCCGTCTCGGCGCCCTTCGCCTTGGCCTTGGCGAGCTGCGTTGCGAAATCGAGCTCGAACCAGTCGTCACCCATCAGCTCCTTGACGAGGTCCTTGTACGCGACGCGGCGGTAGGGCGGGTTGAAGTCGATGACATCGCCCTTCTCGCCGTACGCGATCTGGCGCGTGCCGATCACGGTGTCGCAGAGGTGGGGGAGCAGCCCTTCCATGATCGCCTCCATCGACGTGCGGTCGCCGTACGCCTCGTAGATCTCGCAGACGGTGAACTCCGGGTTGTGCGTGCGGTCGATGCCCTCGTTGCGGAAATCCTTGCCGAGCTCGAACACCTTGTTCATGCCGCCGACGAGCAGGCGCTTGAGGTAGAGCTCCGGCGCGATGCGCATGACGCAGTCCTTGTCGAGCGCGTTGAAGTGCGAGACGAAGGGCTTGGCGGCCGCGCCGCCGGCCTGGTCCTGGAGGATCGGCGTTTCGACTTCGACGAACCCCTTGTCCCAGAGGTACTTGCGCACTTCCATGATGAGCCGCGAGCGCGTGAAGAAGCGCGCGCGGCTCTCGTCGTTCGTCATCAGGTCGACGTAGCGGCGGCGGTAGCGCTCCTCCTGGTCGGCGAGACCGTGGAACTTCTCCGGCGGCTGCTCCAGCGCCTTGGCGAGCATCGTCCACTCCTTGACGACGACGGACTTTTCGCCCTTCTGCGTCGTGAAGAAGACGCCTTCCGCGCCGATGATGTCGCCGAGGTTGAGCTGCTTGAACGCCGCGAACGCCGTCTCGGACAGCTCGTCGCGCTTGAAGATGAGCTGGAAGCGGTCGGTGCCGTCGTTCAGCGTGCAGAAGTTCATCTTGCCCATGCGGCGGATCATCAGGAGGCGGCCGGCGACGCGCACCGCCCCGCCTTCCGTGAACGTTTCGCGCGCGACCTTCAGGTCCACGTGGTCGTACTTGCAGCCGTAGGGCTCGTAGCCCATCTCCTTCAGCGTCCGCATCGAAGCGAGGCGCTGCTCGCGGTATTCGTTCGTTTCAGCCATGTCTTTCGTCTTTCCGTGTTCGTTGACCACGCGCGCGGGAACCGTCGCGGCCCC
>JAFUEM010000133.1 GCA_017463935.1 Kiritimatiellia bacterium
GGCGCGACGCGCCTGGGCTGCTCGTGCGGCGTGGCGCTGGTGGCGCCGCACGACGGCGGCAAAAAATGATATACTAAGGAAACGATGAAGCACGACACGGACGAGATTCTGTTCCCGCCCCCCGGAAAGACGCCCCGCGACGACACGGCGGCGGTTATGAAGTTCTACAAGCTCGCGAAGTCGTTTCCGCGCGAGGCGCTGGCGGAGGCGAAGGACGTCGCGGCGCTCGCGAAGGGCGCGCGGCGCGGTCCGCGGCTCGACCTGCGCAAGAAATTCATCTTCACGTGCGACCCGGTGACGGCGCGCGACTACGACGACGCGCTCTCGCTCGAGAAGGACCTGCGCGGCAACCGCATCCTCGGCGTGCACATCGCGGACGTCTCGCATTTCGTCCGGCCCGGCGGCGCGCTCGACCGGGAGGCGTACAAGCGTTCGACGAGCGTCTACCTCGCGACCCAGGTCGTGCCGATGCTGCCGGAGGCGCTGTCGAACGGCGTCTGCTCGCTCGTCCCGGGGGAGGACCGCCTGACGTTCAGCGTCTTCATGACGTTCGACAAGTCGGGCCGGATGATCAAGCGCACGTTCGCGAAGTCGGTCATCAACTCCAAGGCGCGCTTCACGTACGAACAGGTGATGCGGATCCTCGCGGGCGGCCCGCACAAGGAGGCCAAACGCATCCGCGCAATCCATGCGCTCGCGCAGCAGCTGCGCGCGGCGCGGTTCGCGGCGGGCGCGCTCGACATCGCGATCCCCGAGGCGGAGGTGCTTCTGGACGACGAGGGCGAGATGACGGGGATCGTGACGCGCCCCTACGACGAATCGCACCAGATGATCGAGGAGTGCATGGTCGCGGCGAACGAGGCCGTCGCCAAGGAGCTGTGGTCGAAGGGCGTCAAGATCGTCGCGCGTCTCCATGAGCCGCCGGATCCGGAGAAGATCCAGCTGCTGCGCGAGGAGATGCGCGGGCTCGGCGTCAAGGTCGGCGCGATCGAGAACCCGAAGGTCTTCGCGCAGCTCCTCCAGACGATCAAGAAGAGTCCCCTCTACCCGACGCTCGCGACGATGGTGCTGCGGTCGATGAAGCGCGCCGTGTACGCCGCGTCGGACATCGGACATTTCGGCCTCGCCAAAAAGTTCTACGCGCACTTCACGTCGCCCATCCGGCGCTATCCCGACCTCACGCTCCACCGGCAGCTGACGGACTACCTTGCCCGGCCGATCACGGCGCGGCGGACGCCGGCGCTGCTGGCGAAGTGGGCGGAGCACGCGACCGAGCGCGAGCAGATCGCGACGGACGCCGAGCGCGGCCTCGTGGAGATCAAGAAGTTCCGGCTGATGGAGGCGCAGCTCGCTTCGCGGCAGATCCTCGACTACGACGCCGTCATCGTCAAGTGCCGGCCGTTCGGCTGCTTCGTGGAGATTCCCGAGCTCGCGGTCTCGGGGCTCGTGCACGTGAGCCAGCTGTCGCGCCGGTTCGTCCGCTTCAACGAATACGATCACAGTCTCAGCGCGCCGGGCGGGGGGAGCTGGCGCGTCGGCGACCGGCTGAAGGTGCAGGTCGCGAAAGTGGATTTCCGCGAACGGCGGATCGATTTCACGCCGGCGGGCCGTTCCGCCGGTCAACCCCGCAAGGAAAGGTCAAGACGCACATGGAACTCTCCATCCTGATCAACAAGTTCAACGTCAAGGGTCGCCTGGTCTCGCTCCAGCCGTTCGGCAACGGCAACATCAACGACACCTTCCTCGCCATCTACCGCAACACGTTCAGCGAGACGCAGGTTATCCTCCAGCGCATCAACCGCGCCGTCTTCCCGCGGCCCGAGGAGATCATGCAGAACATGCACGAGGTGACGAAGCACTGCCACGAGAAGCTGGAGGCCGACGCCGAGAGCGGCCGCGACGACCGCGTCTGGCAGATGCCGCGCATCATCAAGTCGAAGGATTCGAAGGATTACGTCGTCGATGACAAGGGCGAGGTGTGGCGCGTCATCACGCGCATCATGAGCGCGCACGCATTCGACCTCGCGCAGGGGCCGGAGCACGCGATGGAGTGCGGCGCGGCGCTCGGCCACTTCCACTACCTCATCAGCGACATGGATCCGGCGTCGGTCAAGGATCCGCTCCCCGGCTTCCACATCACCTCGCAGTACCTCGCCGCCTACGACCGGACGCTCGAGTCGGCGGACGCGAAGGAGCTGCTCGGCGCGTCGATGGAGGCCAAGCGCATGGCGAAGTTCATCGAGGAGCGGCGCGACCTGGCGCTCTGCCTGGAGAGGGCCGAGGCGAAGGGCGAGCTGGCCCGGCGCATGTTCCACGGCGACCCGAAGGTGAACAACATCATGATCGACGACGTGACCGGGAAGGGCACGGCGATGATCGACCTCGACACGGTGAGCCCGGGCCTCATCCACATCGACTTCGGCGACGCGCTCCGGTCCATCTGCAATCCGGCGGGCGAAGAGGAGACGAACCTCGCGAAGGTCGTCTTCGACGAGGACCTCTGCACGGCGTTCTGCAAGGGCTATATGCGCGAGGCGGGCGCGTTCCTGACCGACGCCGAGCGCGAGTACCTGTTCGATTCGATCCGTCTGCTGCCGTTCGAGCTGGGGCTTCGCTTCTTCCAGGACTACCTCGCGGGCGATGTCTACTTCAAGGTGAAGCAGCCGGAGCAGAACCTCAACCGCGCGCGCGTCCAGTTCCGCCTGTGCGAGTCGATCGAAGCGCGCGAGCGCTCGATCCGCAACCTCTTGAAGAAGCTGTAAGGCGCGGCCCGAGGCGGAGAGACCGGCATGGCGCAACGCGACATCGACGACCTGGGCTTCGCCCGCGTGGACCTGCAGCGGCAGGCGCGGCAGGGCGTGGGCGAAGTCGTCTACGGCGCGGGCAAGACGCCGGAGCAGATCGTCGCCATCCTCCGCTCGCTCGCCGCGCACGGCCAGTCGCCCGTCCTTGTCACGCGGCTCGACGCAACGAAGGCGGCGACGGTCGCGGCGGCGATGGGCGCGGACTTCACGTATTTCGCGCCCGCGCATCTCGGCCGCCTCGGCGCGAAC
>JAFUEM010000134.1 GCA_017463935.1 Kiritimatiellia bacterium
AACGCCGCCGCCGGCTCCACCTGGTCGATGAGACGCGTCTTGTCGTTTCCGTCGTCCTGTCCGCCGTCCCGCGCCCCACTGTCCGAAATCATGAGGAACACAACCAGCGCAACCGCCGCAACGGCCACGCCCCCAATCAACACCCACATGCGCAACGGCTTTTGTGCGCCCATACGCCCGCGCCGTGTCGCGCGTTCCTGATTCTCGTCTTTCTTTGGTGCTATCATTGCCGCTCCTTACGCGAAGCGGCGGAGAAGGATCTCAATACCGTTGGGCGAACTCCCAGACATCCTCCGGCCCGATATCGACCTCGTCAGGCCACACAAGCGTGCCATACCCGACAAACACCTGGCGAAAGAAGTCCTTGTCGTTCAACCTCTTCCAATACGGCTTGTCCAAATAGCGGGTGCAGTCGAAGATGCCACGCTCGCCGGTATCGAACTGGACATCGACCTTGTAGCCGTCAAGTGGCTTCGCCGCTATGATATCGTGTATGGTTTCCATCTTGTCAACGCAAAGGATCTATCTTGAAGAACTTGCCCTGCGTAATCAGCAGTTCCCAGTTCGCGAAGAGATCTTCACGATGGATGCTGATCCACGCCCGCACTTTGGCCTCGTCGTCGCCATCCATCTCTCCGGCAAGCCGCTCACCAGTTGCGATGTCAAAGGAAGCCTCGCTCCCTGCATGGCGCGCATGCAGATGCGGCTTCTTATGACGCGCGCCCTCTTCGGGTCGCATGGTAATCAGTATGCCGTAGAACAACGACAGCGTAGCCATATATCCTCCTTACGCCGTGTAGTTTACCATTTATTCGTTTTATTGTCAAAAAGCCCGCCCGCGCAGTGCGGACGGGCTTTTCGTTTATGCTACCCGAGCACGATTAGGCGCGCTTGCGACGGAGCGCAAGACCGGCCATGCCGAGGAGCATCAGGAGGCCCGAAGTCGGCTCCGGAACTGCCGTCCAGGTGGACTGAGTTGCCGCAAGATTTGTCAGGCCGGCACCCGTTGTATTCTTCCATGTTGCCGTTCCAACGTAGGACTTGACAAAGGCGTCGACGCCATCGTAAGCCGCTGCAGTGGTCGTATCGACATAGAGGACGAGGCCATAGGCGGTCTGCGGGGCATCGGTGCTGCCATCCGGCATGCCAGTCTGTGCGATGTTGGCAATGCCCATCGCGGTCGAGTTCTGAGACAGGGTCGCCGCCTTTGTGCTGTAGGTGCTATACAAGTCGGCGGTCGACATCGCAAGCGCTGCCGTATACTCGTCAGCCGTCAGACTGTAGAGATACGCCGTCACAAGGCGCGTTCCCGCATTGGCGCGATAGCTCGTGCCAGACCCAGTGGTGCCCACGGCATCCGACGCGATGAATATCGTGCCAGACTGCCAGTTAACAGTTGCTGCATTGACAACAGTCGCAAGGGCGGCCGCTGCAAGCGCAGTCATCAGTTTCTTCATTTTGTTGTTTTCCTTTGTTTTGCCCTCGCCGCGCCGTAACGTAGCGAAAGCGGGTTATCGCACGGCACACGATGCACCGCACAAATCGTGATTAAAGAGCGGCAGGAACGATGATTGCGGCACCATCCGTCGCCACCTCAAGCATAAAGCCCTTGCCAGCAGGAAGAGCAACAACCTGCGGTGCAAGCGGCGATTCGCCATCCCAAGTCGAAATCTCATCATTGTCGTACCAACCAGCCTCAAGGCCGAAATCGGCCGCTGTTGTGGCCGTCATATAGACATAGACACCAGCTGCGCCGCCATATTCGTCAAGGATGGTAAGCATATCCGACAGCTCTGCGAATGAAGCGTTAACAGTTATATTTCCGAGTGTGCGATCAACCGGAGTGCAGTTGCTAAGGAAAGTCTTTTGTCCGGCCGCGCACTCAAGTTCAACCGCTGTGTCAGGAACGGCACCCGCGAAAACGAGAGCAGCGTTATCCGAGGAAACCTCCGCCATCATCGCTTCGCCATCATAAAGAGTGACTGCATTCTGAGTGGCGAGCGGCGATTCGCCATCCCATGTAGAAATCTCGTCATTGTCGTACCAACCAGCCTCAAGGCCGAAGTCAGCCGCCGTGGTGGCCGTCATATAGACGTAGACGCCTGCAGCGCCGCCGTATTCGTCAAGAAGCGTAAGCATATCCGAGAGTTCAACGAAGCTGTCGTTTACCCCAACGTCACCGAGCGTCATGCCCGTTCCAGCGATCTTCTGGAACGTCGCGCCAATCATGGCCTTCTGGCTCGCCGCACCATTCACGTTCTGATAGCCGACAACGGGCTTGCGCCACGATAGCCCCGCCCCACCGCGCCGCCCCACCGGTTCTGAGGCAGAGGCGGTGCAGACAAGTGCCGTGGATTCGGCTAGATCTCGGCTAGGATGCGGGCGCGTTGGGCGGCGTGCTCCGCATCGGAAATCAGGCCTTGGGAGAGGAGGTTCGCAAGCCGCCGTAGCCGCGCAGAAACGCTCTCACGGCGCACGGGAGCGGCGGGGGCGGCAGTTGCCGCCTCGCCAACGGAACGCGCCACATCACCCGTTGTGGCCGCCCCTGCGCAAAGAGACGCTCCCGCGCCGAGGGCGGGGATTGCGGCGACGGCCTGGCGGAGGGCATCCTCGCTTTCGTGGTAGTAGTGACGCGTCATGGCGGTAGAGCAATGGCCTACGATGCTCTGCACCACGGGCAGAGGAACGCCGGCGTTGGCGGAGAGCGAGACGAAGGTGTGCCTGAAGGAGTGGAAGGAGGCGACGACGGACTTGCGGCTGCGTCCCTCCATCTTGACACTCATGGTGACATTGGCGGCGGTGAAGATTCGCCTGATGACCTCGTCCAGTTCCCAGTTGCGGTTGTTGTAGAGGTCGGCAATCACAGGATTCACATAAGATAGGGAAGAGGGAAGAGGTAAGGGGGAAGAGGCGGTCGCAGCCTCCTCTCTTCCCTCTTCCCTCTTACCTCTTACCTCCATAAGCTCCGCAAGGAGCGTTGGATGAATTGGTATCGTCACCGGCTTGCCGTGCGCGTGCTTCTTCGTCTTTTCTGGAATCACCTGAATGACGTTCCGATCTAGGTTGACGCACTCCCAGGAGAGACGGCAGCAGTCGCCGAGGCGCAGCCCCGTGTAGATGCCCGTGGCGAACAGAAGCCGCCAGTGCGCACCCTCCTTCGAAGCGGCCTCGTAGAGGCGGTTCACTTCGTCGAGGGTCAGTTCCCGGCGCGAGACGGAATCGTCCGCTCGGAGTTGCACATCCGCCCACGGGTCGTGGGCGATGCCCGCCTTGTCCGCGAGAAGCCGGAACACCTCGCGAAGGACGCATACGTGGTTGTTGTAGGTCGTGGCTGCATGGTGGCACTTGAACTGCATGAGATACTCCGCCACGGCCTCCTGCGTCACCTCGGCGAGGTGTCCGATTTCGAGGTGGAACTTCTCCATCCAGCGGGCGAAGTGCATCCACACGGAGCGCTTCGTATCCAGCGTCGCCTTGGAGATGTCGCGTCGCTTCGGCGACATCTCGTAGTGGTGCCACGCCTCGGCAAGCGGCAGCCGAATCGCCCCCAGCCCCAGCGGGGCGAGAAAGCGATTCAAGAACGCCTCCGCCTTGTCCCTGTCCGTTGTGCCGGTCGAGCGGCTCAAGCGCCGACCGTTTATTCCGATGCGGACCGTCCAGCGGCCCGACTTTTCCTGTTGCAGGTTTCCTGTTCCTTTTTCCCTTGCCATGTCTCGGCTCCTTTCGTTTGGGGCGGAGAATGGCGAATGGCAACGACAGCCAAGATGAGTGGCTACCGAGCCATCCTTTTTCGCAATTGATGTTCCGTCAAAATAGCAAAATGCATAGTTTCAATCCCCCGCCCTGCGTTTCGCATGACGGTGCGCGTATTTTACCAAATATCGGCGTTTAGGGCTAGAGTTCATGGCTAGAAAAAATGTGTGATGAATGTCGGCTACGCTCAGAGCGGGTTGAAGTCCGGCTTTTCAATGACTGGTGCTCAGGCCTCGCGCTGAAGCGCAAACGCGCCTAAGCAAGCAAAGCCGCAAGGCATAAAGAAGGCCGCCCCCTTGCGAGGGCGGCCTTCTGCGGTCTTTATGGCGCTTATGCCCCAAGCGCAGCGAGCGGGACGGCGTAGAATCCCTCCCCGAAGCGCAGCGTACGCTCGCCCGAATAGAGGACGATGCCGGTAAACTCGCCTTTGGCAAGGTTCTTCGCAAACCACTTCAAGTGCTTGAAGTCGCCATCGCCGAGCGAAGACCCGGCCTTAACCTCGATTCCGAGCGTCACCTTGGCGAGCTCGGCCTTTGCGGAAAGCTCGTTTACCGCGATGAATTGCGCGGAATGGGCGACGAGCGACGTGGCGACCTTGCGCAGGGTGTCCACCTTGCGAATTTCCGTGATGTCCTGTATGTCCTTTTTCAGGAGGTCGTCCAGATATGTTTTAAACCACTCCTGGCGGTCGGCGGGTGCCAGTTCTCGCGCCTCCGGGTAGCCGCCCATGAATGCAAGGCGCAGGACGTCGCGCTTGCCCAGACCCGTAAAATCGCCCCCTTCCACCCCCTCGCGCGGATTTTGAGCGGATTATGACAGTATGGCGAGAACTTCACTTGCAGGGCGCATCAAACATGGCGAGAACCGCTCTCGCCGCCGCGCCAAGTCAGACTGCGGTCCAGATTTCGTGCCGCTTCCAGTCGATGGGGAAACCCGTATATCCCATCAATGACGGGAATCGAAGGAAGAAGGAATCCATGATGGTGGTTAAAGATCGTTTCCAGTCCGCATGAATCTTTGGATCGAAAGAGTCGTGCGCGAGCATCCAATTGAGGAGCATCGCAACGGCATAGAGTTTGTTGTTGGCTTTGCGAACGACATCCCATTTCTTGCCTGGCGGAAGTTGCGGCGCGATAGCGAGTATTTTGTCCCAGAGCCGACTGTGATGGGCGCAGATGTTACGGACGTAGACAAAGGTATGGATCCACGAATCAAGGGTGGATGCCTGAAGTGAATAGCGCACCGCTATGGGCCTCATGTCAAGACGGAGCATGTTCTTGAACATCTTCGAGAGCGTTCCGAACGAGCAGATCTCAAGCGCCGTCCATATCGGAAGGTCGGGGAACTGGGAGTATTTTAACTGAAAGTGCTTAACAAAGAGCTCATTGGAACGCTTCGTCTCTTCAATGAGTCCATTGTGCCATTCATCATACTGGGAAGGTCGCGGTCGGCCATCGTCCCCCGTGGTTCGCGTCGTAAACCGCCGATCAAAGTTGTCTGGCCTTGTGTGACCGAACGCCCCGTGCAACTCGGCGAAATGGTATGCGACGGCCGAGCGGAAACTGATCTCGACGGACTCAAGGGCATTGGCAATGCAATCGCGCAGCTCCTTGTCAAAGTCATAGAGGGTCGTTACATCGGCGAACGACACGCCCTGATTGAATTCGCGCTCACCATTTGAGTCTTTGTGCTGGAATCGGAGACAGTAGCCGGTGAAACGATAGTAGTTTGAATAAGCGAGAAATCGTTTGGCGGCCTCCGTGTCGGGAACTGAAAGGCCGCGTTTTACGAGCTTCTCAATCTGGCCGTCATAACTTAACCATCCTTTCGGATAGGGTCTTTTTACCTCTATCTGCATAGAAAGAAACGCGCCCTTGATGGACATTCCCCACACGAGGCGAGCAAGAGATCCGGCGCGTATGTTGAGAATATTGTAGCATAGATTTTGACAAAGCGCAAGGGGGCGCGCTAAAAAAAGAATCACAGGCTGACGGGGAAGTCGAAATACGTGTCGGGGTGCGGCTCGTCGGCGAGGGTGAAGTGCCACCACTCCTCGGCGAGCGGCTTGACCTTGAGCGAGCGCAGGTGCGTGCGGCCGCCCGAGGGCGCACATCACCCGGACGGGGCATCGCCGCGCTACCAGACTTTCAGCTCGGCGAGCGAGCGGGCCATCTTGGCGACCTGCCAGCGGCGGCGCCAGCGCGGCGTGTCCTTCCAGTAGCTGAGGAGTTCCTTGAGGCGGCCGAGGACGGGCTGCGCGCCGCAGAGCTCCGCCGACGACGCCGCGACATACGCGTCCAGCAGCGCGCCGATGTCGTCGCGCGCGCCGAGCGCGCGGATGAATGCGCGCCCCACCATCGTG
>JAFUEM010000135.1 GCA_017463935.1 Kiritimatiellia bacterium
GATGGTGACGGACGAGGACGCGACGACGCTGACGGTCGAGCGCGGCCGGACGACGGCGATCTTCGACAAGCGCACGGGCACGCTCTCGTTTCTCGCGCTGCGCGGTCTGCGCGTCTTCGACGATCCGGCCGAGGGCATTCCGGCGGGACCGCTCCTCACCTGCGCGCGCGCGTTCACCGACAACGACAACTGGATGCGCACCGGCAACCAATGGGGCGAGGGGAACGGCGGCTTCGAATGTTCGGGGCTGATGCAGCTTCAGTACCACCCGGGGCGGCTCGTCGTCGGCACGAACAACACGGTGACGGTGACGACGGACGTCGCGGGCGCGAAGGGCTGCGGCTTCACGCACCGCGCGGTGTGGACGTTCCACGCCGACGGGTCGGTGGCGGTCGCCAGCGAGGTGACGCCGTACGGGACGATGCCGGAGGCGCTGCCGCGCCTCGGGCTGTCGATGAAGCTCCTGCCGGCGCTGGAGCAGATGCGCTACTACGGGCGCGGGCCGTGGGAGAACTACGTCGACCGTCTGACGGGCAGCTTCCTCGGCGTGTGGGAATCGACCGTGACCGGGCAGTTCGTCGACTACGTGCGGCCGCAGGACAACGGCGGCAAGTCGGACGTCCGCTGGGCGGAGTTCCGCGACCGCCACGGGCGCGGCGTGCGCTTCTCGGCGTCGGAGCCGCTCTTCATGCGCGCGCTGCACTACGGCTGGGAGGATCTCGAGTTCGCGCGCTTCCGCAACGGGTCGCGCCGCCACCGCACGCCGCTCGTGCCGCGCAAGGAGATCTGCCTCGATCTCGACGTGCGCCAGACGGGCCTCGGCGGCGCGAGCTGCGGGCCGCGGCCGATGGACAGGTACCGCTTCGATCCGAACGCGCCGGTCCGCTGGACGATGAAGATCGAACGGGTGAACTGATCCGTGCGACCCCGCGCGCGGAGATATGATATACTATTCCGTCTATGAACAAGATTGTCAGCAAGAAGCAGCTGTCGGACAACGTCTTCCAGATGGAGATCGAGGCGGCGCTCATCGCGAACGAGCGCAAGGCCGGGCAGTTCATCATTCTCATGATCGACGAGGCGCTGGGCGAGCGCATCCCGCTCACCATCGCCGACGCCGATCCCGCGCGCGGCACGATCACGATCATCTTCCAGACCGTCGGCGCGACGACGCTGAAGCTGTCGAGGCTGAACGTCGGCGATGCGCTTGCGGCGGTTCTGGGGCCGCTCGGCCGCCCGACCTCGATCCGCGGCGCGAACGGCGAGCCGGCGGGTCACGTCGTCTGCGTCGGCGGCGGCATCGGCGTCGCGCCGATGCACCCGATCGCGCAGGCGCTGAGGGCGGCCGGCAACAGGGTGACGATCATCATGGGCGCGCGCAACAAGTCGCTCTTCGTCATGGAGGACGAGATGCGCGCGATTGCGGGCGACGACCTCATCCTCATCACCGACGACGGCTCGTCGGGCCGCAAGGGGCTCGTCACGGAACCGCTGAAGGAGCTGTGCGAAGCGGGTGCGGTCGACGAGGTGATCGCCATCGGCCCGCCGATCATGATGAAGTTCGTCGCGCTGACGACGAAGCCCTACGGCGTCAAGACCGTCGCGTCGCTCAACACGATCATGATCGACGGCACGGGCATGTGCGGCGGCTGCCGCGTGTCGGTGGGCGGCGCGACGAAGTTCGTCTGCGTGGACGGGCCGGAGTTCGACGCGCACCAGGTGGACTGGGACCAGATGCTCAAGCGCATGGGCGCGTTCAAGCCGCAGGAGGCGGCGGCGAAGGACCACGTGTGCAATCTCTACAAAGGAATCTGACGATGACGCCGAAGGAAAGGATGGCGATCGCGCCGCAGGCGATGCCGGAGCAGGATGCGCAGGCGCGCGCGCACAACATGAACGAGGTCGCGCTCGGCTACACCGCCGAGATGGCGAAGACGGAGGCGTCGCGCTGCCTCCAGTGCCCGACGAAGCCGTGCATGCAGGGCTGCCCGGTGGCGATCGACATCCCCGGCTTCCTCGCGGCGGCGGCGGAAGGGGATTTCGCCACGGCGCTGAAGATCATCCGCAAGACGTCGCTTCTGCCGGCCGTGTGCGGCCGCGTCTGCCCGCAGGAGAAGCAGTGCCAGAAGTTCTGCACGATGGGCAAGGTGCTCAAGGACGTCGACAAGGCGGTCGCCATCGGCCGCGTCGAGCGCTTCTGCGCCGACCTCGCGCGCGAGAGCGGGACGGAGGAGCCGGTCACGTGCGCGCCCAAGACGGGCCGGAAGGTCGCCGTCATCGGTTCGGGCCCCGCGTCGATCACGTGCGCGGCGGACTGCGCCAAGGCGGGCCACGACGTGACGATGTTCGAGGCGTTCCACAAGTGCGGCGGCGTGCTCGTCTACGGCATCCCGGAATTCCGTCTGCCGAAGTCGATCGTGCGCCACGAGGTGGAGGGCCTGAAGAAGCTCGGCGTCACCATCGAGACGAACTACTGCGTGGGCCGCACGCGCAAGGTCGCCGACCTCATCCGGAAGGACGGCTTCGACGCCGTCTTCGTCGGCACGGGCGCGGGGCTGCCCAAGTTCATGGACATCCCGGGCGAGAACCTGAACGGCGTCTTTTCGGCGAACGAGTACCTGACGCGCGCCAATCTCATGAAGGCGTACCTCGAGGGCGAGGCGGACACGCCGTTCTGGCACGGCAAAAAGGTCGCGGTGCTCGGCGGCGGCAACGTCGCGATGGACGCGAGCCGCATGGCGCTCCGGCTCGGCGCGGAGAAGGTCTACCTCATCTACCGCCGCTCGCTGGAGGAGATGCCCGCGCGCAAAGAGGAGGTCCACCACGCGAAGGAGGAGGGCGTCGACTTCCATCTGCTCGAGAACGCCAAGCGCATCCTCGGCGACGACAGGGGTTTTGTCAACGGCCTCGAATGCCTGCGCTACGAGCTCGGCGCGCCGGACGCGTCGGGACGGCGCAGCCCCGTGCCGATCGCCGGCAGCGAATTCACGCTCGACGTCGATACGGTCGTCGTCGCGGTCGGCAATGCGTCGAACCCGCTCATTCCGGCGACGACGGAGGGCCTGGAGGTCAACCGGCGCGGCAACATCGTCGTCGATCCCGAGACGAACATGACGTCGATCCCCGGCGTCTTCGCCGGCGGCGACATCGTGCTCGGCGCGGCGACGGTCATTCTCGCGATGGGCGAGGGCCGCCGCGCGGCCGCGGGCATCAACGCGTATCTCATGAAGGACAGATCGTAAGAAGATGAAAATCAAGAAACTGCCGCTGGCCGTCCTGGCCGCGCTCGCCGCCGCCGCCGCGTTCGCCCACGAGGCCGCGCCCGCCTATCCGAACTTCGGCCTGCCGCGCACCGAGGACATGATGTTCCTCGTGCTGCAGATCGGCGTCATCATCTTCGCCGCGAAGGTGGGCGGCGCGCTCGCGTCGCTCCTGAAGCTGCCGTCGATCCTCGGCGAGCTCGCGGCCGGCATCGTCATCGGCCCGTGGGCGCTCGGCGGCATCCCGATCCTGCCCGATGCGTTCGGGGGCCTCTTCAAGTACGGCCTCTTCCACGGCGCGGCGCTGAGCGAGCTGAACGCCGCGGCGGAGGGCCCCGCGACCGCGATGTTCGGCACGATCGCCGGCAACCACGCCATGTTCGACGCGACCTCGCCCGCGCTCTACGGCATCGCGACGCTCGCCTCGATCATCCTCCTCTTCCTGTCGGGTCTCGAGACGAACCTCCGCATGTTCCTCAAGTACTCGTTCGTCGGCACGCTCGTCGGCGTCGGCGGCGTGGTCGTCTCGTTCCTCTTCGGCGACCTCTGCGCCGTCTACCTGCTGCCGCGGTTCTTCGACGCCTTCGCGTACCTGAAGGACCTGCCGCTCGCGCAGGCGATCACGAAGGAGGCGCCGCTTTACATGGGCATCATGTCCACCGCCACGTCGGTCGGCATCACCGCGCGCATCCTCTCCGAGAAGAAGAAGATGGATTCCGAGGAGGGCACGACGATCATGGCCGGCGCCGTCATCGACGACGTGCTCGGCCTCATCGTGCTCGCCATCGGCAACGGCATCATCGTCGCCACGCGCGCGGGCGGGGGCGACGGCGAGGGCATGGACTGGGGCGAGATCGGGTTCGTCGCGGCCAAGGCGTTCGGCGTGTGGCTGGGCGCGACGCTGATCGGCGTGCTCGCGGCGCGGTACCTGGCGCGGCTTTTGAAATTCCTCTTCAAGTCGCCCGTCGTGATCGCGACGATGGCGTTCGGTCTCGCGCTCGTCCTCGCGGGCTTCTTCGAGATGATGGGGCTCGCGATGATCATCGGCGCGTACGTGATGGGCCTCGCGCTCTCGCGCACCGACCTCAAGCATCCGATCCAGGAGATGCTCACGCCCGTCTACACCTTCCTCGTGCCGATCTTCTTCTGCGCGATGGGCATGATGGTCGACATCGGCGCGCTCTGCTCGAAGCCGGTCCTCGTCTTCGGCGCGATCTACACCGCGCTCGCCATCGCCGCGAAGGTCCTCGGCTGCATGGTGCCCGCGCTCGGCTGCGGCTTCAACGTGCTCGGCGGCCTGCGGATCGGCGCGGGCATGGTGCCGCGCGGCGAGGTGGCCCTGATCATCGCGGGCATCGGACTGTCGGCCGGGTACCTGACGCAGGAGATCTTCGGCATCGGCATCATGATGACGCTCGTCACGACGCTCGTCGCGCCGCCCGCGCTCGTCGCGCTCTTCGCGCCGAAGGCGAAGGGCGTGCGCCACCCGAAGAGCGGCGCGGACGGTTCGCGCGAGGTGATGTTCGAGCTGGCGAACGAGGACGTCGCCGAAATGGTGCTCGTCAAGCTCCTTCTGGAGTTCCGCAACGAGGGCTTCTTCACGACGTGCCTGTCGCACGCGGACGACATCTGGGAGATCGCGATGGACGATATTGAACTGTCCATCCGCCGCGACCGCCAGAAGATCCGCTTCAACTGCACGCCCGCCGAGGAGGCGATCGTGATGACCGCGTGGATGGAGGTCGCCTCGCAGATGAACGACCTCGCGCGGTCGATCGCCAAGCCCATCCGCCAGGAGGACGTGGAGAAGATGCTGTCCGCGACGGAGGCCGTCAAGCGCGGCCACGAGGGCGTCGCGCGCTACCTGCGCGGCTTCGTGATGCTGCCGCAGTTCAAGGCGGCGAACAAGCGCGAGGCCATCGAGAAGATGGTCCGCGCGATGGCGAAGGAGTGCCCCCACCACGTACCCGATCCCGAGGCGGCCATCGCCTGCGTGCTCAAGCGCGAGGAGTCGATGCCGACGGGGCTCGACCGCGGCATCGCCGTGCCGCACGGCC
>JAFUEM010000136.1 GCA_017463935.1 Kiritimatiellia bacterium
CGTCGAACAGCCGACGATCAAGTCGCTCGTCGTCGACGGCGACAACGTGGTGCTGACGGTGGAGAGCCGCGGCGGCTACGTGCGCGCGCAGGGCGGCGCGGACATTTCGGCGGACGAGACGACCGGACCGGCGAAGCGCGCGGAGGCGGGCGGCGACATCACGATCGTGATGCCGAAGCCGGACGCGGCGCGCGGGTTCTTCCGGGTGGTCGGAAACTGAATGGAGGCAGGGACGTGAAGATGACAGTTGGAATGCTGGCGCTCGCCGCGGCGCTGGCGGCGCACGGCGGGGCGCTCCAGAGCGGCAACGCGCTCGGGATCGTCAAGGTCGCGAGCGACATGGGCGCGACGCCGCTCGCGGTGCCGTTTGCGGCGGCCGACGGGACGGCGAAGACGGTTGCGCAGCTGGTGTCGACGAATTCGCTGGCGGCGGGCGACCAGATCATCGTCTACGACGCCGGGTTCTACACGGCGGTGACGTATGACGGCGAGAAGTGGACGGCGGGAACCTACACCGCCAAGGAGGGCGAAGCCGAGCTGACGGTCGGCGATCCGGCGGCGACGGGGCCCGCGCCGGGCACGGCGTTCTGGCTGGTGCGCACCAACGACCTGTCGCGGGCCGTGTATCTCGCGGGCAGTGTGCCGGCTTCCTACGCTGCGGTGACGGTGACTGCGTCGCCGATGCTGCTGGCGAGCCCCAAGGCCGAACCGTTCGCCTACTATGCGGCGGGCAAGATCAGCGGCGCGGCGGCGGGCGACAGGATCGTGGTGCCGCAGACGGGCGGCGCGAAGTTCATTTCGACCTTCAACGGCGAGAAGTGGATGTATACGGAGCTGGTGGAGGTCATCCCCGGCTTGCCGAAGAAAGCCGTTTCGAAGGAGGCGAATGACTCATGCGACATCCCGATGGGCCTCGGGTTCTGGTACATCCGTGCGAGCACGGAGGGCGACGCGCCGACGGTCACCTGGTAAATCAAAAGGACGGGAAAGAGACGATGAAAATCAAGCATTGGATGGTCGCGGCCGCGGCGGTTGCGCTCGCGGCGGCGGCGCGCGGCGAGTATCTCTACTGGCAGGTCGACAACGTGTCGGCTGCCGACGCGACCGTCGCGACGCTCTACTACTCCGTGAACGGCGGCGCGCGGAACACGGTCGATGCGGATGGATGGAGCGGCCTGGGGCAGAGCGGCGAAACGGCGATCGGCCCGTATCAGGCCAACCTCAGTTCGCTGAGCGGCGACCTGTCGGACTATGCGTTCTATGTCGAGGTGGTGCAGTACACCTCCAGCGGCGGCACGTATACGGCCGATCCCGCTTCGGCGCGCACGAGCTACACGTGGAAATACACCGACCTCGTGGCGCAAGGCCACATCCTGGCCGACAGCATCTTGGCGCCGACGGACATGGCGCTGATGACGCCAGTCAACTTCTCGACGCCCGCGCCCGAGCCGACGGGCGGTGTGCTGATCTTGATTGGTGCGGCGGCGCTCGCGCTCAGACGCCGACGGGCTGTTTGAACATCTCATTCTTCTCATTTGCAAAAGGAACAGAAACATGAACATGATACGTGATTCACTTGCGTGCGCGGCATTGGTCGCGCTGGCCGCGGGCTGTGCAACAGTTCCGCAGTTTTCAAACGACCCGGGCGACTGGATGGTCGTGAACCTGAAGACAGGGGCCGTCGACTATCCTGTGTTCGCGAGCGTGACGGCGGCGGCCGAGGCGCTGAACACCGACGCCAACAAGACCGACTCAATGGCGTTCCGCCGCGTGGAGGCGGGATATTACTACCTTCAGGGCAGAGGCGCGCTCAATGCAAAGATCGGCCAGCCCTACTACATTGGGCTGTTCCCGGTGACCGCTCGCCAGCTGGAGCTGATGCGCGGTGCCGATGCGGACGAAACCGCCGTGCCGCAGTGGCTGGTTCCGGCGACAGGCATCTCGTATGCCGAGCTGCGTGGCGGCCCGGATGTGCCGGCGACTGCGGGCGAGTCGCTGGGTGACGGTCCGATTGCGCGGCTGAACGCGCGTGTTGCGTCGGCGGGGATCCGTTTCGACCTGCCGGCCGAGGCGATGTGGGAGGTGGCGGCGCGGGCGATGCCGCCACAGAAGATCTACCGTTATGACTGGGAGTGGTATTTTGCCGATTACGGCCAGGTTGGCCGCGAGGGAATCGAGGCGACGCTTTCAGACCATGCGTGGTGGCGGGGCAACGCGGACACGCCCGACAGCTATGGCCGTTCGGGCGAACCGCGCGCGGTCGGACAGAAGAAGTGCAACGATCTCGGTCTGTTCGATCTCTATGGCAACGTGTCGGAGTGGTGTCTCGATGCGACGGCGCGTGAGACACCGCCGGCCCAGTTCTGCGATGCGCCGGCCCGGGAAGGCGCGTATCGCGTCTGCCGCGGAGGTTCTTATGCGTCGGGTGCGGATTCGTGCCGTTCGAGCGCGCGCGGCTCAAACATCCCCGGCTGCGGGTTCCCGCGTGTCGGCTTCCGCCTCGTGGCGGTTCCGGCCGCCGCCCGGCCCCCGGTTCGCTGACCGTCCCGGATGGCCGGACACGGACGCTGCGCCTTGGGGTGTCTCTCTCCCCCGAGGCGTTTTTCTTTGCCACGTGCCGTGCGCGGGTGTGCTTGACCGTCCTTGGCAAACGGGACCATTGCCGTGCTTGCGCGCAGGGGGGGCGATTTGGTAAACTATCCTTCACCATGCTTCAACTGACGACCCTCATCAACGGCGAACGCGAGACGCGCGCACTGACCGACGGCAACTGGTTCATCGGCCGCGGCGAGATGTGCAGGATCCGCCTCGACTTCCCCGACGTCTCCGAGCGACACGCGCTCCTCACCGTCCGCGGCGGCGAGGTGGAGATCAAGGACCTGCACAGCGCCAACGGCACCTACGTCAACGGCGAGGAGATCGACGGCGACACGCGGCTCGACGGCAGCAAGGTCGTGCAGATCGGCGCGAGCATGCTGCGCGTGAGCGACACGGCGGTCGACGAGGCGCTGACGCGCGCGGCGGAGGAGCGCGCGCGCGCCGAGGCGATGACATGGGAAGGCGAGTCCCTCCCCCCTCCCTCCACTCTCAACTCTCCACTCTCAACTCTCAATTCTCAACTCCCCCCTCCCCCCCCTCCTGATCCCAACCGCGAGCTGCGGCGCAACGTGCAGGAGCAGATCCAGCGCGAGCTCCTCAAGCGCATGGACATGAAGCGCCTCACCTTGCAGGGCGTCGACCGCGAAGGGCTGGAGGACACCGCGCGCGAGAAGATCCGCCAGATCATCGACGAGGTCGTCGCGAACGGCAAGTTTCCGTCGGCGCTCGACCCGATCCGCATGGAGGAGGACGTCTTCAACGAGGCGATGCGCCTGGGGCCGCTCGAGGAGCTGCTTGCCGACGACAGCGTCAGCGAAATCATGGTGAACGGCCCGCACAAGGTCTACGTGGAGCGCAACGGCAAGCTCCAGCTGTCGGACTGCCAGTTCACCGACGACCAGAGCGTGCTGGCGGTCATCGAGCGCATCGTCGCGCCGCTCGGCCGCCGCATCGACGAGTCGTCGCCCTACGTGGACGCGCGCCTGTCGGACGGCAGCCGCGTCAACGCGATCATCGCGCCCCTGGCGCTTTCCGGCCCGACGATCACGATCCGCAAGTTTTCCAAGAAGGCGCTGACCGCCGAGGACTTCATCCGCTTCGGCACGTGGACGCACAACGCGGCGGAGTTCATGAAGCTCTGCGTGCTGCTGCGCAAGAACATCATCGTCGCGGGCGGCACGGGCTCGGGCAAGACGACGCTCCTCAATCTCCTGTCCGGCTACATCCCCGAAAGCGAGCGCATCGTGACGGTGGAGGACGCGGCGGAGCTGCGGCTCCAGCAGCCGCACGTCGTCCGGCTGGAGGCGCGCCCGCCGAACATCGAGGGGAAGGGCGCGGTGACGATCCGCGACCTCGTGAAGAACTGCCTGCGCATGCGGCCCGACCGCATCATCGTCGGCGAATGCCGCGGCGGCGAGGCGCTCGACATGCTCCAGGCGATGAACACGGGCCACGACGGCTCGCTGACGACGGTGCACGCCAATTCGCCGCGCGACGTCATCTCGCGCCTCGAGACGATGGTGCTGATGAGCGGCATGGAGCTCCCGAGCCGTGCCATCCGCGAGCAGATCGCGAGCGCGGTGGACATCATCATCCACGAGTCGCGCCTCTCCGACGGCTCGCGCAAGGTTGTCGCGATCACCGAGGTGACGGGGCTCGAGGGCAGCCAGATCGTCATGCAGGACATCTTCGCGTTCCGCCAGTCTGGCGTGGGCGAGAACGGCAAGGTGATCGGCAGCTTCCAGCCGACGGGCGCGATCCCGACGTGGTACGACCAGCTCGCGGGCCGCGGCATCGCGTGCGACACGCGGATGTTCGACCCCGACGCGCACATGGACGTCAACATTGCGGTGAAGAGAAGATGACGGCGTGGATCATAGTCGGGCTCTTTGCGGTGGCCGTCGGCGGCCTCGCGTGGTATGGCTGCGCCGGCGTGCGGATCAAGTCGGGCTGGCAGAACGGCGAAAGCCCGCTCGCCCGCTGGCTCGACGAGCGGCGGCGGCGCAAGTTCAACGACCAGCTGCCGGAGGCCCTCGCGACGATGTCGAACGCGCTCAGGGCCGGCTTTTCGATCTCGCAGGCGTTCGATTCCGTCGTCGAGCAGGGCGAAAAGCCCATGTGCGAGGAGTTCGCCATCCTCCAGCAGCAGCTGCGGATCGGCATGAGCTTCGAGGATGCGCTCGAATCGATGTCGGGGCGCGTCGGCTCCGACGACCTGACGCTCGTGACGACCGCGATTCTCATCAGCCGCCGCACGGGCGGCAACGTGACGGAAATCTTCGACAAGATCTCGGAGACGATCCGCGGCCGGATGAAGATCGAGCGCAAGGTGCGCACGCTGACGGCGCAGGGGCGGCTGCAGGGCCTCATCGTCTCGGCGATGCCGTTCGTGCTGGGGCTGGCGATGCTGGCGCTCAAGCCGAACATGATGATCCCGTTCCTGATGAGCTGGAACGGCCTGTGCGCGGTCGCGGCGATGATCGTGCTGATCATCGTCGGCTGGCTGATCATCCGCAAGATCATCAAGATTGACGTGTGAAGGACGAGAGGGCTGCGCGCGGCCCTCCCGCCTCCGCTTCGCGTCTCGCGTCTCTCGTCTCACGTCCTGTGACTG
Source organism: Kiritimatiellia bacterium (assembly GCA_017463935.1). Taxonomy (GTDB): domain Bacteria; phylum Verrucomicrobiota; class Kiritimatiellia; order RFP12; family UBA1067; genus UBA1067. The sequence goes on from JAFUEM010000136.1 coordinate 5,213, forward strand.
CCCCGCCTCGGTTGGATTTTAACGCAGAGTCGCAGAGTCGCAGAGGGCGCAGAGAGGATTTCGAACTGTGGACCAAGCCCCCAGCCCCCGACAACCTCTGCGCCTCTGCGTTAAAACAAAACCCCTGTCGTCTCTCGTCTTTCTGACTTTCGCCGCCCATGCGGTGCAAAATGTCGCCGGGTTCGACAGATTCCAACTGACGCTCATAATTGAGATTTGATATACTACGGAAGGTTAAACGATGACAAGATTGCCGATAGTTTTATTGCTTGCAACCGCCGCGCTGATGGCGCGGCGGGGACGCGGTTTGCCCCACCGATGCTGCCGCAAGGGGGAGAAGGCGGCAATGCCGAATGGAGCGCCGCAATGCTAGGCAATTCTAGAGGGGCTAGACCGCTCGCGGTGCTCGCTGTTCTAGATCGCGCGGCACGTTTGCTCGGCACTCGCTTCGCTCGGCTCGGCCGCTTCCCCACGGGTCGCGGCCACCCGCAAGGGGCGGTTATGCGCTTGTCTAGATTTTCTAGAATAGCGCCTGCAAAGGCGCGGTCTAGCGTAGCGTCCGCAAGGACGCGGTCTAGCGGAGCGAGCGAAGCGAGCGGTCTAGAATGTCTAGTCGGCGTGACGGTGGGCGCGGGTTCCTGCAACGGCATGTCCTCAGCCTGGATTTGTCGCCTCACTTCCAGGTCAACCTCATGGACATTGTGGCATCCTTGATTTTGATGGATTGGGAGTGTCGGCGCAGAACTATCATGTGACACGGCGGTCGAAACGTTTGTTGACAGAAGGGACATACCGAAAATATACACAGGAGAATGACAATGAATAGAATTGCTCTCTTTGTTCTCATTGCAGGAATCTCCATCTGCGCGGCGGCGGATGCAGTGACGAATTTGGCGGATCGTCTAAGGTCGGCCATCAATACACTGTACGAGGCCGAACCTTCGCACGCTCTTGAGGCCGCAAGTTTGATAGAGGATTTTGACCTGCGCTTTGCGCCCGGCCGCTACCGCCCGATCATAGCCATCATGTCCAACAACTGGCAGACTGTTCTTGCTTCGCTCGATACCTACGCGACGAACCGTGTGGAGCGCCTGATCCTGATAAATACGGGTTGGTGGTGCGGTGATGCCGAGTTTATGGGTTACGCGTCAGTCCTCGCGGACAAAGTAGCCGCCGGACAGCTCGATCGCCAAGAGTTCGACAGTTTCATCTTGAACTCGGTATTCAGCGAGGGATATCACGGGCTTTATGCCCTGACGCTGCGGTATGATGAGCCGGCGGTCAGCAATCTCGTCGAAAAAATTCGCCCTTATACTTCGTTCCCGAGTGAGTATTGGACAAAAGTTCTTTCAGGAGAGGAGAAAACGCGATTTTTGCAGGATAGGGCGGATGGCCTGCTCTAGCACACGAGACGACCGCAGAAGAGGAAGGTGAGGATGAAAAGAAGAACGAGACTGATTGTCGAATTGCTGAAGGCCGTTGCCGTCGTTGTCGTTGTCGTGCAGCTAACGGTGTTGGCGGCGTTTTGTTTCTACGGCGCGGACGGAATCGCACGGTGGGATTCGTGGCGGCCCGTCGCGGTCGTGTCGTGCGCGTTTCTCGCCCTGCTTGCGGCCATCCAATACCTGCGCCGCCGCTGCGAAAGCCGCCCGGCGCTCATCCTCCAGACCGCCGCCGCGCTCGGTGCGCTCGCGGTGTTTTGCGTCGTCGTCGCGATGGGAAAGGGACTGCTGCCCGCGCATCTGGGTTCGCCGCTCGACACTGCGGCGGCCGCCGCGAGGGACGGACTTGATCTCGTGGAGGCGGCGCGGCGGCAGATTGGCGTGACCGTGGAATACGATTCGCGCTATACGGCTATTCCTTATCCGGGCGGCGACGTGCCGCGCGTGCGCGGCGTGTGCAGCGATGTCGTCGTGCGGGCGTTGCGCGACGCGCGGGGCATCGACCTCCAGCGGCTCGTTCACGAGGACATGGCGGCGCACTTCCTGTCCTACCCGTCGCTGACGCGCTGGGGGCTTTTCAGGCCCGACCCGAACATCGACCACCGCCGCGTTCTCAACCTCGAACGCTTCTTCGCCCGCCGGGGCTGGGCGTTGGCCGTCGGGGAGGACGTGCGCGGCTACCTGCCCGGCGACATCGTGACGTGCCGCATCGGCGGCGACCTCCCGCACATCATGATCGTGAGCGACTCGCGTGCCGAAGACGGTACGCCGCTCGCCCTCCACAACATCGGCTCCGGCACCCGAGAGGATAACGACCTCTTTTCGCACGTCATCACCGGTCATTTCCGCATTCCCGCGACCGATGCCAACTAACAGTTGTTTCCCTTCATTCCGCGGCCGCGATGGGACGCGGTCTTCCCGCGAACGGTGCGCGGCGGGACCGTTTTTTGATATACTATCCGCCCATCTGATCTTCATCCAATTCAAAACGGCTGGGAGAATATGAAGGACAAGTTTTTCGGCAAACTGGACTGGGCGGCGTTCTGGACGGCGACGCTCCTGACGTTCGCGGTCTACTTCTGGACGCTCGGGCCGTCCGTGGGCCTCGAGGATTCGGGCGAGCTCGCGACGGCGGGCGCGCACCTCGGCGTGCCGCATCCGCCCGGGTATCCGTTCTGGACGCTGTGCAGCTGGATCTTCTGCAAGCTCTTCTTCTGGGTCACGTACATGGGCCACCCGACGCCCGCTTGGGCGATCAGCTGCTTCTCGGCGCTGGCCGGCGCGCTCGCGGCGGGCTGCACGGCGATGCTCATCTGCCGCAGTTCCAGAGATTTCATTGGCGAAACGGATGGGGAGAGTGGCGCGGCGGCGACTTCGCGTCCCTCCGCCGAGGACTTCGGGACACGCAACGCCGCCGAACTTTCTTCTGCGCTGAACGCCCCCGGACCCCTGCCCATGGTGGGAACATCCGAAGTCTTGGCTTTTGCCGGCGGCGTGGGCGGGGCGCTCACGTTCGCGCTGTCGCCCGTCGAGTGGTCGCAGTCGACGATCGTTGAAATCTATTCGCTCAACGCGCTCTTCCTGATGTGGGTCTTCCTCCTCTCCTACCGCTGGATGCGCAAGCCCTCCGACAAGATCCTCTGGATCACGGCGTTCGTCTTCGGCCTCGGCCTCACCAACTACCAGGTGCTCGTCTTCGCCATCGTGCCGCTCGCGCTGATCATCTTGATGACGAACATCGGCCTTTTCCGCGACGTCTTCACCTATCTCGTGCCGGCCGCGCTCACCTACCAGGTCCTCCAGATCGGCTCCCTGCAGCAGGCCAACGCCTACATGCAGTCCAACGTCATCGCCAAGCACGACGCCGTGACGGCGACGGCCGCCTGCCCCTCGAACGCGCTCATCATCCTCGGCCTCGTCCTGCTCGTCGGCGGCCTCGTCGCGGGCGTCGTCCTCAAGGAGCGCGGCGAAGCGAAGCGCGCGCGC
>JAFUEM010000137.1 GCA_017463935.1 Kiritimatiellia bacterium
CCCACGTGTTCCTCCCCAATCCGCCACTCTCACCGGGAAATATTGCTATCCCCCGGATCCCGTTCGACTTGCATGCCTAATCCACGCTGCCAGCGTTCGTTCTGAGCCAGAATCAAACTCTCAGAAAAAGAATTTGAGTTTTGAGCCCCTCGCGGGACTCCTTTGTAGCTCTCGCACAAACTATTGCTGTTTTCTCAAACCACCGATTTTCAAGGACCGACGTGCCCTTTGCAGGCAACGAGTGCATAGTATATCAAAAGTTCAGCCCGGCGCGCAAGGGGGTATTTTAAATTTTTTTTTGAGGTTTGGAAGTTTGGATGTTTAGAGGTTTGGCAACCAAGACTTCTAGGTTTCTAGAAGCCTAGAATTCTAGAATCCTAGAAGTCTAGAATCCTAGAAGTCTAGAAGTCTAGAAACCTAGAAGTCTAGAAGTCTAGAAGCCTAGAATTCTAGAATCCTAGAATCCCAGCCGCTCAGAATATGATATACTATGCGCCGTTGGTGCAACGGTCCTGTAGCTCATCTGGACAGAGCAGCTGCCTTCTAAGCAGCGGGTAGTGGGTTCGAGTCCCGCCAGGACCGCCCGTTCACAGCGAATATTCGTGGCAGTTCTGGTACTGGTCTTCGTCGCCGTACTTCGCGCGCAGCTCCGCCATCACCCGCTTCAGCTCCGCGATGCGCGCCGCGCACGCCGGATCGCCGTAGCGGTTCTTCAGTTCCTCGGGATCGCTCGTCATCTCGAAGTATTCCCACTCGTCGCGCTTGTAGTAGTAGACGAGCTTGTCGGTCTTCGTCCGCACGCCGTACCACGCGGCCGTGTTGTGCTCGCCGCCTTCGACATAGTAGCGGCAGTAGAGCGACTGGCGCCAGCCGGCGGGCGTCGCGCCCTCCAGATTCTTCAGGAACGAGTCGCCTTGCATCTCCGCCGGCTTCGGCACGGCGGCGATGTCGAGGAACGTCGGCGCGAAGTCGATGTTGGCGATGAGGTCGCCGTTGACCGTGCCCGGCTTGATCAGCGCGGGGCAGCGCGCGATGAACGGCATCTTCAGCGTCTCCTCCATGATGAAGCGCTTGTCGTAAAGGCCGTGATCGCCGAGAAAGAAGCCCTGGTCGCTCGTGTAGATGACGAGCGTGTTGCGGTCGACGCCCTTCTCCTTCAGATACGCCATCATGTCGCCCACCGAATCGTCGACCGACTGGACGACCGCCAGATAGTCCTGCATGTAGCGCAGGTAGGAGAGCGCCGTCCGCGCGCGCGCATCCATGCCGTCGGGCCAGTCGTCGACGAACGCGCCGTGCGCGTCCTTCTTGCCTTCGTACGTCCTGCCCTCGAATTCGAAGACGTGCCCTTCCGCGAAGAATTCCGCGAGCTTCAGGTCGAGCCCCGGGCGCATGTGCTTGAGGAGCGTCATCGCCGTCGTCTTGATCGGCGTCGCGCGTCCTTCGTAATCGTCGAAGATCGTTTCCGGCAGCGGAATGTCCTTCAGTGTCAGCGCACGGAACGCCGCGCGGTACTTCTCGCTCGGGATCCAGTTGCGGTGCGGCGCCTTGTGGTGCATCATCGCGAAGAACGGCCTGCCGCTCGCGAGCGCCTCGTCCAGCACGCCCTGCGTGACGCGGGTGATGTTCTCGGTCGCGTACTCGCCCGGGAAGGCGAGCTTGCCGACGGTGCCGTCGTCGCGCCGCGTCCAGAACCACGGGTCGCGGTACGCGCCCTGGTTCTCGTAGACGAGCCACTTGTCCCAGTCGGCGTTGCGCACGGACGCGGGACCGCCGCAGTGCCACTTGCCGATGAACGCCGTGTAGTAGCCCGCCTTGCGCAGATAGCCGCCGACCGTCTCGATGGACGGCGAGATCGAATTGAACACGGGCACGCCGTTCTTGTGCGAGTAGCGCCCCGTGAGAATCCCCGCGCGCGACGGCGTGCAGATCGGATTCGTGCACATCACGTCGGAGAAGATCATGCCCTCCGCCGCGAGCCGGTCCAGGTTCGGCGTGCGGTTGACGCGGCTGCCGTACGCCGAGATCGCGTGCGCCGCGTGGTCGTCGGTCATGATGAAGAGAATGTTCAGGCGGTTATCGCCCGCGAGCTTCACCAGCTCCTCGCCGCGCGCGGACATCAGCGTCGCCGCCGCGCCCGCGCCAAACAGAAATTGCCGTCGTGTCGTGTTCATCATGATCGTTCCCCTTTCGTATGCGCGGCGTCGAGCGCCGCCGTCAGAACCGTCAAGCCGTAGATCGCCGCCGTCTCCGCGCGCAGCACCGTGTCGCCGAAGCTCGTCGGCACCGCCGCCGCGACGAGCGCGGCGAGTTCGGCCGGCGTGAAATCCCCCTCCGGCCCCACGAAGAGCGCGAGGTCCGTGCGCGCCGCGTCCGCCAGCGACCGCTCAACCGCTGTCAGCAGCGGCGGCGACTTCGGCTCCGTCAGCGCGCCGACGAAGCACGTCGTCTCCTTCACCTGCGCGAGCGCGGCCGCGAACGTCACGGGCGCGGCGATCTCCGGCAGCCACACGGCATCCGACTGGCGCGCCGCCTCCTCGGCGATCTTCTGCCAGCGCGCGCGCTTGGCCGTGCGCTCCGCCGTGTCATCGATGCGGACGATCGTCCGCTCGGAGAGGACCGGCACGATCCGCGCGACACCGAGCTCCGTCGCCTTCTCGATCGTCCAGTCCCAGCGCGCGCCCTTCGTCACGCACGCGAAGAGCGTCACGCGCGCCGGGCGCGGCGGAAACGTCCGGACCGGCGCGGCCGCCGCCAGTTCCTTCGCCCGCGCGTCATACGTGAACACACGCGTCGCGCCGCAGCCGTCGAACAGCTCGACCGCTTCGCCGTCCTTCGGGCGCACCACCTTCAAATGGCGCGCCGCCTCCGGCGAAAGCGCCGGATGCGTGCGCGCCAGTTCTTCAGTTGTTGCCCTCAGTCGATGCATGGCCGTCTCCTTGACGGACAACAGTATATCAAATCTCGGCGCTTACAGCGCGAACGGATTTTCGCCCGGATAGAGCTGGCCCGCCGGCAGCGGCGTGTTGATGTCGTCGACGCCCAGCATCTTCAGGGCCTCGAACATCACCTTGCCGACCTTCTGGAAGCCGAACGCGCCGTGGTGCGGGAAGCGCTTCTGGACGAGCACGTGGCGGTAGAACCGCGCGAAGCCCGGGATCGCCGCGACGCCGATCGACCCGAACGAATGCGGGTTGACGTCGAGGAACGCGCCGTGCGCGATGTACGAAACGAGATGGCCGTCCGAGTTGGACTGGAGGCGGAACATCGTCGTGTCGCTCGGCTTGATCTGCCCTTCCATCGTGCCGCGCGAAATGACCGGCTTGCCGCCGCCCTCGAGGCCGCGGTTCATGATGAGCTGGTACTTCATGCCGCAGTTCTTGAGGCACTTCGAGCACGTGTTGCCGCAGTGGAAGCCCATGTAGAGGTCGCGCTTCTCGGCGCCCGCGAGCTTGAGGCCCTTCGGCAGGATGTCGTCCGGCACCGAGTTGTTGATGTCGAGGAGCGTCGCCGGCAGTTCCGTCGCGCATTCGAGCATGTATTCCGAGACGGCGCCGTACATGTCGACCTCGCACGCGACGGGGATGCCGCGGCCGGTGAGGCGCGAGTTGACGTAGCACGGCACGAAGTGGAACGACGTCTGGAACGCCGGCCAGCACTTGTCCGCGAAGACGGCGTACTGCGCCGCGCCGCGCTGATTCTCGTACCAGTCCATGAGCGCGAGCTCGAACTGCGCGAGCTGCGGCAGGAGGTCGGGATACGGGCACCTGGAGCCGAGCTCCTTCTTCATGTCCGCGACGATGGCGTCGATCTCCGCCTTGCGCGACGCCATCTTGTGGAAGTGCTCGAAGAGGTCGAGCTCGGAGTTCTCCTGCACGTTCACGCCGAGGTCGAACAAGGGCTGGATCGGCGCGTTGCACGCGAGGAAGTCGTACGGGCGCGGGCCGAAGCCGAACACCTTGAGGTTCTTGATGCCGATGACGGTGCGCGCGATCTTGATGAAGTCCCTGATCTCCGCGACCGCGCCCTTCGGGTCGACGTTCGGATATTCGGGAATGTAGACCTTGAGGCGGCGCAGCCCCACGTTGTAGCTGAAGTTGAGGACGCCGCAGAGCGCGTCGCCGCGGTCGGACGCGAGCACGCCCTTGTTCTCCTCGCGCGCGGCGAGCACCATCGCCGGGCCGCCGAACTTCTCGACGAAGAGCGTCGTGGGGCCTTCGGGGCCGAAGTTGCCGAGGAACATGCACACGGCGTTGACGCCTTCGGTGCGCGCCCAGTCGAGCGCCTTCATCGTGTCGTTCTCGTTCTCGATGGTGACCGGGCAGTCGACGACGTTCGCGACCCTGGCCTTCTTGAGTTCCGCCATCACGGCGGCGAGGCGCTTCTGGGTGAGCGCGGCGGGGAAGCAGTCGCGGCTGACGCCGACGACCGCGAGCTTGACGACGGGTTGGTTGATCATGTGGTTTATCCTTCTTCTTGGTGGTGAATGATGCCGTCCGGCGGGCGCTTAGTCGAGCCAGGTCCAGAAGTATGCGTAGGCGGCGACGACGCAGCCGACGACGAGGACCGAGCCGAGCACGTCGATCCAGTTCCACGACGCGCGGTTCTCCTGCTTGAACTGCGCGTCGAGGCCCGCGAACGTGAGGCCCTTGACGTGGGCCGCGTCCGGCGCCGGCGCGGTGAGCGAGGCGATGAAGACGATGATGATCGACACGGCGAGCAGGATGCCCGAGAAGTAGAAGTCCTGGATGAACGCGAAGCCGTCCGCGCCGCCCCAGACGGCGTTCGCCGCGAGCTTGCACATGCCGAGGATGAAGCCGAGCGACAGTCCCCACACCGCGCCGCGCAGGTTCATGCGCTTCCAGACGAGGCCCATCACGAACACCGCGACGATCGGCGGCGCGAGGAACGACTGGACGGCCTGGATGTACATGTAGAGGCCGCCGCCGGAGATCGCCTTCATGATCGGCAGCCACAGGAGGCCGAGCGCCGTCATGACGACGGTCGTCGTGCGGCCGATGGTGACGAGATGGCGCGGCGAGGTCTCGGGCTTCAGCTTCTGGTAGACATCCACCGTGAAGAGCGTCGAGACGGAGTTGAAGAGCGAGGCGAGCGAGCTCATGAGCGCCGCGATCATGCCGGCCACGACGAGGCCGCGGAAGCCGACCGGCAGGAGCGTCTGCACGAGCGTCGGGAACACCTTGTCGCCGTCGATCTGCTTGACGCCGTCGACCGTCTTGCACATGAGCGTCTGGAACTCGACGCCGCCGATGACGACGTTGTTCTGCCACAGCGCGAAACCGAGCATGCCGGGAACGAGGAACAGGAAGACCGGGCAGAGCTTCAGCGCGCCGCCCCAGATCGCGCCGCGGCGGGCGTTCGTGAGGTTCTTCGCGGCGAGCGTACGCTGGATGATGAACTGGTCGGTGCACCAGTACCAGACGCCGATCGTCGCCGAGGCGATCGCGACGCCGAGCCACGGGAACGCCTTGTGCGAAAGCGAATGCCACAGGCCGAACTGCTCGACGTTGCCCGTCGACTTGATCGTCTGCTTGAGGACCGCCCAGCCATCGCCGATGGACGAGGCGACCGCGCCCGTCTGCGCGTCGAGCGTCACGCCCGAGTGGCCGAGGTGGTAGAGCGCGAAGGCCGTCACGGAGAGCGTGCCCGCGAGGATGATGCCCGTCTGCACGAGGTCGGTGTAGACGACGGCGGAAAGTCCGCCGATGGACGAGTAGACGCCCGCGAGGATGACGGTCGCGATCGCGCCGATCCAGAACGAGGTGATCGTCGTCCCGCCGATCGTCAGCTGCATCTCGGGGAGCATCACCTCGAAGAAGAGCGCGCCCGCGAAGACGGTGACGGAAATCTTGGTGAGGACGTACGCCGCGAGCGAGACGAGCGAGAGGATCCAGCGCGCCCGCGCGCCGAAGCGCCGCTCGAGGAACTCGGGCATCGTGGAGACGCCGCTCTTGTAGTAGAACGGGAGGAACACCCAGCTCATCATGACGAGCACCCATGCGTGCAGCTCCCAGTGCGCCTGGCTGAGGCCCGCCGCCGCGCCCGAGCCCGCGAGGCCGATCAGGTGCTCGGAGCCGATGTTCGCGGCGAAGATCGACGCGCCGATCGCCAGCCATCCGACCGACCGGCCGCCGAGGAAGAGATCCTCGCCCGATTCGATCTTGTTCTTGCGCAACGTCACGTAGACGACGCCCGCAAGGAGCGCAAAGTAGCCCGCGATGACCAGCCAGTCGATGAATGTCATGATTTGTTCCTCTTGAGTTTGAGTGAGATTGATGGATAGTTTATCATCATTCGCCGCCGAACGCAATCACCCAATTGGGTAATGCGCGCGTCGGCCGTCGGCGCGTGTGATGTCCAGAAGCAAATGCAAGATTCTCTTGCGTTTAGTCCTTGAGAACACGGGACGGGATTGAAAGGCCGGACATTTCCCGTCATTCCTTCCTAGGAAGGAAACCCGCGTTTACTTCCAGAACTTGCGTTTAGTTCCGGACACGACGCCGCGACCTTGAATGAAACTTGCAACATAGTCTGCTCCTTTCGATAGCTGTAGCAGCGAGGCGGTGGCCGAATGCTCCACCTCCCCGCCGCCGCATTGCTTACGCCGCGCTGACGACCGTCGCCGTCTTGGGCAGGGAGACGCACTCCGTCTCGCCCTCGACGCGGGTGACGGTGAGCGTCACCTCGGTGCCGTCCTCGACGCCGCTCAGCTCGCCCGGC
>JAFUEM010000012.1 GCA_017463935.1 Kiritimatiellia bacterium
GCGGAAAGCGCCAGCGACGCCAGGAGCCACACGAGGGCGACCGCCGCGATGCCGCCGAAGAGCAGCACGCCCTCGAGCACGGCCCCGTCGGTGCCGACGGCCCGGCCGATCGGCACGAGCGCCATCCAGACGAGCAGCGCCGCCGCCGAAAATCCTTCGAGAAAATCCATCGCGCGCCTCCTCCGCTGCGCTCTGAACCCGACCGCCCGGCCGCGCGCCGGATGCAGAAAAAAGGGCGCATCTTCCTTCACCTGCACCCTCTGATGGCCGTAGTATTGCCAATAATGAGCGCCGATGCGAAAGACGCGCCGATCGGGCACGCCTTCGCAGGCAAACCGTTCATTATTGAAAATTTACTACGTTTTCAGAGGACGTTTTGCTGCGGTGTCTTTGCAGATTTCTCTGCGCGAGCGGCCGTATTATACCACACGCGCCGCTTGGAAATCAAGGGCGCGTGCAGAAAGACGGGAAAATGTGCGCGCTCAGCGGCCGACGGCCTTGCGGTAGCGCGCGATGAGCTGGTTCGTGGATGCGTCGTGCTTCCCGCTCGGCTTCTTCGCGACGAGGTCGCTCAGAACGCCCTTCGCGAGCACCTTGCCGAGCTGCACGCCCCACTGGTCGTAGCTGTAGACGTTCCAGATCACGCCCTGCACGAACACCTTGTGCTCGTAGAGCGCCACGAGCGCGCCGAGCGTCTCGGGCGTCAGCTCGTCGCACAGGAGCGTGTTCGTCGGCTTGTTGCCCTCGAACGTCTTGAACGGCACGAGCTTCTCGTCGACGCCTTCTTTGCGGCACTCCTCGGCGGTCTTGCCGAACGCGAGCGCCTCGGTCTGCGCGAAGAGGTTCGCCATCAGCTTGTCGTGCAGGTCGCCGATCGGGTTGTGCGTGCGCGCGCAGCCGATGAAGTCGCACGGGATGAGGTGCGTGCCCTGGTGGATCAGCTGGTAGAACGAGTGCTGGCCGTTCGTGCCCGGCTCGCCCCACTCGATCGGGCCCGTCGTGTACGTGACCTTCTCGCCGTCCTTGGTGACGCACTTGCCGTTCGACTCCATGTCCATCTGCTGGAGGTACGCGGGGAAGCGCGAGAGGTACTGGTCGTACGGCAGCACGCAGTAGCTTTCCGCGCCGTAGCCGTTGTGGTAGAGGATGCCGAGGAGCGCGAGGATGACCGGCATGTTCCGCTCGAAGCGCGCCGTGCGGAAGTGGCGGTCCATCCGGTAGTAGCCCTTGAGGAGCTTCCGGTAGTTCGTGCGGCCGATCGCGATCATGAGCGAGAGGCCGATCGCCGACGGCAGCGAGTAGCGGCCGCCGACCCAGTCCCAGAAGCCGAACATGTTCTTCGTGTCGATGCCGAATCGGGCGACCTCCTCCGCCGCGGTCGAGACGGCGACGAAGTGCTTCGCGACGGCGGCTTCCGCATCCTTCTTCGAAAGGCCCGCCTTCTTCGCCTCGGCGACAAGCCACGCCTTCGCGGCCTCGGCGTTCGACATCGTCTCCTGCGTCGTGAACGTCTTGGAGGCGACGATGAAGAGCGTCTCGGCGGCCTTGACCTGGCGCAGCGTCTCGGCGAGATGGGTCGAGTCGACGTTCGAGACGAAGAAGAACTTCAGGCTGCGCTTCGCGTAGGGCGTCAGCGCGATGTTCGCCATGACGGGGCCGAGGTCGCTGCCGCCGATGCCGATGTTGACGACGTACTTGATGCGCCTGCCCGTCGCGCCCTTCCACTGGCCGCGCCGCACGGTGTCGGCGAAGTCGCCCATCTGCCGGAGCACCTTGCGCACGCCCGGCATCACGTCCTTGCCGTCGACCTTGATCTTCGCGTGCGGGTCGAGGTTGCGGAGCGCCGTGTGCAGCACCGCGCGGCCCTCGGTCGCGTTGATCTTCTTGCCGGTGAACATCTTCTCGATCTCGGCCTTGAGGTCGGCCTTCTCGGCGAGCTTGACGAGCGCCTTCATCGTGGCCGTGTCGATGCGGTTCTTGGAGTAGTCGAGGAACCAGCCCGCGGCCTCGAGCGAGAAGCGTTCCGCGCGCTGCGGGTCCTCCGCAAAGAGGTCCTTGATCGTCTTCGTCTGGTTCCGGTCGATCAGTTCATCGACCTTTTCCCACGCCTGTGCGTCCATGTTTCTTCGTTCCTTGTTTGAGTTTCGGTTGACTGGCTGAAAAGTATATCAGACCCGCCCCGTCTCCGCAAGGGGGAATCTGATGCCGCCGCCGGCCTGTCGATTGCGCTCCGCACAGCGCCCCCTTGACGCGCGCGGCGGAAACTGATATATTTTCTACCTCTCACCACGAGAAGAAAGGACAACACCATGAAGAAATACGTCTGCAAGATCTGCGGCTACGTCTACGACCCCGCCGAAAACAACAACGTCGCGTTCGAGGATCTCCCCGACGACTGGACCTGCCCGATGTGCGGCGTCGGCAAGAGCGAATTCGAGGAGGCCTGATACGGCCGGCCGCATCTACTTCATCGCCGGCATCGACACCGGTGTCGGCAAGACCGTGGCGACGGGCCTGATGGCCCGTTCGCTTCTGTCGCGCGGCGTCGACGCGATCACCGTCAAGCTGGTGCAGACCGGCTGCGACGCCGTCGCCGACGACCTCGTGCGCCACCGCGAACTGAGCGGCGGCGCGCGCTGCTACGAGGACGAGCTCGGCCTCACCTCGCCGCAGATCTTCAAGTTCCCCGCCTCGCCCGAGCTCGCCGCGCGGCTCGAGGGCAGGAAGGTGGATCTGAGGCGCATCCTCATGTGCATCCAGGCGTGCGCGGCGCACCACGCCGTCGTGCTCGTCGAGGCGGCGGGCGGACTTGCCGTGCCGCTGACGGACGACCTCCTGACCATCGACTTCGCCGCGCGCCAGAAGTGGCCGATGATCCTCGTGACGAGCGGGCGGCTCGGCTCGATCAACCACACGCTCCTGTCGCTCGAAGCGGCGAAGCGCCGCCGGATGAAGATCGCCGGCGTCGTCTACAACTGGTCGCCCGACGCCGATCCCGTGATCGACGCGGACACGCCGCGCGCCATCCGCACCTTCATGACGCGCCTGGGCGTCGACGCGCCGCTCATCCGCATGCCGGAGCTGACGCACGCCGGCGACATCGACTTTTCACCCTTCTTTTCATGACACCGCTCGCCTACGACCGCTCGTTCATCTGGCACCCCTACGCCTCGCTCAAGGATCCGCCGTCCGTGCGCCTCGCGCGCGCGGCACGCGGCGTCGAAATCGAGCTGGCCGACGGCCGGCGGCTGGTCGACGCCGTCTCAAGCTGGTGGTGCGCCGCCCACGGCCACAACCATCCGGCGATCGTCGAGGCGATCCGCCGCCAGAGCGAGCGGCTCTGCCACGTGATGTTCGGCGGCTTCACGCACGAACCGGCCGTCGAACTCGCCCGGCGCCTCGCCGCGCTCGCGCCCTGCGGCCTCGACAAGGTCTTCTTCGCGGACTCGGGGTCCATCGCCGTCGAGGTCGCCGTCAAGATGGCGACCCAGTACCAGCACGCCAAGGGCCGCGCGCGCCGCACGAAGATGCTCGCGCTCAAGGGCGGCTACCACGGCGACACGGCGTGCGCGATGGCGCTGAGCGATCCCGACGGAATGCACACGCTCTTTCGCGGCATGATGCCGCAGCACTTCTTCACCGACAGGCCGGCCGCGCCGTTCGACCCGACGTCGCTCCAGGAGCAGGTCGCCGCACACAAGGACGAGATCGCGGGGCTCATCTGCGAGCCGATCCTCCAGGCGGCGAACGCGATGAACCTCTACGACGCCGACTATCTGCGGCTCCTGCGCGACATCGCGGACGAAAACGATTTCGTGCTCGTCTTCGACGAGATCGCGACGGGCTTCCACCGTCTCGGCCCGCGCTGGGCGAGCGAATTCGCGGGCGTCGCGCCCGACGTGATGTGCGTCGGCAAGGCGCTGACGGGCGGCCACATCACGCTCGCGGCCACGCTCGCGTCGGGCAAGGTCGCCGAGACGATCTCGAACGGCACGCCGTCGGCGTTCATGCACGGGCCGACGTACATGGCCAATCCCCTTGCCTGCGCCGCCGCGTGCGCCTCGCTCGAACTGTTCGCCACGGCCGATTACGCGGCGAAGGTGACGCGGATCGAAGGCGAGCTCGCGCGCGGGCTGGAACCGGCGCGCGCGCTCCCGAACGTGCGCGACGTCCGCGTCAAGGGCGCCGTGGGCATCATCGAAGTCGAGCGGCTGCCGACGCGCGCAGACATCGACCGCGTGATCGACGCGCACAACGTGTGGCTGAGGCCCTTCTCGAATTTCATCTACACGATGCCGCCCCTCGTGAGCGACACGGCGACGGTCGGCCGCATCGCGGCCGCGCTCGTCGATCTGGCCTCCGCCCCGCCCGGCCCTGCGGCGGACGACGGCGGCTTTCATGAATAAGCTGTCGAGAACGCCCCGTCCAACCGACCCGCGTCAGCGGTTGGTGGCGTAGAGCGGGCCGAAGTTCTTGCACGCGCGGTAGTCGGCGCCCGTCGGGTCGTCGGACGCGCCGAAGAGCCCCCAGCAGTGCGGCTGGAAGACCTGCTCCTCCGGCACGTTGTGCATCGCGACGGGGATGCGCAGCATCGACGCGAGCGTGATGAGGTCCGCGCCGATGTGCCCGTAGGCAATCGCGCCGTGGTTCGCGGCCCACGCATTCATGACGGAATAGACATCCTTGAAGAAGCCCTTGCCCGTCAGACGCGGCGTGAACCACGTACACGGCCACTCGGGGTTCGTGCGCTCCATCAGCGTCTTCTGCTGCTGCGCGTCGAGCTCGACGGACCAGCCCTCCGCGATCTGGAGGACGGGGCCCTGGCCCTTCACGATGGAGATGCGGATCATGGTGAGCGGCAGACCCTTCGGCGTCAGGAACGACGACGAGAAGCCGCCGCCGCGGAAATACTCGACGCCCGCCGGCACCCACTTCGTCGCCTTCAGTGTCGCGTCGATATCCTTCTGCGTGACGTCCCACCAGTTCTTGAAGACCGGCTTGCCCTTCTCCTTCATCGCGCCCGCCGCGTCGAGGCAGCACGAGCCCGAATTGAGCAGATGGATGATGCCCGCCTTCGCGTCCTTCGGCAGGCCCCTGCCCGTCGCGCGCTTCACGGCCGCGTCGCTCCAGTACGTGCGCACGTCCGCGAACATCGACGCCTTGTTGGTGAGCAGCCACATCAGGAGCATGCAGATGCCGTTGAGCGAATCGTTTTCCGTCGCGAGAATCTGCGGCATCTTCTTCCCGTTCCAGTCGAACGACGAGTTGCACATCACCTCCGCGACGTCGCCGTTCGGCCAGTGGTCGGTCCACTGGCGCTGGCCCTGGAAGCCGCCCGCGATCGCGTTGCGGCCCACCGCCTCCTCGCCGAAGCCCATCTCCTGGAGCTTCGGGTTGCCGACCATCATGTCGCGGATGATGATCGCCATCTTCGCGATGAATTCCCAGTCCCTGTCCTTCGCGGCGCGCGACTTCTGGATCTTCGGCGGGTTGTAGTCCCGTCCTTCCTTGAGGTTCTTGCGCATCCACGCGAGCGCCTTTTCATACTCGTCCTTATCATAGATGCCCTCCTCGATGCGGCGGAGGATTTCGCACTCGTCCATGTTCTCAGGCGCGAGGCCGAGGTAGTCCTGCATGAAGTCCACGTCGACGAACGAGCCCGCGATGCCCATCGCGGACGTGCCGATCGACAGGTAGCTCTTGCCCTTCATCATCGCGACGGCGAGGCCGGCCTTGGCGAAGCGCAGGATCTTCTCCGCGACGTCGGCGGGAATCCGGTCGGACTCGTCGCGGTTCTGCACCTCGTGTCCGTAGATGCCGTACGCCGGCATCCCGCGCTGCGCGTAGCCCGCGAGCATGCACGCGAGGTAGACGGCGCCGGGGCGCTCCGTGCCGTTGAAGCCCCAGACGGCCTTGGGAATCTGCGGATCGAGATCCATCGTCTCCGTGCCGTAGCACCAGCACGGCGTCACGGAGAGCGAGACGCCGACGTTGCTGTCGCGGAACTTGTTCGCGCACCGCGCCGCCTCGTACCGCCCGCCGATCGTCGTGTCGGCGATGACGCACTGGACGGGCGAGCCGTCGGGATAGCGCAGATTGTCGCTGATCAGCTTCGCGGCCGCGCGGGCCATGTCCATCGTCTGGGTCTCGAGCGACTCGCGCACGCCGCGCCGGCGGCCGTCGATGATGGGCCGGATGCCGACCTTCGGAAAGCCGTTCATGTCAAAGACTGTCGTTGCCATATTGTTCCCCCTGTAGATTGTTGATGTCAACGTTGAAGGATAGTATATCACATCTGCGCATCCCTGCGGCGAGCAAAAAACGCCCCCGCAGGCTATCGATTGTTTCACCTGCGGGGACTCGGCGACAACCACGACGCCTAAATCTTCTGGTTGCGGCTTACTTCGCGCCGATGTTGATCTGCACCTTGTAGTACTGGACGTTGCCAGTCATCTTGGTCGGGTCAATCGTCGCAGACCCTTCAGAGAAGGAGCTGATCGTCTCGGTCGTCAGACTGTTGGGATCGGTACCCGATTGGAATTTGAGTGTTAGCGCGACATTCGCCGCCCCGACAATCGGGTCGCCGTTGCCGTCCACCAGCGTCACAACGAACTTGCCTTCCGAATTCGTTTCAACCTTGATGGTGGGCTTGTCATCCTTATCCGTCGGGTCAAGCCCCAGCGCGTAGTTCGAGAAGTAGTTGTAGCCGTTGCTGCACGTGGCGGACGAATCCGGCGCAAGTGCCGCCGTCGCCGCCTCAATCGTCATCGCGCGCAGCGTCTCGTTGCCGCTGATGAAGGAGTTCGCGACGACGACGCCCTTGCCATCGACCGTTTGCGCGATGTCGGTCGTCGTGTATTCGCCCGTCAGCGAAGTGAACGAACCCGCGCCCTTGTACTGGACGGAGCTGATGGCGACACCGTCGCTCGCGAACGCGAACGAAGTATTCGCATCGCTCGCTCCGTAGTAGAGCGCATTTCCGCCCACCGAGACGGTGAACGTTTGGCTGGCGGTATCGAACGTAAAGACAACCGTCGAATCAGCCGCCAGATTCGGCTCTGCGCCGCTGACGGTCAGCCAATCGGCACTGGCACCCTTCTCTCCCGCAACCGTCGTCTTGGTCCAGACCCTGAACGAATCATTCTCGACCTTGATTGCCGCCTTTGCGTCGGCACCGATTTCAATCGTGGGATCCGCCTCGTTGCCGAAGTTGACAACCGTCGTCAGCGTCACCTTTCCGGACGCCTGAGAGTTCGCGGTGAATGTCGTCTCGCCGGAAAGCGCCGCACGATCGGCCTCGCCGAACACCGGCGCGCTCGGCGACCACGTTCCCGTGTCGCTGTGCGTCGCGTCTTCCGCGATCCACCCATCGACCACGTTGCCTACCGTCGTCTGCTGATCCGCCAGCGTTCCCATGCTGCCGCCGGTTGCCGCGATCGAGTAGCTCAGAGCCTGGCCGGCCGCGAGATTCGCTATGCCGTTCGCCGGCGTCCACGTCACCTTGCCGGTCGCGCTGTCGTAAACGCCGCCGGCATACTCCGTCCCGCCAACGGTCAGCGTCCAAGTCGTGCCTTCCGCGACTACGCCGGTCACCGTCGCCGTCACGGACTTCGCCGAACCATAACCGACGTAGTAGTCGAACTCGACTTCGCTGAACGTCACGGCCGTAGATACCGTCGCGACCGTGATTGTCGCGTCCTGCGTCACCGTGTAGGAATACACGCCGTTCGATTCCGTCACCGTCCCCGTCGTGGCGGTCACGCCGGTGACGGCATAGCCGCTTTCAGGAGCGATGGTGAAGGTGACGACATCGCCGTACTTGAGGTTTTCTTTGCCGTCGGTGCGCGTGGCGGTCATGTTGGAGCCGGTGATGGTGACGGTCTTGTAGGTATCGACCGAATACGTCGTCATCGAGCCCGAGGTTGTGGATTTCACATAGAACCCGACGACGCCCGTCGTCGGCACGGGACTGAGCATCATATCATGTCCTGAGGTGTTCGTTGCGGTCAGTACCGCATTTGCTGAAGTAAGAACGATTGAAGAAGCATTCAGCGCGGCATCCTGCCCGCTAGTGTTGCGCAGTTCCACTGCCGCGCCCACGTTCACCGTTCCGATTGCCACATTGCCATTGACTTGAATTGTGGCGGCGGTATCGAGAACCGCCGTGTAGAGGCTGTTCGCCGGCGCTACCGCAACCGTGCCGTCCGCGCTCGACCAGTTCCCGGCCGTCGCCCAGAGGTTGTCCCCCGCCGCACCCGTCCATGTGAATGTTGCAGCAGCCGCAACCGCAGAATACTGGTACACGCCGGCGAATCCCTGGATTTCCTGTCCTTGTGCATATGCGCCGTATCCGGCGACGCTACACATAACGGTGACATCATATCCGTTGGGCATGAGCATGAAGACGTTTGCGCCTGTGCCGGACGCCGTCGCCGTCCCGTCGGCATACGCCACGGCGTACGTGGTCTTCTGCTTGTCGGCGACGGCAGCGTCGATTGCCGCCTGAAATGTCGTGAACCACTGGGTCGTCGTCGTCTCGCCAACAGTCACCGCCGCCGCCGCGTATTTCGCCAGCGCGTTGCCGTTTTCGGTATCGACATAATACCCGTCTGGGCAGGTCGCGTTCTGGTCGAGAATCGTGACGTTGGCGTAAGTGTCGCCCGCCTGTACCGCCGCAGCAATCGCCTCGGCTATGGTATCGTAGGCTGTACCACCATAACTCGCTACTGCAGAGGCGCGAACATAAACACCATCGCTCCGCGATTCCCATCTGAAATCGGCAGCCTCGCCGTTGACAGTTACTGCGCCAACGCTAATCGTACCCGTGCCGCCGGTAGATAATATCTTCGTCCCTGTCGTGGGTGTAGATGTCAGTTCCAAAGTCCCAATATTCAGAGTAGTCGAAGAACTATTGGAGATAGTGCCGCTATATGTCGATACTACCTTGGTTATAGTCAGCCCAGTGGCGGAACCAGTTGCTGTTATGCTGAAATTACCGCTGCCTGTCAACTCTGCAAAGGTATATCTCCAGCCTGTTGAGAGTGCACTGATAGTTAGATTCGCATCAAGTTGAAGTTTTGCCGCAACTGGAACTTGCTGTGAACCGTTCTCTCCAAGCCAGCCTGCGACATCACCCTTGAGCACTATTGTAGAACCATCGACGCCGAATTTCTGGAGTTTCTGACCAGCCGCTGTAAAGCCAGCCAATTCCACTTTACCCGTCCACGACGAATCGAATGTCGGCTCGGTTGATGGAACCGCCGCGTATGCAATCGCACCAGCTCCGGAGATGGAATTGTTGGATAGCGCGCCAGTAGTGGCCACGCTAACGGTTCCATCTATGACGAAGCCATTTGGAGCCGTCCAGGTCTTGCCGGCGGCTACACTGACAGAACTGCCCGCTTCAACCCAAATCTTCTTGTAGTTGGAAGATTTCGTATCACTCGTATCGCCGCCAAGTTTTACGCGGAGATAGCTCGACGAACCAATGGTAATCGAGCCTCTGAAGTCGGAAGCATCGGCAAAATGGTAGCATTGCGAGCTAGAACTGTCGTTGCCTGCCAAAGTGCCAGTGCCGGTCAGTTTAGCGAACGACGTGAATCCATAAACCGGGAAGCCGTCTGTGATGCTAAAGGCAACGGTATTTCCTTCATCCTGAAGGTCAAGTGTCGTCAGCGAAATTCTGCCAGCAGAATCAAAAGCCTTGTTGAGCGAACCTGAGCAACCTGTCAGACGCAAGGTCGAGGTGGAATTGCCAAAGACGACTGGATCGTAAGCGGCCTTCGTGAATGTGCAATTCTTCAGCCAAAGTACACCTTCCCAGCCCGCAGCCCACATCGAAGTGGAAATCGCCTTGGGCACAGTTGTCATAACAATCGTGCCGTCGCCTGTAAAGGTGCCGGAGAAAGTGTATTCGCCTTCGACAAGCGTTATCTCCTTGTCGCTGACATCCACATTCTGCTCGGCGGTATCACGGAGGAGCGTTATCGTATCGCCAGATGTCGCAGCAGCCGAGACAGCCGCAGAAAGCGTGCCATAATTCGTGGAGCCGATCTGCGCAGCGGCATAGTGATATGTCTGTTCGCTGCTGTCATATATAAGGCCTGCGCTTGCAAGCGTCTCGGGGTCCAAAGTGCAAGTTCCGCTAACGATTTCGACATATGCATCCTTATTGGATTCTGACTGCAGCTGTGTTACAGCGGCATCGACAGATGCAAACTTGGTTTCCGTTTCACCGACATGCAGGATAGCGCCCACTGGATAGATGCGTATCTCGTTAGCTCCCGGCGCAAGATAGTACCCTTCCGGCTCTGTCAACGCACTGATGTCTGTAGATGCGTCAATACCCGAAGTGACCGTAATCAGCGGCACACCCGTCGCCCCGCTTGCGGCAATGGCATCGGCTATCGCTGTTACATCCACCGTCACCGAACCAGTCGCGGGCAATGTCAGCGCACCACTGACAGCCAAACCGTTTGCAGCTGTTGTCCAAACCTTGAACGTAGAGCCAGCATTTAGCGTAAGACCGCCGCTCACAGTTCCTGTTCCGCCAAACTCACCATTAACCGTTACGTCACTAGCCCATGTTCCCGTTAGGTTCACAGAACCAGAATCATATGTATCTGTAGCCGTTGTAACCGTTAACGGCTTCCCGACCGTCTGCGTACCTGACAATGTAAGTGTCTTCGCTGTCGCGCCTTTCTTGGCTGTCACAACAACTGAGCCCATCTTGGCGGCATTGGACAAAATACCACTCCATTCGCTATTCGCTGCTTGAACCACTGTTATAACACGGTCAGAAGGATCGGTATTGCCCGTGTCCAGGTCTGCACGAATTTGTCCGGTGCCCGACAATGTTCCAATCGCCGAAGTTCTCGAGAATACCAACCCGCCAGTCGTCTTTGTTGTACCGAGATTGTTCTCGATTGCAATATCAGAAGACCATTGCCCCGTTCGCGAAAAACCAAACCAATAGCTATCTCCATTTAGCACAACCTTGCCGGATCCTTCAATATATTTTGTCAAATCAGTGCTCCGCACATCACCATTGGCTATCAAATTGAAAGTTATAACTCCAGTTGAAGAGTTCGTGATTTTTGTAGGGTCGTTGCTTCCATATGACAAGCATGGCAAGCCTGTAAGCGCTATAGCACCACTATTTTCTACTACGCCATAATTAACCCAGAATTTTCCGCTACCTGTTATTGTCACATAGCCACACGAGAACACTTTTGCATCGCCTTGGCAAAGAAAAACTCCAGAGATATTTAGGCAACCTCTTATCAAAACACGATTGTTAACACTTTTGACATATATCGTGCCATTGGCCGTAACATTGGCGTTTTCTTGGATTATAAATGCAGCTATGGCATCAGTTCCGTATGAATTCGGCGCCTTTGAAAGCTCCAATTTACCATAAACATCCACAGAAGCATTTGATTCCACCGTGAATATTCCGCCAAATTCAGATGTTGCGGCAGATGAATTCGTCAACTTGCCCGCCTCTACAGATACATCGCCAGAAATAGAGGTGTTGCCGCCCAAGATCAATTCGCCATTCCCGCGCTTGGTGAGCTGCGAAGCTGTTGTCGCAGGCAGCGTCATAGTTTCCTCAGAGGCAACGTCAAGAACGAGCGCACCAGCACCGCTGATGGCTCCCGTTACGACAAGATTATTCGATGCGTTAAGCGTCACACCAGCGTCAATCGAAAGCGCGGCAACAGTGCAAGTTTCCGAACTCGTCGACTTCAGTGTAATCGAGCCCGAACCAGTGATAGTCAAGGTATCAAATGTAGCGGATGTTGGCAAAGTTACATCCTGCGTGCCTGAGGCTGTGATTGAAGCGGAGGCATAGCCAGTCAAATCGCCATCCGACCACGTTCCATCCGACCAAGCGACCGTGCCGAGCTTCGTAGCCTTTATCGTGTTGTTGTCAACCGAGAAGCGCCAGCCGCCTTCCGTCTGATGGAAAATAGAAGCATTGGCATTTACCAGTGAGGTTGCGCTGATTACAGTCACGGATTCTCCCTCAGCCACCGAAACGCCAGTCAAATCCACATTTACAGTTCCGCTTGTCGGCAAGGTTACCGTCGTTCCCGTCAGCGGAACAACAGCACTCGAAACGGTTGGAACAACAATAGTTGCGCCATCCTGCAAAGTCACTACGCCCAGGGCTGCCGTATGCTGCGCCTCAAGGACGCCGTTGACACCTACGGTTACGGTGCCATTGGCCCATTTGCCGCTGCCACTGAAGATCACTTTTCCATAATTCTCGACTGTAAGTGGTCCGAATGTGGTGCTTTCCTTGGTTAGAGTCAAAGAATGAACGGCATCCATATCACCGTAAACATACAATCCCGACTGGCGTTTGCCTCCGTTGCTTTCGCCGTTAAAAATCAAATTGCATATTGTATCTTCCGTCTGCTTTGTCTTGATGGTCTTGATCTGGGACATGTTTCCAGACGAAGTGCCGTCATTATATACAGGATCCACTTTGGCGTCAGAGCTATCTCCTTCGTATGTTAAATTCTTTACAGAAAGATTCTGGTTGGCAAGCTGTGCATTCAAGCAAAGATAAGCATAAGAGCCCGCAACCTCGAGTTTAGGCATCCCCGTCAGCACAAGGTCTTGTCCCGTCGTTGCAGTAACTTCCGTGCCATTGCCGAAGACGTTATGGGATTTGCTTGAATTTTCGCGCGTGGCTTTTATCGTGCCAGCAAACGAAATTGTATTGTAGTGAGTTTTGTTTTCGCCGGAATCGTTGTAAAGCTCCAAAACGCCTTCGCTGCCAGAAATATCACTTACCAAGTGGGTATTCTTAATCCTAAGTGTTCCTGCGCCAGATTTAGCAAGTGCTTGAGACGTTGACAGCACAAGCATCGCATTTTCCCTTGTAACGACATTGATTGTGCCAGCGCCCTTGACGAATGGGGCTGTTATCGTGCTTGTTCCTTCTTCGGCAATGAAATCACAAGCATGTTCGGCGATGTTGGAATGTAGCGCATTTTCCGCCGAGCCATTAATCAACGCGCCATCATACAGATGGATATATCGTGCGCACTTGCCGACCATCCATTTTTGGTTCAGCGTCAATGTGCCGTATATATACGCATGTATTGGGTACGAAGCATTTGAATCGTAATCAAACGAGTTCTGTCTTTCATTGATAAGCGTGGCATTTTTCTCTACTCTAACAGTGCACCAAAGTTTCTTGTCGCTCTTTGAATTATATGTCGTCGTACCGCCGCTTTTGACGTTTAAGGTCGAAGAGTATTTGAAATAGTTGTCTGCGAAGGAGCGGAAAACGACCGCCCCGGCAGTGTTTATTGTTGCGTAGTTGTTCTGCCCGGCCGTGATGCCTCCGTTTATCGCGCAGTCAGTGATATTCAGCGTGGCATGGGTATTGCGGAGGTCATCTCCATCAGTAATGGCTCCGTTTATGGCGCAGTTGGAAATATTCAGCGTGCTGTAACTGCCGCAGGCGATTGAATTGTACACACTTGCACCAGATATTGAGGCAATCGCCGACGCCGCGACGGTGATCGGAGAGCCAAGCACCATATTCGCAGTGATGCTCGCACCGTTCGCAAGCGTGACCGAGCCGCCCTCAACCCATAACGTATCGGCATTAATTGCCGTATCAATCGTAAGGACTGCGCTGTTCTCGCAGACAATGTGAACCGTGTCTTCCGCTCCAGGCGTTCCTGTCCCAGTATCCCATGAGGTAATCTCGCTCAGCGCTGTATTCGAGGAGATTGTTTTGACAAAATCGTAATCAAGCGCAGTGGGGTCATCAGAAGGGAAATAGTATGTTGCAATAGCATCGCTTGTATATGCATTTCCCACAAACAATGCGATTTTCTCAATGACCATGCCAGGCCACTTGTTGTTGAAATCAGAAACTTCGCCCGACGAGCCTCCTATCGCCGCAGTCTTGAACGTAGGTCCCGTCCAAGCCATACTCGCCGTCCCGCCGGAGAGTTCAGTCAACTCCGAACCCGTGTAGCCTTTGATGGTACTCCGATCATAAGAGAAAAGCGTATATCCTCCGCTTGCGCTTACAGAGGGAGATGAGATATCAAAGTTGTAGCACGATGAATTGGACGCTATATACCAATACGGTTTGAGAGTCAAGGCATTATTGGTTGTCTGAATTAATCCGCATTCTGGCTTACTTCCTTCGCGAGTCATGAACGCAGAAATGAGGGAAGCCTGATTGCAGGCGGAAAGGCTTCTGTATTTGACTAGAATGGAAAGCGAGGTAGGATTGCTACCATTCGCCTTCCCTGCCAGATCGATTGTCACGCCGTGCGATGCCGCGCTGTTTATGGTTATCGAGCCGTCGGAACCGAGCGTATATGCGCCAGCGGAATCGTCGACGACAAGACCTGTTCCGACATTCAGCTTGTAACCGGAATTGTTGTGACCTGATATGAGACCAGTCTCAGAATCATAGTTGGCCTTGATTTCGGCTGCCTCCCAGACTTCCGTCGCAGTTATAGCCGCCCACGCTCCGCCGGCCGCGAGGGCGATAAGGACGGCGAGCAGCGGCGCTGTCCGAATTCTTCCAATGACTTTTTTCATTGTTGCGATCCTTTCTCTCTTTTGTTGGTGGTTGTGGTTGTAGAGATTGGCTTTTTAGGTCGGGACGGCCGGGAGTGGAACAGCCGCACGACCCGCCCTGACGGCGGCCGTCTTGCGCTTTCTTCTTCGACTGTTCATATCGCCTCTCCCCGCGCCCTGTTGGTTGCGCGTCGCAAGGTTCGGGCCCGCCTCGTTCCGCGTTGCCGCGCGTCGGTCCGCAATCGGGGGAATGCTAAAAAAAAGCATCCTCTAGACGCGTCTTGCTAGAGGCTGTAGGAATGGCCCGTATAGAAACACGAATAGAGGAAGCGAATATCGCTCCTCTGCTCAGTGTCGTCTATACAGAAACTTCCTACATTTCTAGCAACGACCGCTTTGCAGCGATGGCAACGGAACTACCCACGGCCATTTCTCCGACCGATCTCATTCCGCCGCACATTGGTCTCCGCCGCCGTCGCCGACGACCTTCCCAATGACGCCATCATTCTAGCAAATTATCTCTTCCGTTGCAAGGCGGGCCGATGCACGGGCGCGCCAACGGCCGCGTTGCCGCCGCAGGCCGAATGTCGTTTTCACCCAATAAAGACGCGGTCCGCGCGCATGTCCGGTCGGCGCGAATGCGCCTCGACCGTGACGTTTCGCGCCCACGACGGCCACCCCTCCACGGGGATTGCGCGCGGCGGGTCGGAGAGCCCCGCGCGGAATTTCGCGCATTGGCCGCCCGCCCGAAAAAAGTCAGAGAATGCCGCCGGCGGCGAGGACCTTGCGCGTCGCCGTCGCGCTCATTTCGCAAACAGCTCCGGTTCGTTTTCCACAAGGTCCTCGACAAGGTATTTGTAGTCCAAGTTCTCAATGCCGTAGAGACCGTTTGCTATCTGCGTGGCGAGGCGACTGCGATAATAGGCATCCATCGCCGCTGCGAGGGAGAGGCCCTTCATCTCGGACAGATACGCGATGATGCGCTCCTCAAGCCGCTCCTTGTAGGTGTCGATTGTGACGTTGTACTTGACCTCGCACATGTCACGCCACGCTTTCCATCTCGTACGACCGGACGAACCGCAGTTTCGCGGAAATGATGCGACTGGTGCGCAAGGCGAACTGGTCGTTCGGACGAGCGAAGCGCAAAAGCTCGATGGCCCGCGCTTTCGTGATATCGCCCTGACGGTAGCTCTGGATGGTGCGGAACACGTCGTCATCCGCAACACGACCGATAATGGCGTCGTGGGCGGAGTATACGTCCTTGCCGTCGCGGCAGTCGCACACGAAGTCGAGCCACGTCTCGTCAACACCGCAAAAGCGCAGCACCGAAAAGGCTGAAAGGTCGTCATCCAATTCATAGACGTTCACCACCGGCGCCGAAGAAGATGGCACACGGGAACACTTCCTTCGCGCCCAATGCTCCGCCTGTTCGCGGAAGCTCGTTACATAAAATGCCGGACCAAAGTCAAGGAATCGCTTGGCATGATTCAAGTCGGGAGATTTTATTTCGACCGTCGAACCGTGATAGACAATCATATCTCAATCCCCCGTTCGCGGATGTAGCCGGTGATGTCTTCGATGAGCGCATTGGCCCCCATCGAATGAAGAACGTCGTAATGAGGAATGAGATAGCTGTCCAACACGCCAGAGCGCTTGCAAAGAACATACGCCTCGGACGGCGATCTGCTCCATGCCGCTGCGAGGACATGCATCATAAAGACCACGAACGTCAATTCCTTGCCTGCTGACATATCATTATCCTTTGTCTATCTGGCGCATATTATATCATATTTGCAGGTGAACTTTTCGGGGTCTGTCCCCGCGTTTTCGGGGTCTGTCCCCGCGTTTCAGAGAAGGCCGCCGGCGGCGAGGACCTTGCGCGTCGCCGTCGCGAGCGGGACTTTGCGCGGATCGCGGAACTCGGCGTCCGCGCGCACGGCGCGGCTCGTCGTCAGCTCCAGCCGGAAATGCGAAAAGACCTGCGTGTGCGCGACCGACGGCTCGACGGCCGGCAGCTCCCACAGCCCTTTCAGAAGCCCGCCCTCGCGGTTCTGGACGAGGAGCACGCGCCCCTTCGCGTCCGTCACGACGACCGCCGCAACGCGCCGCACGGGCAGCGCCTTCTTCGCCGCCTTCACGGGATAGTCGCCCTGCGTCCCGTCCCGGCGCGCCGCGCACGTGGCGCGGAGCGGACACGC
>JAFUEM010000138.1 GCA_017463935.1 Kiritimatiellia bacterium
GAAGCCGGCCGTGATCGAGCCGGCGCACGACGGCCACCGCGCCGTCTACGACCCGAACCCGTCCGTGGCGCGCATCCTCGGGCGCGGACACAACCAGACGGAAGGGCTGTCGGACGCGACGGCGCACGCGGAGATGCTGGCGCTGTCGGCGGCGTTCGCGGCGAAGGGGAACTGGCGGCTCGCGGGCGCGCGGCTCTACGTGACGAAGGAGCCGTGCCCGATGTGCGCGGGCGGCATCGTGCTCGCGCGGCTCGACACGGTCGTCTGGGGCGTGAGCGACCCGAAGCGCGGCGGCGGCACGACGTTCGGCATCTTCGACCATCCCGGCATCAACCACCATCCCGCGCTCGTCACGGGCGTGCTGGAAGCCGAATCGCGCGCGATTCTTCAGGAATTCTTCCGTGCGCGCCGCAAATAGTTAGCGGCGGCTAAAAGAAATCTTAAGAAAATCTTAAGACAATCTTAAGATAAAATTAAGATTTCTTTTTTCATTTTTTGCCATACTGTTCGCGTCTTGCGGAACAAGACGGAAAGGACGGACAGATGGTGGCGAAATGCTATGGCGGCGCGGTGAACGGGGTCGAATCCCGGACGGTGGAGATCGAGGTCAACTCGACGCTCTCGACGAGCTCGTTCACGATCGTGGGGCTCCCCGACGCGGCGGTGAAGGAGGCGAAGGAGCGCGTGTCGACGGCGCTCAAGAATTCGGGCTTCACATCGAAGGACGAATACGCGGTCACGGTGAACCTCGCGCCCGCCGACATCAAGAAGGAAGGGCCGATCTACGATCTGCCGATCGCGGTGTGCCTCCTGCGCGCGACGAAGCGGCTGGAGAACGGCGCGCTCGCCGACTACGCGCTCATCGGCGAACTGTCGCTCACGGGCGAGGTGCGGCGCGTCAAGGGCGTGCTGCCGATGGCGATGGAGATGAAGCGCATCGGCAAGCGCGCGGTGATCGTGCCCGAGGCGAACGCCGACGAGGCGAGCGTCGTCGGCGGCATCGACGTCATCCCCGTGCGCACGCTGCGCGAGGCGGTGCAGTACCTGAACGGCGAGATCGCGATCCTCCCGCGCCGCACCGACCTCGCGGCGCTCGTCGCGCGCGACGCGGCGGCGGGCGACGACTTCGCCGACGTCAAGGGGCAGGAGTCGGTCAAGCGTGCCATCGAGGTCGCGGTCGCGGGCGGGCACAACATTCTTCTCATCGGCTCGCCCGGCTCGGGCAAGACGATGCTCGCGCGGCGGATTCCGTCGATCCTGCCGCCGATGTCGGTCGAGGAGGCGCTGGAGGTCTCGAAGATCCATTCCGTCGCCGGGCGCGAGAAGGGCGCGGGTACGTTCGTGACGCGGCGGCCGTTCCGCGCGCCGCACCACACCGTCAGCGCCATCGGGCTTCTGGGCGGCGGCGTCCACCCGACGCCCGGCGAAGTGTCGCTCGCGCACCGCGGCGTCCTCTTCCTCGACGAGTTCGCGGAGTTTCCGCGACCGGCGCTCGAGACGCTCCGCCAGCCGCTGGAGGACGGGCACGTGGGCGTGTCGCGCGCGAACGCGGCGTACGACTATCCCTCGCGCTTCATGCTCGTGGCGGCGATGAACCCGTGCCCGTGCGGCTACTACGGCGACGTGACGCACGAGTGCCGCTGCCGCCAGGCGCAGATCCTCAAGTACCAGCGGCGCGTGTCGGGGCCGCTCCTGGACCGCATCGACATCCAGACGGGCGTCGTCGCCGTGCCGGTGCGCGACCTGGAGCGGGTGGACGGGGGCGAGC
>JAFUEM010000139.1 GCA_017463935.1 Kiritimatiellia bacterium
CGTTCGGCGGCGGCGCGTTCGGCGGCGGCGCGTTCGGCGGCGGCGCGTTCGGATAATAGATACCCCGCGCCAAAGATGCCGACGTCCTTCCCCTGTGCGTCAAGTTTCCGAATGAACCCGCAGTCCTCCCTGCGCAATCCGAACGGCGTGTGGTGCTTGCACATGTAGCCGACATTCGCCGACGTCAGGACGCAATCGGGATATACGTACTTCGGCAGGCTTTTGGTCTTCGCCTTGGCGTTGATGTCCTCCTGCTCCTGCAATGCGTCCATCAGTTCGGGCACGGCGCGGATGAACCATTCGCCCATGTTCGTGACGAACGCCGTGTCGACTTTCGCGCCGTTCTCGTACGTGACGGACACGGGTGCGATTATGTGGTTGACGCCGTACTCGCCACCGCCGATCCCGAGGTTCGTCAGGTATTGCGAGAACAGGAAGTAGTCGATGCCTTGCACGGCGTACCACTTCACGATCCGCGAAATGATGGAGAACGGCGGGTTGTCGATCACCACGCATCTGTCGGGATAGTCGAACGTCTCGAAGTCTCCACCCGGCCAGAACGGGCGCACGATCTCGCGGCCCGCGAGCTGATATTCCCTGACGGCCCAATCGCGGACGGCGCTGTAGATGTTCGCCGGCGTGTAGCAGTCGTCCGTCGTTTTTCGCGGCTTGAATTTTTCGACGAATCCGTCATAGTCGAGAAATGTCTGCTGCTTCATGCGGCCGTGCCCTCCTTTGAGAAGATGGCCTTGACGATTTCGCGGTGTTCTGCGCCGAGTTGCGCGTGTTCGCAATTCCCGCCGTTGCAGTGAATGTTCCCACAATTGTCGATCTTCAGAAATGCCATCCAGTGCGTCTTGCTCTGTTTTCCGCTTTTGTGCCCGTACATCGGCTGCACACCTATTGCGTCTACAACATCGCGCACCGGGATGTTGTATTCATTCCACTTGAAGATCAACGTGCCGAACTGTCGCAAAACGCGCATACATTCGTGAAAGCCATCATGTGTCAGAGGCCTCCAATCTCTTGGAAGTTTGCCGTATTTCTTCGCCATCCATGCGTTGTCGCCAACGTGCAGAAGGTGCGGCGGGTCGAAGACGACGTGCCAAAACGTTTCATTGGGAAACGGAAGGGCTCGGAAGTCTGCAACAATATCCGGACATACGTTGCAATAACGTGTTGCCATTCCGTTCGCACTTTTCCAAATGGCCTCCGTTTTCATTCTGCGGCAGTCCACAAACAATGCGCGTGGATCCTTCGCGTCGAACCAAAACATACGGGAACCGCAGCAAGCGTCAAGTACAGGTTTCATTCCGCGCACCCTTCCTTGTTCTCCATTGCAATCTCCAGCGCGTCGATGATGAGACCGATTCGCGCCGCGTACCGTACACAGTCCATGCTTGCCTTGATGAGCCTTGCTTCTTCGCGCTCGGCTTTCAACGCGGCGATGATCGCAGGGAGATTGTAATCATCGCGGTCAAGAAACGTGCTAAACATTCGCGCCTCCTTCCTTCTTTGCGGCGCACATCATCGCCGCTTCGAGAAATGTCTGCTGCTTCATGCGGCCGTGCCCTCCTTTGCGAAGATCGCCTTGACGATTGCCTTGGCCGTTTGTACGGGGATCGAATTGCCGATCTGTTTCACCTGGTCGGCCCTGTTGCCTGAGAATCTGTATCCGGGCGGGAAGCTGTGCGCGGCGGCCAGCTCCGACGGCTTCAACATCCGCAACAGAATGTCAATATACCGTCCGTCCGGCAAGCGTGGAAGTCCCACGGCCTCGTCGAAAATCACGGGTGTTGCGACTTGAACGTTGTCACATGTAGTCAGCGTCTGTATCGGTTTGTCCGCCGTGCGGACGTGTCCGCTGTCGTGTCCGCCCGGCCTCGACATGTCGAGGATGATTGGCGTTGCTATGCGGATTGCCCCGGCGGTCGCAATCGTCGGGCAGGGATCGTCTATCGGTCGGCATGCCGCGCCGCCATGCTGCCCAAGGACAAGTGGAGTACATAGATAGGCGTGATTGCCTGTTGTCAATGTGACAAGCGGCTTATCAAGTGGACGTGGAACATTGTTTTCGTTGTTGTTCATGATGAACGGGGTACACACCGCAAAGTTGTTGCGCGTCGTAATCGTCTTCATCGGATCGCCGCCGCCAGAGACGCGCCGCTCGTCGTTTGGGTCGCCGGGGTGCGACATGTCCACTATCACGGGCTGGCACAGCACGTGGCTTTCCTTTGTGGTCGCGGTGGAAAGCGGGGAGTCGATGTCCTCCGCCCAGCAGTTCTTCTTCAACTTCACAATGAAGGGCCGCACCACGGCGCAGCGGTTGCCGCCGGAATGCTGCGTCGGCATCGGCTTGGTAAGCGGATGCACCCGCGAAACGTCGTCGCCGTCCGCGCCCAGCATGTCCATCAAGAAGTCCATGCCGTTGTACGTGGACATGCCGACGGCCACGCGGCGGAGCGTGTTGCGCGAAAGCGGGCGATCGCGGTTGAATATCGAAGTGCCAAAGTCCGACAAGTCCAGACATTCGCGGACACCGCGCCAGCGCTTCAGCTCGCGCCCGAAAAGGTCGGGCTGCGGATTCTCCTCATGCGTCGGCTGCGGCCAGCGAATCTTGCCGCATCCGTTTTTGACGGCCTGGAGGAAGAAGCGCTTGCGCGTCGTCGCGTCGCCGTAGTCCGCACAGTTGAGGATGCGAAACTCGTATTTGTAGCCGCGCGCGGTGAACTGCGTCAGCCATGCCTGGAAGCACTCGCCGCGCTTGCGCTTGATCACCTCCCCATTCTTCGTGAGCGGTCCCCAGTCGACGAATTCCGGGACATTCTCGATCGTCACGCGGCGGACGTGCTTGTTATCGATGAATTTCCAGATTTCATTCGGCTGCGAGCGGAGCTGATTGTCGCGCGGCTTTCCGCCTTTAGCCCGCGAGTGATGCGTGCAGGACGGCGAGGCGTGCAGGAGGTCAATGGTCTGCACGTCGATGTCGCTCGGCGAAGACGCCTCGATGTCCATCTTCAGCACGCGTACGTTTGGATGATTCGCAATCATCGTCTCGACCGCGCGATTAGAATGATTAACCGCAATCTCGCGATAACGCAGGCCGATCTCGTCGCACGCCTCGCCGAATCCGGTCGACATCCCGCCGCCTCCGCAGAAAAGATCGACGAACGCGATCACGCGCGCGGACATATCATCAACCTCCCGCGCTGATAAAGGGGCCGAGCCGGATTCTCTCTTGGCGGCCGATCATATTGGAGCACCACGCGCTCGCCGATGTAAATCGCGAAGCGTGCTTTCTGGAATTCCCCGAGCTCCTCGTGCTGGACGGGATCATCCGCCGAAAACCGCGCGAATATCACGCCCTCGCCGCGCCCGCCGAAAACCGCGAAGCGCGGCGAAAAACCTCCGTTGACGATCCGAGACATGAGCGTCGGCGTTTTGCCGGGATTATCCGCCGAAAACCGCGAGAATATCACGCTCTCGCCGCGCCCGGCGACAAACGCCATGCGCGGCGAAAAACGTCCGTAGCCGAGCCGAAACAGGATCACCGGCGTTTTGCCGCCTTGTATCCTAAACGCCCAGTTAGTGATCCGCGTTGACCAGTACGGATTCGCTTCGCGGAACTCAACCAGCTTTTCGCCTGATTCTATCATTCGATACCAATGACTCTTCAGGACAAGGTGGAGGATAGCGCACTCGCTTTGTTTCAGTCGCCGCAAGCTCATGTCACGCCTCCTCTCTCGCAGCGCGCTCGATCGCGGCACGCTCCGCATCTGTTAGCGTAGCGGCCAGATCGTGGAAATGCCTGATCGCCCAGGCGGAATATCTGGCATCGCACTCGCACAAGCTCCGGCTGAAAGCATCCATCGATAGCAGTTCGTCCGCGAGCATTTCGGCCAGCACGTCAACCGTGAGCGTCTTCAGCTTGGTAATGACACTATCTCGCCAGTCGTCCTCGCCGCTCGATCCTGCGAAGAACTGATATACTTTTTCTTCGGCAGCGTCTTCTAGCTCCCGTATCGTAGAGCCAGCCGCAGCAATCTTCTCATTCTCCGCCTTAAGTGCGGCGCGCGCCGCCTGCTTTTCTTTTCGTGCTATGGAAGGATCGGGCGTCCAGCGAACGTGCGCGGTGTGCGCGCACTCGTCAAAGTAAACGAGGGCGTGATCATTCTTTTTCGACGGCTTTTTCGCCGCGCTGCTAAACGGTTCGCAAAATTGGTACTTGGCGAACTTCACAGCGCCGACCGGCTGAACCTTGAATTTAGCAAGCGCAGCATCGACGATCTCCTGCCGCGCGGCCGCCTCCATTTCCGCGAAGCATTTGACG
This sequence comes from Kiritimatiellia bacterium, assembly GCA_017463935.1. Classification (GTDB taxonomy): domain Bacteria; phylum Verrucomicrobiota; class Kiritimatiellia; order RFP12; family UBA1067; genus UBA1067. The sequence goes on from JAFUEM010000139.1 coordinate 4,331, forward strand.
TCGAGGCATCGGCCTGAATTTTCGCCATCGCCGCCGTCGAGATCAAAGAGGGTCGGCTGCGCGCCGGTGCATTTCGCACAATGGCTGCACCGCTCAAAACGTGCGATGCCGTCACCCTGGAAAACCCATGATCTTTTGTCAATCAATCGTGTGAGATTGTCAAACACGCGACGGGCCTCGGCTGGCTTCCACCTGAAGCTACAGTAGCTGAACGACCTCGCCGCGTCGCGCTGGAGCTCGGCAGGATGCGCCGCGATGATCTCCAGCGTGAGGGCGGGCGCGTCGACACCGCTTTGCTTTAAGGCGTCCAAGACCTCAGGCACAAGGTCGAGCAGCTTTGCACGGCGACAGACCCTCGCCTCTGAGACGCCGAAGAGGGCGGCGATTTCGTTTTGAGCGAGCCCGCGATCCATGAGCTGGCGGATTTGCGCAGCATCCGCGAGCGGCGACACGCCGAAGCGCACCTCATTCTCCGCGCGGGTGATGGCGCGCGCCTCGTCCTCCGTCAGCGCGAAATAAATCTTCGCCTCAATTTTCTTGAGACCCGCGAAGCGGGCGGCAGCTAATCTCCTATTGCCGGCGATGCAAAGCAACCGCCCATCCTCTGCACTCCACACGACGATCGGCTCAATGACGCCGCGAGCGGTGATGGAATCAATCAGTTCCGCCATCGCCGGATGAGTCCTCGCGAGCTCGTCCTTTGTGCGTGGATTCCAGGGCGCGTGTTCAACTGTTGAGACAGGTATCGTCTCAAGGCGGAAATTTTCACCCGCCGCGCCCGTGACTGCCTTTTTCTTTTCGATCTTCTTTTTCATTTTTACCCCTTCGTTTTTGTTTTTGTCCTCAGACGAGCACACCCGCGCCCGTCAAATTGCCGTGATTTTCGCGCGCATTAGCAAATCCACCGCCCGCGCTGGCCGAACGCGTGCCGTCATTTTCCGCATGATTTACCGCACAAATTTCATTGCAACCGCGCTCCTCGGCGCTACAGGCGCTTGTGATCGACCGGATCGCCGCCGAAAGCGCCGAATTGCCGCCGCCCGATGAAATTCCGAACCTCGTTTTCGCGTTGCAGTCACAAGTGTCGCCACCGTCGCGTGTTGGGACAGGGCGCGCCGCGCGCCGAGAAGAACCTAACCCCCGGGCCCTCCACTCATATTCCTCGCGCGCACGGTCCCCGGCATGGAGATCAATGACGAATTGGCGCAGCACGCCGGCATTTGCGCGGACTAGCAGACCCAATTCCGGCGACGGCCGACATCCACGGTTGAAGTGCACCGTAATGCTGCCGTCGCTGTGTGTCCAGCAATAGCCGCCCTCGGCGCGCAACCTCCGCCATATCTCCCGCCCTGTCATAGCTTAAAGCCCTCCAAATCCTCATTGTTATCTTCTTTTTTTAAGGGGGCGGACACATCCGCGCGCGCGCGTACAGGTGGGTTAGGTGGATTTGAAGGCGGATTTTGGGATAAATAATCAGCGCCCCCGCGCCCTAAGGTTTTCGGAAAATCGCCCTCGTAATCCACCAAACCCACCACGGCCGCGCCGAGAGCCGTCGTGCCGTTGAACTCGTAAACCGTCCGGCCCTCTGAGATTCGCGGCTCGGCCATGCGGAAGATGACAGAGAATTGTCGCAGGTATTTATTGAGAGCTTTGCCGATGCGTCGGCTGGAGTATATCACCTTTGTCTTGTCGTCCTCGTCGTCGCCCTGGCGCGCGATAATCATATCCGACAGTTCGCCCGCCGTGCCTCTCCAGCGCCAGCCCAGGCCAGAGAGAATCGCCAGAATCTCTTTGGTGACGACATCATTTTTCAAAGGAAGCAGCGCCTTGTCGGCCTCTGCCGCGCCGAGCGCCTTGATCGCGCCGTCCTCATCGCCGATCGCCCGGCCGATGCGGACGGAGAACTCGCCATAGTCAGGGTGGCGTCGGTTGACGCTCTGCTCGATTGGCGACGTGTCGACGAGCACCTTGGCGAGCGTGCGCGCCATCCAGGTCAGGTATCGGTCGCGGTTCGCCGCGATCTCGCGCGACAGCTCCGCGTCCTCGGCGGTCGATCGGTTGAGCGACAGCGGTATTGTGATCAGCCGGTCTGCAAGGCCGCCGTTGCCCTCGGTCGAAAAGATTGGATTGTTAGATGTCAGAATGATCGACGCATTGGCTTTGAGGATCGAAACGCCGAATGTCGTGTAGAGCGTGCGCCGTTTCGTCGATCCGTCCGTCGCGGCCGTCTGAAGGGTGTCGCTGGCCCATTTGACCTTCGTATCGAAATTGTCAAACACTTCGAGCTTGCCGTCATTGACGGTCGCCCAGAACGCGTCGAGGCCCTTGTCGCCGTCTTCGATCTGCTGCACGGAAAGATCCGGCTTCCCATCCTGCCTCATGCCGAGAATTTCCTTGATGCCCTTGGCCATGCGTGTCTTTCCGCTGCCAGCGCCGCCGGTGATAAGCAGCGGCGGTTTCGTCCGATGCGACGCAAACAGATTGAGCGTCCAGAGCCGCGCGTTCATGAGGCCGTTCGCATCGGCGAAGCTCGCGCCCTTGAAAATCTTAGCTGACGCGAACGGGTCGATCCCGTCGCCGTCGACGAGCGACCAGGGCGCGAGCGTTTTACCACGCAGGAACACGACGCCATCCGTGCCGTTCTGGACCATCTCGACCGCGCCGCCCTTGATACGACACATTTCCGTGTCGCCGCTCGAAATGTAAATCGCGTCGCCCTTGCGCTCCCACGAATTTGACGGGTGGACGCCCTGCGCGTAGTCGTCGCTGACCGCGATCTGCTTGACGAGGCCGAGCACCTTCGCCAGGTCGCCTTTTTTAGGATCGACATCTTCGAGCTTCGCGGCCGCGCCGACGAACGCGAAGAACTCGTCGCTGATCACGCGCATCAGCTTGCAGCCAGCCTTGTCGCGATCCAGAAACATGCAGGTCGCGAAATCGCGATAGTCGACGTGCCAGAAGAATGTGCCGCGCATCAGCAGCCAGAGCGCCGCACTCCACGCCTTGATGCGCACCGGCACGCCGCGCGGAATCTGGCCGTCTGGGCATTTGTCGGCCACGGCCGCGATCATGTGGCCGAAAATCTCCGCCACGGTTTCGCCAAACGCCAGCCGGATCGTCACGAACTTCCCGCCCGCGATCTCGAAATCCACCACGTATTCCTGCGGATCGGAACCGGGGGCGCGGGGGACGGGACGGCCGAACCGCCCGCCCGTCCGGGCGGTGGATGATGCGGCATCGCCGCCGCTTTTTTCTGCGGCGGCAACATCCGTATCAGCGGCCGCGCCGTGCTTCTCGGCGTCGGCGCAGGCGGCGTCGAGCGCCGCCGAGTCGAAATTCCACTCATCCGGCCACGGTGCGGCCGCCTTGAGCGCGTCGATGAAAGCCGCGCGGTCAGCGGCCAGCCCCGCAGCCTTCCGCGCCTCAACCCAGTCCGTGAAATCCTTCACGTGCGGCTGGCCGTCGACCTGCGGCATCACCATCAGTTTGATCTTGCCGGTGAATCCCGCGTCCAGGAAGCGACGCCGCACATCGGCCGCGTGCTTCTGGCCGCGCCAATGTTCGAGCTCGACCTCCACATCCTCGCCCTTGACGCGCTTCTTGACGCGCTTCGTCTTCGGATCGTTGTCCGCGATGATGATGATATTCGAGCCCGCGAACCACTCCACCCAGTTCGGCGGGAACTTATAGCCCCATTTCATCGCACCGGCGACGTTGCAGGTCGCCGCGCATCCCGTCACCTGTTCGACCGACAGCGCGTCTTTCTCGCCCTCGACGATGATGACGGCCTTGCCGGCCTTCGCCGCAGCGATGACGCGCGGCAAGTGGAAGGGGACGCGCGCGACATTTTTCTTTGCCAGGCCGAACGCCCAGCCGAATTTCGCGTTCGCATCCGGGACTTTGATGATGAACGTTTTCTTGCCGTCGTCCTTGACGTAGCGCGTCGACTTGTAGAGGACGCCGCCGCGCTCGTCGGTGTAGATGTAATCGCAGACCCAGCGCCCCCAGCGCCCCTTGATCGTGCGGTTCGGCTTCGCGTTCGACGGCATCAGATCGGCCATCTTAAGGCCCAGCGCCTCGACGACCGCCTCGCAGCTGCAGCCCGCGTGGCAGTGCATCAGCGTGCGCCCGTCCTCGCCGCGCGCGATCGATAGGCTGGGATTGTCGTCGCCGTGCGCCGGGCACCGGGCGATCCATCCGCCGCCCGATTCCTGGACGCCCTCCAGCCGCGCGAGAATGTCCTCTGTCGTCAACGCTCGACCCTCCTCACACTCACGATCTCGACGTCGCGCACGGCGCACAGCTGCTCGGCGCGCGTGCGGAAGCTGAAGCGCAGGTGCGCCGCCTTCCACTTCGCGCGGCTGCGCGCCTGCGCCTCGCTGCTCGCGAAGACCACGACCGTCCCCAGGTTGGTGATCGCCTGCCACTTGTCCGCGCACAGGCTCATGACGCGACCTTCCCGTTGACGCGGAAATATTTCTTCGCCTCGACCGCCTCCAGGACGGCCGGCACGCGGAAGACGAGCATCCCGCTGCGCTTGTCCGCAAATTTCCGCACGTCATTCGGCTGGCGCGCGGCGAACTCCGCGAGCCAGTTGCGCGGCAGGTCCGCGACCTCGCTCAGGATTGACTCTCGAGACGCCCACATTTTCACGGCCGCACCTCCCCGTCCTTGAAGCTCCGCTCCAGGCGCACGAGCGCTTCTGCGCTCCGTGTCCGCCGCGCAGATTGCGCGGCGTCCTTGAGTGCGTCTGCGAGCGCCGTCGGCGCGCGCAGCTGTATCAGGATTAATTTCGGCTTGTCCATTGTCGCCATGTTCGTGCCTCCCCGTTTTAGTGCAAACTCCCGAATCCGGCACCGCGCCGCTCGATGCGGACGCCGCCGAC
>JAFUEM010000058.1 GCA_017463935.1 Kiritimatiellia bacterium
CCGCACCCCCGGCGGCTCCGGCGCGCCCTGGGGCTGCTCCTGCGCGTCCTGGGGCCGCTCCCGCACCCGTGCGTCACGTGGCGAAGCCGTCCGACTTCCCGCAGGACGCGAACGGCGCGTTCTCGTTCTTCTGCGCGAGGCTGGAGGAGCACGGCGAGAAGTACGCGAGCGCGAAGCACGACGGAAGGTGGTTCGAGATTTTCGACAGCGTGGCGAACGGGCAAGACCCCGACCTGTTCACGCCGCAGGAAACCGAGAGCCTGTTCCAGGCCGTCGATAAGGCGTTCGCCAAATGATTCACAAGCCCCCTTCCCCGCGTCGGTGTGTGCGCGAGGGAGGGGGCGACCACGAAAGGCAAGAGACGATGACGAAAATCAAGATAGCGGATCTCGACCTCAGCTTGCAGACGCGGGCGGGGACGGACGCGGAGACGATAAACAACTACGCCGAGGCGATGGCTGACGGCGCGCACTTCCCGGACGTGACGGTGTTCACCGACGGCGAGAGGTACTGGCTGGCCGACGGATTCCACCGCGTCATGGCCGCGAAGCAGAACGGCAAGGCGACGATTCCGGCGGACGTGCGCAAGGGCACCGCCGACGACGCGGTGGTGTTCGGCGGCACGGCCAACAACAAGCAGGGCAAGAGGCCTACGAGGGCGGACGTGCAGCACTTCATGCAGATGGTGTGGGAGCGGCGCGAGGCGATCTTCGGCGGGACGCCCACGGGCGGGAACATGGCCGAGAAGTGCGGCGTGTCCAGGCCGACGGGCGAGCGGTTCGTGGCGGAGCGGCTTGCGGAAATGCCGAAGGCTCCGACAAGGCCGACTGCAAGAAAGACACAGCCGAGCATGCCGGTGAGGCCGACAAAGCTGATAGGCGCGAACGGCAGGGAGTACCCCGTCCGGCCCGCCCCTGTCGCTCCGAAGAAACCGGGGCGCTGCATTCACACGGACGCCGACGGCTACTGCACGAACGAGAACATGCAGGGCGGCGGATTCAAGTGCATGGGGCCGGAATGCGGAGGCCGCGAAACCGCTCCGAAGACGCCCGAGCCCCCTTCCGCACCCGTGCGCCCTACTGTAAAAAAGATACAGTCGCCAGCACCCGCAAGGCCCGTGCGGAAGATGCCCGTGGACAGGTACGGGACGGAGATTCCGGTCGAGATCGCGGAGGCGTTCGACGGCAGTACGCTGTCGGACATCCTCTCGTGCATCAGCAAGGCGCGCGTGGCGTTGCGCAAAGGGTTCGACGACCACGATCCCGCGTTCGCGGCGGTCAGGCAGGACGCGCTGGTGAACCTCAACAACGCGTACAACTTCGTGAACGCCGCCGAGCCGCACTGCGTGTGCCGGATGTGCCAGGGGAACGGATGCAAGGCGTGCCACGAGCGCGGGTGGCAGACCGAGGAGGAATACAAGCGCAACCCGAAGGAGTTTCAGGCGAAAGGCGGTGTGAAATGATGGCGTTATTTGTAAAGGACTTCCTACTGCCGTCGCTGGGATTGTGCGCCGTCATAGCTGTTGTCGTAGCGTGCGCTGCGTGGCTGGGCTACGTAATCAATTCGATTGCGCGTTCGGCTGACGCACTTGAGCGGATTGCCGATGCGCTCGAAGATGACGAGGATGTTGAAGACGAGGACACAGAAAAGGAAGGCGGTGCGAAATGAAGGTCGAGCTGAGAGTAGGCGCGGCGAGTGTGACCTGCGAGACAGACCACAGGCCGGATCCGAGCGGGAAGTGCTCGGAGAACGACGCGGCGCGTCAAGCGCTTTTCGAGAGGCTGCTTGACGTGGCCATCGCGCAGATGAACCAATGGCTGTACGGCAGCCGCGAACGTGTCGGCACGCCGCAGCCACCAAGCGAGTATGTGCGGAAACTTGAAAAGGCGCTGGAGCCGGTTCTGGCCGTCGAGGGCGCGATCGAGCAGGCGAAGCGCACCGACAGGAAAATCACCTGCCGCGAAGACGAGCGGCTGTTCCAGAGCCTCGACGCCGTGGCAGAGGCGCAGAAGGTCATGCAGCCGGTCATTGCGATTGAGCAGGCGGCGGTGGAAGTCAAAGCGAAGATGGCGGAGGCGACGGCGTAGCCGTCTCCGCATGGGCAAAACGAAAGGCACGACATGAACGCGATAAAGTTCTCCCACGAGTACCCGAAGCTGCACGGACAGACTTCTGCCGAGCTGCTGGCGGTGCGTCCGCTGAAGGTGGATGCGTACACGCCGAAGAAGCTGCTGGACTACGACACGACCTACGAGGGCGGACGCTATCCGCTCCACAGCGGCGAGTACATCCAGCTGATCTTCCTCGGCAACCTGCGCATCCCCTTCTGCACGATCCGCTCCGCATACCCGCCGAGCAAGGTGGCGTATTATAAACAGTCTGTCGGTAAGGTGTTTATAATCGAGACGCCGAAGCTGGAGCGCTGCCGGAAGTGCGCGCACTACGTGGACGACGCCACGGAATGCTGGCTCGAAGACACACCGCCGGACGATTGCGGAAACTTCCTTCCGGAAGGTGGTGCGCTATGAAGATCATATCTTGCGGCGGAGTTTCAATAAATGCCGATGATGTCCGTTGCGCGGTCGCGAACACGGGAGACACGACCCAGGTCTATCTCAATGGCGGACGTTCGGTCATTATGCGAATGTGTATCGCCAAATTCAACTGTGAATGGAACGATGCGCTAAACAAGAGCGACCGACAGCGCAAGGTCGTAAGGCTTGCGACTTGCGACATCGGAAAAGCCCTGTGCGCCCTTCACCTCGAAGACGAGCGCCGCACGAAGTACATGTGGACGTGCCGCGATGGGCGGGAGATCGCCGTCGAGGACATGTCCGACGAACACCTGGCGAACACTATAGCGATGCTGGAGCGAAAAATGCACGAGCGCGAGATTGTGGAAGAAAACCGCGGGGAGGTGTTCGGATGAAACTTCGGGACTATCAGGAAGAAGCGGCCGAGGGAGTGTTCCGCGAATGGCAGGAGCACACGTCCGCGCTCGTGGTGCTGCCGACCGGCCTCGGAAAGACGGTGCTGTTCGCGGACGTCATCAGGCGGATGCACGAACAAGGGGCGCGGGCGATGGTGCTGGCGCACCGCGAGGAGCTGATCACGCAGGCCGCCGACAAGATACGCCGCGTCACCGGGCTGGACGCGCAGATCGAAATGGGCGAGTACCACGTCACGCCGATGTTCGGGGTGATGCCGCCCGTGGTCGTCTCCACGGTGCAGACGCACTGCGCGGGAGGCGACGGCGCGGGGAGGATGAGCAAATTCGACCCTGCCGACTTCGGGCTGGTGGTGATCGACGAGGCGCACCATGCGACATCGGGCACTTACAGGCGGTGCCTTGACTGGTACGGGCAGAACCCGGACTGCAAGGTGCTTGGCGTGACGGCCACTCCGGACAGGGCGGACGAAGCCGCGCTCGGACAGGTGTTCGAGAGCGTCGCCTACGAGTACGGCGTTCTGGACGCGATCAACAACGGATGGCTCGTTCCCATCGAGCAGCAGATGGTGACGGTCGGATCGCTTGACTTCTCCAACATCCGCACCACGGCGGGCGACTTGAACCAGGGCGACCTTGCCGAGGTGATGGAGAGCGAGCGGAACCTTCAGGGGGTGGCCGTCCCGACGGTGGAGATATGCGGCGAGAGGCGGGCTATCGTGTTCGCGGCGACGGTTGAGCAGGCCGAGCGTCTGGCGGAGATCATCAACCGCTACAGGCCCGACAAAGCCGCCTGGCTCTGCGGCAAGACCGACAAGGACGACCGTCGCAGGATGCTGGCCGACTTCAAGGCCGGGCGTTTGCAGTACATCGTGAACGTGGGCGTGCTGACGGAGGGGTTCGACGACGCGGGCGTGGAGGTGGTGGTGATGGCGCGCCCGACGAAATCCCGCGCCCTCTACGCGCAGATGGCGGGACGAGGGACGAGGCCGGCCGAGGAGGTCGCGGGGAGGCTGGGCGACGTGCCCACGGCGGCGGAGCGGTGCGCGATGATTCGCGGCAGCTCGAAGCCGTCGTGCCTCATCGTGGACTTCGCGGGAAACGCGGGGCGGCACAAGCTGTGCTGTTCGGCGGACATCCTCGGAGGGAACGTCGGGGACGACGTGGTGGCGGAGGTGGCGAGGCGCGTCCGCGAGAACGGCAAGCCGGTGGACATGGCCGAGGAGCTGGCGAAGGTGAAGGCGGAGGTCGAGGCGCGGAAGAAGCGCGAGGCGGCGACCCGTGCCGGACTACAGGCGCGTGCGCAGTTCCTCACCACGAAGATCGACCCGTTCGACCAGTGGGACCTGACGCCCGCGCAGGAGCGGGGATGGGACAGGAACCGGCACTTCAGCGCGAAGCAGTCGCAGGTGCTTCTGGAGCGCATCGGCGTCGATCCCGAGAAGATTCCCTACGGACAGGGCAAGCAGCTCCTTGACGAATACTTCCGGCGCTTGCAGGGAGGGTACGCAAGCCTCAAGCAGGCGGCGCTCCTGAAGCGGCAGGGATTCACGATGCCGTTGCGGCACGACATGGCCGGACGCATGATCGGGCGCATGAGGGAAAGGCAGGGCTGGTAATGCAGACAAGGCGAAAAAGATGGACAATGATAAATGCTGACAGCGGCGAAAAAACGTGGTTGACGCCAAGGTGGATAATCGACGCGCTCGGACATTTCGACACCGACCCGTGTTGTCCAGACGAAATGCCATGGCGGACAGCGGATCGGATGATAACGAAGGCCGAAGATGGGACGACCGCCCCGTGGTATGGGCGTATATGGTGCAATCCGCCATACGGACGCGAGGCATGGCCATTCTTCGAAAGGATGGTTCGTCACACGGGGGGGGGGTATCATGCTCATATTCGTGCGAACTGATGCGCGGCAATGGCACGAATATGTTTTCCCCTTTGCTCATTCCGTGCTTTTCATCCGTGGGCGGCTATGCTTTTGCGATAGATACGGCGTTCCCGGCGATTCATGCCCGACACCTTCCGCGCTTGTCGCATTCGGAGCCGAAAATACGGATGTACTTGCGCGGAGCGGAATCAGAGGCACACTCGTGCGGCTCAAGGCTGGAGGCATGACATGACGCGCAAATGCGGAGTGTGCCCGCCGTGGACGCAGACCGTGTGCCGGCATGCGTTCGGGAAATTCTGGGACGTGAAGTCGCGGAACGGCGAGGGGTGCGACCATCCGCTCGACGGCGTGGCGGAGGCATGGCGCGAGGCGGGATGGACGCCCGACAAGGGGGCGACGAAAACCATCACGCTCCCCCTTCCGTCCAGGCCGAAGATGCCGCGCCGCCCGGTGCGTCCTACTGTAAAAAAGATACAGTCGCCAGCACCCGCGAGGCCGAAGGTTTCGGCCGAGATAATGCGCCAGGCGGATCTCTTTTTCGGGAGGATGAAATGAAGCGGACGGAACCAGTGCCGAGGTCCGAATGGCAGGAGCACTACGGCGCGTTCAAGAAGATGCTGCCGACCGTATCGAACGCCCATTCACCGAGCGACATATTCCGCGACGTGTGCCGCATCTTCTCGCTGTCCCTGCGCGGGGCCGTGACGGTTGACAAGACGGAGAGGGACGGCATCGAGAGCATGTACGCATCTCTCGCCGGAAAGTACGGGCCGGGCGGCATGGAGAAGGTCGGCGCGATGTTCGCCCATCTCGTCGAGGCGATGGAGCTGAAGCGGAGCGACTTCCTCGGGCACGTGTACGAAGAACTGAACGCGACCGTAAAGAGTTTTGGCCAGTTCTTCACGCCTGACTGCGTATCGCGGATGATGGCGCGCATGACATTTTCGGCGCGTCCGGAACCCGGAAAGGTGGTGACGATGAACGACTGCGCGTGCGGCGCCGGCGCGCTTCTCATCGAGGGCGCGGAGGCGTTCGTCGGATGCGGCGGACGGCAGGGGGACATCCTGATCTACGCCGAAGATCTGGACGCCACGGCGTGTTGCATCGCGTACACGCAGCTTTCGCTTCTGGGATATCCGGCGATCGTACACCACATGGACAGCCTCAGCCGGAAGGTGTACGAGGGGCCGTGGTTCACGGTCGGGTATTTTCTGCACGGGATGCCGATGCGGAGAGTTCACTCAAAAGGCGTGGTCGCAGAGCGGCCGCGCAATGAAGTCAAGAACGAGCCGAAGCCGATAGACGTACGCAAACTCGCGCAGGCGGAGTTCGACTTCGGCTGACAGGGCAAAATCAAAACGAAAGGACAACGATGGAGGTCATCGAAATTGGCGACATGCTGACGCGCAACGGCGAACGGTTGTGCGGCATACTTGTCGAAGCAAGCCGCGACGAACTGCAAGCCGTGCAGGGGAACATCCTGTACAAGGAAGTCGAGGTGCTGCCGGTCGAAAGCGGGACTGACACGCACCGCGACATCTGGGACGAGACGATGGAGAAGATGGTCGATGCGCTCGTAGCCGTGGACAGGCGGGTGCGGGATGCGAAGCCGTCGAAGCGGTACACCCGCGACGAAGTGCTGGCGATGCTGGACGAAATCGACCCGGGGCCGAACAGGAAGGGATGCGAGGCAAAATGAGAACCGAGTACATATTTCCGACGGTGCTGATCGCGCTTGACGTGTGCGCGTCCGTGCCGTATGCGGTGCGCGGCAACCTGCGCATGATGGTGTATTGGCTTGCGGCCGCAACGCTGACCGCTTGCGTGACTTACACGGGAGGCAAGGCATGAACAAGGCGACGATAATTCTGGCGGTCAACGTTGCGATCCTCGCAGTCGTGGTGCTGTGTCTTTCGCACCGCATCACCGCGCTGGAGCGCAGGGCGATGGACTACGACTACCACTTCGGCTACAAGTCGAGGTTTCCGTACGTCGGGCTGTTCGGAGTGTTCGAGAAAGACGGAGGCGCGAAATGAAACGCCCGATAGTTTTCCTCGACCTGTACTGCGGCGCGGGAGGGTTCTCGACGGGGTTTGCCGAGGCGATGAAAGACCTCGGCCTGACGTTCCGCGAGATCGCGATAAACCACTGGTTCCGTGCGGTCGAGACGATGCGCGCAAACCATCCGGGGGTGTACGCGATGCAGATGGACATCGACGCAGCGACGCCGGACGACATCGAGGCGGACGTGATAGACCACCTTCACGCCTCGCCGTCCTGTACCCACCACTCCAGGGCGAAGGGAGGCAAGCCGAGGTCGAACCAGCTCCGGTCGCAGCCGAACGAGATCTGGAAGTTCGTGGACAACAAGCACGTCCGCTGGATAACCATCGAGAACGTGCCCGAGTTCACGAAGTGGGGGCCGCTCACCCGCAAGGGCAAGCCGATCAAGCGCATGGAGGGATCGTGCTTCCGGGCGTGGCTGGCGCAGTTCACGGCGCGTGGCTACGACTACGAATATCGCATACTCAACTGCGCGGACTACGGCGACGCCACGAGCCGGAAGCGGTTCTTCCTGATCGCGGTCAAGCGCGGATGCGGGAAGATTCGCTGGCCGAAGCCGACGCACGCCGAGGTTCCGGGGAACGGGCTGAAGCGGTGGCGCGGCGTGGACGAGTGCCTGGACTACGCGGACATGGGACACTCGATCTTCGACCCGAAGTACCCGCTCGTGCAGAACACCCTTCGCCGCGTGGCCGTCGGTCTGCGGAAATACTGCGGCATCGCCTTTCAAATGGATTTGCTGGATACTGGCGGCAAAGACAACTGCCGGTTGCGATCGCTTGACGAACCGCTTTTTGCGCAGCCAACATGGAACCGCACCATGATCGTGCGCCCGTTCCTCGTGAAGTTGAACAACCACGCCACGGTCGAGGACGTAGCCGACCCGCTGACGACCGTCACCACGTCCGGCAACCACCACGCGCTGTGTACGCCGTTCGTGGTGAAGATGAGGAACAACCAGGACTGCGCGTCCGTGGACGATCCGCTGTCCACGATATCCTGCTCCGGAGCCCACCACGAACTGTGCCAGCCGATAATCGTGGAAATCTCCAACAACGGCAAGGCGCGAAGGATCAAGAAGCCGCTCGGAACGCAGACGACGAAAGACCATTTCGCGCTCGTGAGGTCTTTCGTCCTCGGCCAGCAGGGAGGCGCGGCGCTCCGTCCCGACGGCGAGCCGTGCCCGACCGTTGCGACCGGCGGAGCCATCCGCAAGGTGGATGCCGTCATACTCGACATGAGCCGTCCGGCGGGGCCGGACTCCGGGCACGTCCGATCGTCGAAGGAGCCGATGCGGACGATCACGACGTACGACAACGTGCAGGGAGTGTTCGCCCTTCTGGAGGACGGGCGGCTGCTGGACGTGCGGATAAGGATGCTCAAGCCGAGCGAGCTGGCCGCCGCCCATTCGTTCCCGAAGGACTACAGGCTTTCGGGAAGCAGGGCGGACCAGGTGAAGCAGATCGGAAACTCGGTGCCCGTGAGGACGGCGAAGGCCATCGTGAAGGCGATATTCGGAAAGGCCGCGTAATGAACACGATATCAACATCTACAGACGGATGGGCCATCGAGGAGTGTCCGCCGGTGACGACTGCGACGGAGGTGTACGAGTTCGAGCTGATCTCGTGCCCGGTGTACGACCCGCCGCCGTTCAATCCCTCGATGGACGGAATAAGGGACGCGGCGAGGAGGCACGACGCACTGGCCAGGCGGAAGTACGCCAAGCCGTTCAAGTGGTTCAAGTTCAACAGGGCGAGGAGGGCAACCGCGAAATGAACGGATGGCGCAGAGTGTCGAGGCGCGAGCCGTGCCCGATATGCCAGCATGCCGACTGGTGCGGGGTTTCGGCAGACGGCGTGGTGTGCCACTGCATGAGGGTTGAGAGCCCGCATCCGTGCCCGTCGGGCGGGTGGTTCCACTTCCTCGTCGAGAGGCCGAAGCGGGAGTTTGCGCCCCGGCGGATGCCGAAGCCGCCCGTCCGTCCGCGGATGTTCAACGCCGAGTTGAGTATGGCCGGATTCCGCGCCGAGTTCGAGATGCCGGGAGGCGGCAGGGACATATTCGACAGCTTGCGGGAGATAGCCGACGACCTCGACATGTGCGCGGCGGACATAGACCGCCTTCTCGTCGGGCGGAGCGCGTTCTACGGCGCATGGGCGTTCCCGATGCTCGATGCGCATGGCGCGACGGTCGGAATCCGCCTGCGGGAGTACGGAGGGAGCGGCAAGTGGTCGGTGGGCGGATCGCGGGACGGGCTTTTCTACGATCCGGAGCTGGTGCCGCGGGAGGCGACGTGCAACGGCGTGTCCGGGCGCGAGCTGGTGATCGTGGAGGGGGCGACGGACTGCATAGCCGGATATGCGCTCGGACTTCCGTGCGTGGGGAGGTCGGCGTGCGCCACGGGCGGCGACATGCTACGCGACCTGTGCAGCCGCCTGGGGGTCGGGCGCGTCACGATCGTGGCGGACAACGACGCGTACAAGTTCCGTCCGGACGGTACGCCATGGAAGCCTGGCGCGGAGGGAGCGCAGGCGCTGGCGCGGAAGCTGGGGCGGACGTACAGGATCGTGACGCCGCCGAAGAAGGATCTGCGCGAGTGGCTGGGCGCGGGACTGACCGCCGAGACCTTCTGGATGGTGGCGGACTTGCAGCCGTGGAGGCGTCCGCAGTTCCGCGGGCCCGTCCTCTTTCCCCCTTCCGCCCCCAAGACCCCCACTATCCCCCATACTTGAATCAGAATCGAATCAGAAAGGAGTACCCCCATGAGTAATAATAATAATTATAATAATACGCGCACGTGCGCGTGCGAGGAGCTGTCATGAGCGGCGCAGTCCCACACGTCAGCATGGAATGGCTGGACGACTACATGAAGCGGCTCGGCAGTTCAAGGAACCCGCCCCAGGAACCAGCCACGACGAGCCGGAAGCCGATCAAGAAGCTCGCACTCTACTCTCACGCCAAGCGCGTGGCGGTGCCTCTACGCGCGGCAGAGGGGAAAATGTCGAAGACAGAGGAGCGGTACAGGCGGGACGTACTCAACGGCGGGGGGAGGTTCGAGCCCGTGTCGCTCCGTCTTCCCGGCGGTGGACGCTATACACCGGACTTTATGACGATCGACGACGGAGTGGTGACGTTCCACGAGGTCAAGGGGTCGTACCGCCTCGGATCGCAGGGCAGGGCGTACACCGCGTTCCATGAAGCTGCGGCATACTATCCCATGTGGCGGTTCGTATGGGCGCACTGGACGGGCAAGACGTGGGAAGTTTCGACGATTGCCGAAGATGGCGATTTGACGGGCAGTTGAAATACGATGAACTGCACACCCGAAAAATGCCCGCACAGGGCGCTGATGGAAAAGGCAAGGGCCGCTTGCCTCGCCTGCGACCACATAGAGCCGGCGGGGCATGGCGGCACCGTCTCGTACGACGCCGCTGGCGAGCGCATTGTGCAGCGCGAGAAGGTGGCGTTCGACCGTACCCCGCGAGGGCAGGTGACTACCCTTCCGGCCGAAGTGGAGGAGCGCACGGCGGAGCTGTACCGCAGATGGTGCGGACTTGACACCATAGACGCCCTGCTCCTTCTGCACGTATGCAACGGAGGAACGACCGCCACGTTCGGTGCGTACCTCGACAGGGTGAGACAGGCGATAGACCGCATCGACTGCAAGCGCGAGAGCTACAGGGCCACCGCGTGGGCCAAGTTCCAGCGTCTGATCCGGCGGTTCGCGCCCTTCCTTCACGGGCGGCTCCATTCGTGGGACGACGGCCACGGTGGAGCGGTGCGCAAGAAACGCGAGGGCGCGGAACGTCGGGCGATGCAGGGCGACCTGTTCGACTTCACGGGGGCGAATGATGCGTAATATATATCGCCAAGGCCCGGTTGTCAAGTTATTTGAAGCGCCAGCGCGTCCGCAGGCCCGCTCCACGGCGTCCGAATGTTTTGGACGTGTGATTGCACGCATGGCTAAAAGAACGCGCAGACGGCGGATTTCGGGGCTTGCGCGGCATGGTCGCGTCCGGGGTAGGTACTCCCGAAGGGGGAGCACCCCGGCCTATGCCCAAGGCGCGAGGTCTCGAAAAAAAATGTAGTGACGAATTTTCATCAAACGAGGAGGTCAAGATGCGGAAAAAGACGAAGGCGGGATCGGCCCTGCCGGAGGTGAAGGCCGGCGAAAACGGCGGGATAGCCATCGCAGAGGGCGTTGCGCGGGTGGATCTGTCCACCCTTCGCGAGAACCCGAACAACCCGCAGAAGGTTGTGGAGTCGGAGTTCGAGTGCCTGCGCGACTCGATGCGGAGGCTGCACCGCTTCCTGAAGGACCGCCCCATGCTCGTCGAGGCCGACGGCATGGTGAAGTGCGGAAACAAGCGGCTGAGGGCTCTGAAGGCGAACGGGGTGCGGTTCGTGCCCGCCGAGTACGTGAGGATATTTTCCGACTACACTCCCGAGGAGGTGGCCGAGTTCATCCTTCAGGACAACCTTCACCGCGGGGTGTGGGATGCCGAGAAGCTGCTGGCGCAGTACGACGCGGACACTCTGAGAGCGCTCGGCTCCGAGTTCGACGACCTGATCGCGGAGTTCGCGGCCAAGGGAGCGGAGAGCGACTTCGAGTATTCGTCGAAGATTGAGGCGCCGCAGTACAACATCACGGGCGAGAATCCTTCTCTTGACGAGCTGTGCGACACGGAAAAGGCCGACGAGCTGGCGAAGGAGGTGGAAGCGGCGGACATCCCGAAGGACGTCAAGCGGTTCCTGAAGGTGGCGGCGATGCGGCACGTCGTGTTCGACTTCAGGAACATAGCCGAATACTACGCGCACGCCGACGCGAAGGTGCAGCGGCTGATGGAGAAGTCGGCGCTGGTGATAATCGACTTCGAGGACGCGATAAGGAACGGCTTCGTCATCGTGTCGGAGAAGATGGCCGCTCTGCGCGGCATGGAGGGCGGCGATGATGCGGAGTGACTTCTGCGTGTTCATACTGACGCACGGACGCGCCGACAACGTGTTGACCGCCCGGACGCTGAAGAAGGAGGGCTACACCGGGCGGACGTACTTCGTGATAGACGACCAGGACGAACAGGCCGACCGATACCGCGAGAACTTCGGGGCCGAGAACGTGCTGGTCTTCGACAAGGCGAAGTGGGCGGCGCGGGTGGACACGATGGAGAATCGCGGGAAGATGAACGGCGTCGTGTTCGCCCGGAACGCCGTCTGGGAGATCGCGCGGAAGGTAGGCGTGAAATACTTCTGCGTTCTCGATGACGACTACAAGCAGTTCTGCTTCCGCTGGAGGAACGGCGAGAAGCTGGACTGGGCGGACTGCTCCGACCTCGATTCGGTGTTCTCCGCGATGGCCGACTTCCTGATCGCGTCCGGAGCGGACACGGTGGCGATGGCGCAGGCCGGCGACTTCGTGGGCGGGATAGGTTCGACAGCCGCCGGGCATCCGCTTCTGCGCAAGGCGATGAACGTGTTTTTCTTCCGCGCGGACCGGTCGTGCAGCTTCGTCGGGATGACGAACGAGGACGTCAACATGTACGTGCTGGCGAATCTCCGCGGCCGTCTGATCCTGACTCTGACTTCCGTGATGATCGTCCAGATGGTGACGCAGACGAACAGCGGAGGGTTGACGGACATATACCTTCAGGACGGGACATACGTAAAGAGTTTCTACAGCGTGATGTGCGCTCCGTCGTGCGTGAAGATTTCCATGCTGCACGGCGGGACGAAGGACACCGCGCAGCACTGGCGGATCCACCACCACGTGAAGTGGAATAACTGCGCTCCGAAGATTCTCAGCGAGAAGTGGCGGAAGCGCGGAAAGCGCGCGAGGGGGTAGTCGCTGAATGGCGGTCGCGGAGACAGCAAAGGTCGAGGCGTTGGCGGCGCAGGGGCTGTCGCGGGTCGAGATCCGCGGACTGCTCCGCCGCGACCTTCTGCCGGAGGAGGTTCGGGCTGTGGCGGCTGGACGTGGCGTGTGGAAGCTGAAGGAGGCGAGGCGCAAGGAGGCGAAGGGCGAGGCGAAGTCCGGCGCCGAGAGGATGCGGGACATGCGCGCGAAAGAGGGTGCGCTGGAGAGGCGGGAGCCCGAGGACGCGGCGAGGCGAAAGCGGCTGGAGAAAGACCCGGAGAAGTGGCTGCGGTGGTACTTCCCGAATGTCTTCACCCTTCCCTTCTCGGATGGCCACCGCGAGATAATCCGCGCCATCGTTTCGAACGACTCGCAGGGCAGGGACACCGTGGTGGCGGCCCCCCGCGGCGAAGGCAAGACGAACATCATGCGCTACATGACGATATACCTCGTCGTTACCAAGCGCGCGAAGTTCCCGGCCATGGGAGGATGGCAGAGCCGGTCGGCGTCGGAGGCGTTTTCGACATGGGTGATAGCGATCACCTCGGAGCGGCTTGTCGCGGACTATCCCGAATACTTCGCGCCCTTCGCCGTGTCCACCCACGCGAACCGGCTGCCGCGCCTCCACTGGCAGGGCGAGGACAGGCCGACCGGCGCGGCGATAAAGTCGAAGCTGATGCAGATCGTCTTCCCGGACGGACTCGGCGCGATCGCGGCCGGATCCCTCCAGGGCGACGTCAAGGGCCTGAACATCACGACGGCGGACGGCTTGTCGCTCCGTCCCGACAAGCTGCTCCTCGACGACCCGCAGGACGTCAAGCGCGCGGCAGACCCGAAATTCGTGGCCGACACGCTGAAGCAGATAGACACGCAGTGGCAATGCCTGGCAGGGCCGGACAAACGCATTTCGATGATGGTGGCTTGCACCATCTATGCGCCTGACGACGTGGGCGAATCCCTCGGCAAGAGGCGCAACACGGTCTTCGTGCGGATCCCGCGCGTCACATCGTGGCCGGTTGGCTTCGAGAAGGCGGAGTCGTTGACGCGCCAGCTGTGGGACAGATGGTTCGACCTGTACGACGACGACAAGACACGGGACATGGCTTTCAGGTTCTACCGGCAGAACCGCGCCGCGATGACGAACGGCTTCACGGTCTCGTGGAAGTACCGCTTCGACAGGTCGAAGGGAGACCCGGACGCGCTGTTCAGCGCGATGGTGGACTACTACACAAAAGGTCGCGAGGCGTTCTTTTCGGAGTACCAGAACCAGCCCGTAGCGCACGAGACGAAATACTACGAGCTGACGCCGCAGTGCATCCTCAAGCACCAGATCGAGCTGCACGAGAACGAGGTGCCGGAGGATACCGTCTTCGCCTCGCTGTCCACTGACATCAACTACTCCTACGGTCTGACCTACGAGGCGGCGGCATTTACTCGCTCCGGCACCTGCCACGTCTTCGCCAAGGGCGTGTGGTGCCAGGAGCCGCTTCCGATCTCGGCCAAGAACACGAACATAGAGCAGAGGCAAAGGCTCGTCAAGAAGGCGCTGGAGATCATGGCGGAGTGGGTGGACGTGCAGCCGTGGAAGTTGGACGTCTGGTACATCGACGCCGGCGGCGAGCAGTTCGACACGGTGACGAACTTCTGCCGGAAGGCGAAGAAGAACGGCAAGCTGGGCCGCGCCATGATAGGCCGCGCCGGAAAGACCTACGACCCGTCGGTGAAGACGTGCGTCGGACGGGTGCGCGGCAGGGTGTACGCCTGCTTCACCCGCGAGAGCGGCAAGTGGTACTGCATGGACGCGGACTACTACAAGGAGCTGGCGCAGACCTCGTGGATCACCCCCGAGGGCGAGCCGGGCAGCTCGACGATATACAAGGGCTCGCACCGCGACTACGCCGACCAGATGTGCCGCGAGGTGCTGGAGGCCAAGGGCGTCATCATGGGGCGCGGAGGCCGGACGATGGTGGTGTACAAGTGGAACACCCTTCCGGGCAAGCACGACCACCTCGACACCCACACGATGAACTACGCCGCGGCGGGGTACGAGGGGGTGCTGTCGATGTCGGCGGAGTCGGACACCGGCTCTCAGGGCGCGGGCGGCAACGTCCCGAAGAAAAACAGGAGGAAGGTCTATCATGGCTAAGAACAGGCGGAAGGTCTACGAGGACGTGATGCGCGACGAGACTGCCGACGGCATCCCCTGCGCGGAGTGCGGATGCCGCCATTCCTACGTGGTGCGGACGGTGAAGATGGGCGAAGTCGTCCGCCGCACGAGGAGGTGCCGGAACTGCGGCAGGGAGTATTACACGACCGAATCTTCATAGCGGTCTACTGTAAAATTGATACAGTAGATTTTCCCGTCCAGCTGTAAAATTGACACAGTAGAATCAGGGACGGACCGATGCCGGATGCCTCGTTGGCGGCTCCGCGCACGGCTGAAATGCGGCATGGATGGCGCAAATGTGCTACATATAGCAGCAAGCCCCTTTTCTCGCCTCTTGACATCGCGTATCATATACGCGCGATGGCAGAAAACCAGACAGACAGAACGCCCGAAAGAGGCGTGAGCGATTCCGAGTTCGCGGAGGCAGTGGCGAACCCTTCCTCGTTTTCCGTGGACGGGCTTTCGCAGACGAATCGCCCCCTCTCGGAGCTGATCGCGGCCGACAAGTACCTGCGCAAGCGCGCGCTGGCCGGACGCCGCCGCCATCCCCTGGCGGGCATGGTGTCCCACCTGATACCGCCCGGGACCTGCGACCGCTGAAAGGAGCCGAAGGAATGGCGAAGAAACACCAGAGAACGTCTTTCGAGGGTGTGCAGGTAAGCGCCAAGTTCGACAACGCCCGCCGCACGCCCGACACGGAGTCACTTTTCCGCAACGTCGACTCGCTGGCGATGATCGCCGCGCTCGACCCGACGACGCGCCGGACAATCCGCGACCGTGCGAGGTACGTCGTCCTCAACTGCCCGTACGCATGGGGCATGCTCGACACGCACGCCTCGTACGTCGTGGGCTCGTGGGTGTCCGCGTCGTTCCCGCGCGGCGGAGTGCCGAAGAAGGTGCGCGACAAGCTGGTGCGCGACTTCGACGCGTGGGCGCTCAAGGTGGGGCTGTGGGAGAAGTTGCGCACGATGGTCAGGGCGAAGACCACGGACGGCGAGGCGTTCGCCGTGTTCTTCACGGATCCGACGATCACGGACAGGAAGAACCACGTCAAGCTGAACCTCGCCGTGATCGAGTGCGACCGCGTGGAGTCGTGGACGGAGACGGTCACCCGCGAGAACGAGAGGGACGGCATCCGCTTCGACCCCTACGGCCACCCGACGGAGTACCGCATCCTGAAGTACCACCCCGGCGACTACCGCGTCAGCATCAAGAACCGCAAGGGCGAGTGGACGAAGGCGGCGAACGTCATCCACTACTTCGACATGCTGCGGCCCGAGCAGGTGCGCGGCGTCTCCGACTTCGTGTCCGCGCTGGAGATTCCGGCGGACCAGAAGTCGTACCGCTCGTCCGTCACCACGAGCGCGATCAACGCGGCGAACATCAGCGGCGTGCTCGAGACCGACCTCGTGCCGGAGTGCTTCGACGATGAGGACGCGTCTATCGGCAAGTGCGCGATGGAGGTCAAGCCGAACACCGTCTTCAGGATGCAGCGCGGGGCGCTCCTCACCATTCCGGAGGGGTGGAAGATACACCAGCTCCAGGCGCAGCAGCCGACGTCCCTGTACCCCGATTTCGTGAGGTCTCTGATCGCGGAGATGGCACGGTGCCTCTCCATGCCGGTGAACATCGCCATGTGCGACAGCTCCCAGCACAACTTCGCGAGCGCGAAGATCGACCACACGGTGTATGGCGACAAGATCAACTCCATCCGCTCCACGCTCGCCACGAAGGTGCTCGACCGCATCTTCTTCAATTGGCTGGAGGAGTACGCCATCAGGGAGAGCATCGACGAGAAGACGATGGACGCGCTCGCCGACGTCGAGTGGCTGTTCATGGCAAGGGGCAATGCGGACGTGATGAAGGACGCGGCGGCCGACAACACGCGGCTCGGGAATGCCTCGCTCTCGTACGAGACCCTTTACGCCAAGGACGGCAAGGACTGGAAGCGGGAGGTCCGTCAGGCCTTGTCCGAGCGCGCCCAGATGCTGGCGTGGTGGCGCGAGGAGTGCAAGACGAACGGACTCCCCGAGGAGACGCCCTGCCCCTTCTTCGCGAAGGACGCGGGGGCGGCGAAGCCCGCGCCGACCGAAGACCAGGTCGAACACGAATCGCAGAGGAACCGGAACCCGAACAACCGGGCGAAGGCGAATTGACGGACAGTCCAAACATGGAGGAATGAAACATGCCACCTGAAAAGATAGCAGAACTCATGAAGAAGCCGCTCGTCGCGACGGGCGTTGTCTCTCTCGTCGCCGAGAAGGACGCCGAGGGCAAGCCCGTGGAGGGCAACAAGAAGATGACGATCACCGCCTACAACGGCGGGATGATGAAAGTCGGCTGGGGCTACCCGGTCGGCATCGAGTTGTCCGGCCTGAAGTGGCGCGAGGACAACGCCGTGCCGATCCTGTGCCAGCACAAGACGTATTCGATCGACGCGATCTGCGGACAGGCGACGAAGGTGTCGCACGACGGGAAGACGCTCACCATCGACGCGGACTTCATGCCCGTGTCGCAGGACGCGAAGAAGGTGCACGAGCTGGCGAAGGCCGGCTTCAAGTTCCAGGCGTCCGTGGGTGTGTCCGCGAGCGACGTCATCTTCATCGAGGCGAATCAGTCCTACAAGCTGAACGGCGCCGAGGTCAAGGGCGAGTGCTACATCGTCCGCGCAGGCGTCCTGAATGAAGTTTCCATCGTCCCGCTGGGGGCCGATGGCTCAACCCAGACGGCGATCTCCGCCGCCGCTAACCAAGGAAAGGAGGGCGTAATGCCCGAAGACAAGAACAAGCCGGTGGAGGGCGCACAGCCTGCCGCCGCAACCGTGGAGGCGGCGCAGACCGCAGAGCGCGAGCGCGTCGCTTCCCTCATCACCGCGTGCAAGGGGCACGAGGACATCCTGGCTCAGGCCGTCAAGGAGGGATGGACCGCCGAAAAGGCGGAGCTGGCCTGCCTCAAGGCCGAGAAGGAGGAAGCTGAGAAGGCGAAGAAGCAGGCCGCGATCGAGGCGTCGCGCCCCGGCGCGCCCGCCATCATCAACCTTCAGGCTTCCGCGTCGCACGACGCCAAGACCGTCGTCGCCGCCGCCTGCATGGGCGCCGCGATGAAGGACAAGGATCTGGAGGCGCAGTGCAAGGGCGTCGACCTCGACGCGGCGCACGACCTCAAGATCACCCGCCTCAGCGACATCTTCGCCGCGTTCGGCATCCAGTACCGTCCGGGCGACAACGAGAGCATGGAGAAGGCGCTCCGCGCCGCGTTCTCGAACGCGAACATCCCGAACGTCCTATCCAACGTCGCGCACAAGTTCGTGATGGCCGGATTCGGCGCAGTGGGCGACGACTGGCGCAAGGTGTCCCGTCCCGTCTCGGTCGTGGACTTCAAGGAGGTCAAGGGCGTGCGTCTCGTCATGGGCGGGGTGCTGAAGCCGCTCGCCAAGGGCGGCGAACTCCAGCATGTCGATCTTTCGGACGACACGCGCGCGCTCAAGGCCGCGACGAAGGGGTCCATCGTGGGCATTACCCGCGAAGACCTCGTCAACGACGACCTTTCCGTCCTCTCGCTCGTCCCGGAGCGCTTCGGCCAGATGTCCGGCCGCACCATCAACAAGGACGTGTTCGGCAAGATCTCGACGACCGCTTCCGACTACGGCGCGAACACCACGGGCGCGCTTTCGCTCGACGCCCTCGCCGCCGCGTATGCGCTGGCGATGACGATCAAGGACGGCCAGGGCGATCCGCTCGGCACGCTCCCCGACAAGATTCTCTGCTCGCCGTCGAGCTTCATTCTCGCGAAGGGAATCTACCAGTCGGAGCACATCGTGAACGGAGCCGGCAAGAGCGCGCGCGACAACGTGATGCGCAACATGCTGGAGCCGGTCACGTCGCCGTACCTCTCGGGCACGACCTACTGGCTGTTCAACTCGACGTTCCCGCTTGTGGACGTCGCGTTCCTGAACGGACGGCAGACGCCCGTCATCGAGACGGCCGACGTGGACTTCACCCAGCTCGGGATCCAGATGCGCTGCTACTTCGACTACGGCCCGAGCAAGGGCGAGACGAAGGCGGCGCTCATCTCGACCGGCGCGTAATGCGATCACGGCGCGGCGGGGCCGCCACACGACCCCCTCGTGAAGGTTCCGCCGCGCCGACTTCTGAAACATCCAATCGAAAGGAAAACTGAAAATGGCAATCAGCAAGACTTCTGCGGTGTTCCGCAAGAACGGCCAGACGCGCGACATCACCGCCACGGCGAACATCGCGGCTGGCGACATCAAGATCGTGGATGGCCTCATGTGCATGGCGCAGTGGCCCATCGCGAACGGCGAGACGGGCGTGCTGAAGGTTCTCCAGCGCGGCGAGGTGGTCGAGATCACGACCAACGAGGCCATCGGCGCGACAAACGCGGGAGTGGCGATCTACGTCACGTCGGCGGGGCTTGTCTCGAAGTCCGACGCGTCGGGCGCGAACAAGCTGCTCGGCTACACGGCCAAGGCCGTCGCGGCCGGCGACCTGACCTTCGAAGTCGTCTGCGCGTAAAGCGAGGGGGACGCGAACCGATGCGCAAGCCGAGCGAATACCTGCCCGCCGCGGTGAGGGGGCTTCGGAGCCGTCTGATGCCGGACTGCTCCATGCTCCTCTGCCACGCCGGGCGGTCCGCCGTGGTGACGCGCGTCGGCTCGCTGTCCAGAGGCGAGGACGCGCTGACCGATTCGGACCTGAGCGAGGGCGTCCGCGTCGTCGCCCTCGCGATCGACTTCCCCGAGCTGTCGAAGGGAAGTCTCGTGTCGCTGTCCGGGAAGCGTCGCATCGTGACGAGCGCGAGGACGGATCCAGCCGCCGCCTCGATGGTGGTGGGCATGTCCGCCGCAATGGACGACGTGCGCGTGGCGTACTCTCGCCCGGGTACGAAGATTCGCTTCCCGCTTGACGCGCTCGCCGTCGAGAGCGACGTCATCGAACCGGTCTCCGACGCGTTCGCGCCCACGGCGAGCCGCGCGTGGTTCGTGGCCGTGAGCGCGGACCAGTGGACGGAGCCGACGGGGCCGCAGGTGGGCGACGCGCTCACGCTTGACGGCGCGAACCTGCGCGTGGCGTCGGTGGCGAAGCGCGACGGGTTCTGGATTCTCACCGCACGGGCGAGGAGGTGACGTGATGCCGGCCGCGATAGCCTTCGAGTGCGAGGTTTCGGAACGCGGGATAGCCGACTTCATCAAGGCGCTTTCCCGCTACCAGCGCGAGACGCAGAGGGACATGCGCTCGGCGCTCCGCTCCGTGACGATAGACCTCATCCGATCGCTCCGCGCGAGAACGCGCAGGTCGAGGAAGTTCATCGACCGCATGGAGATTTCAAAGTCGTACCTGCCGCCGAAGTGGATCAAGCGCGGGCACAGCGGCAGACCGCTCCGCCGGATGCAGCTCATGCGCTGGGGCAATGGCACGAACTGGCTCGACCACCGCTACGTCTACGGCGGCGAGTACGTGCGCGGGCCTAAGGGCGGACAGAGGGTACGCCCCTTCTCCGAGGCGCAGATGCGCAGGGAGGCGCAGAGGAACTACGGCCAGATACGGAACTGGGGGCTTGCCAAGAAGTCGTGGGGATGGTTCATGAAGTCGCTGTTCCACGCCTCGATGCAGGACGAAAACCCGAAGGCGCTCATCAAGCCGGGAATGGTGGACGGCGGCATACAGGAGTTCCGCGAGGTGCTGCCGGACGGAACCGTGGACAGAATGGCGCCCGTGAGGTGCGATATCGACATCGTGAACCGGCTGGAGTACATCAGGAAGGCGATGCCGCCGGGGGTGTTCGCCATCGCCGTGCAGAAGGCGACAAATCTCATCAACCACAAAATCAACGCAGGGCTGAAGTCGCGGAGGTTCGGGACATGAGCAGACTTTCGGCAAGCGCCTCTCTGGAGGCGAAGATTCTTTCCACGCTTCGGGCGATCGCTCCGGGCGTCCGCGCCGTGGGGCTTCTGGAGGTCGCGGACGCGGGTACGCAGAAGGACGAGGACATGACCGCGCTCCAGGTGCGCGTCTACAATTTCGCGCAGACGAACGAGGCGTTGCCGGCATTCATCGCCACCGTGGAGGTTCGGCTGAACGTGGAGCAGGCCGAGAGCGCGAACGGCGGAGTGTTTTTCGAGAGCCACGAGGCGGTGTCCCTATGGCTGGAGCGCATCATGCTTTCCGACGCCTGCGCCGAGCTGTCCACCGACGAGGTGGACGTGGACGGGTTGCAGCGCGTCGGGGACGACAAGGACTTCGACACGATGGACGGCGTGTGGTTTGCCGTCTGGAACCTGACCCTTTCGGGTCGAATCAAACAGGAGACAACAGACAATGAGTAATCCAACGTTCAATTCGGGCATCGACTATTGGGCGCTTGAAAACGCGACGTCCAACGCGGTGAAGGTCAAGTCCTCGCGCGAGAACCCGTCGAAGCAGTCTACGTCGGGTCCGAACAGCTTCGACGATCCCGCCGTGGTCGATTCCTGGGGCGAGACCGCGGAGCCGTCCGCCGAATACGAGGTGGTCGCAGCCCTTTCCCACACCCTCGCGGCGCCGAAGATCACTTTGGGCGACCTGGTGGCGGCGGCATCCTCGCAGATCGAAATCGACGGCACCGCCGTGCCTCTGGTGAAGGGCTCGCTCCGCATCAGCACGCAGGCGGGAAGCGCGCCGACAATTTCCGTGTCGGGTCGTGCGGTGCAGACCGGCGCGACCGCACTGCGCAAGTACATCCCGCCCGCGTTCTCGCTCACGCCGCGCCACAGGGCGCAGGACTTCCTCGGCCTCTGCACCGTGAAGAAAGGTTCGAATGTCGCGGACGACAAGACCGACTACGGCTACAGCTCCATCAATGGCGAGTTCCCCATCGAAATAACCCTTTCGCAGCCGAAGGGCGTCACCGCCGGATACGACCTGCATGGCAACATGGCGACGGTCGACTTCACGATGAACTGGTATCTTTCCACGAAGCCGACGATCGAGCTCGTCAACTCGCTCACGCTCAAGGTGTCGAGCGCGGCCAACGGCACGACCACAGTCAAGCCCACCATGTCGAATCCCGTGGCGAAGGAGAATCCCGAGGGCGGGTACACACAGTATACGTGGACCGTCTCGTTTCCGTTCATCGGCTTTGAGGTGTAGGAGGGGCGCGGATGGTCGCAGATCTGGCGAGAGGCGATTTCGAGGACATGCGGGCGGAGGGGCTGAACCCGACGCTCGACGACTTCGACAGGCTGAACCAGCTCGCGCTGCGGCTGGAGGACGGGCCGGAGACGACGCCCGCGAATCATCCGCGCATCGGCTGGGCGGGCGACGTGCCCTTCCACGAGCCGACTGCATGCGCCATCATGTGGCTGCAGGACTACGCCGCGCACGTGAAGTGCGACGCCGAGACGAGGCAGACGTTCTTCTATTTCGCGTGCGCACATGCGACCGACCCTTCCGCGTTCAACGCTCTGGAGACGCCGCGCCAGATCGAAAAGGCCGTCAAGAGGTGGCTGCGCTCCGTCCCCTGCACCGAACGCGAGATGGCGCGCGCGTGCCACTACGCCACATGGGGCTACGACGACGCCGTGGCCGCGCCGTCGCCAATGAAACTGGAGTATCTGCGCCGTTCCGGCAAGTCTGCCGCGGCGGCCAACCTGGAGCGGCTGGAGCGCGTCATGGCCGGAGCAGCCTCGTCCTGCGGACTGTCGTATCTCGACCTCATGGCGCAGACCCCTTCGCGGCTGAATGCGCTCGTGGTGGCCGCGCAGGTGGAGGCGGGCGCCACCGTGTCGCGCGACATGGCGAAGGCCCAGACCGAATACACGATGACGCTTGCGGAAATCCGCAGACGGCTTGAGGCGGAGAAGCGCGATGGCAAGTGAGGTTGCGATACATCTTTCCACCTACCTGAAGGACGCCGGGATAAAGGCGTCGAAGGCGCAGGTCGAGAAGCTGTCGCGGGACATCAAGAAGCTGAACCGCGAGACGCAGCGCGAGACGGAGCGGACGCAGAATGCGCTCGGGAAGCTGCCAGGCGTTTTCGGGAGAATACAGTCTGCCGCGTCCGGCGCGTTCGGAACCGCGCTCGCCGTGGTCGGCGCGTTCAAGCTGGGATGCGACATCGGACAGTGGCTCAACGACAAGGTGATCATGCCCCTGCTCGGCATCAAAGACCCCATCGAGGAGCTGAAGAAGAAGAACAGGGAGATCGAACAGTCGTGGAAGAAGGCCGCAGACGCGTTCGACGAGTCGATGGAGAGGTGGTCGGCCGGATGGGGAAAGGTCGTGGACGGCGCCGACAAGGCGCGTCAGAAGATCGAAGACCTGGCCGCGGCGTATCTGAAGATGCAGGCCGCGCGCGAGCGGGGCGAGGCGGCGGCCGGCGACGCGACAATGCTTGCCATGCAACGCGACAAGTTCGACGCAATGGCGGGTGCCGCGACGCCGGAGCAGGCGGCGCAGCTCGGAAAGTACCACGACGTGCTGATCGCGGAGGAGCGGTCCAGGCAGACCCTCGCCAAGTTCGACCGCGAAGCCGAGGCGTCCGCAGTGCGGCAGACTGCGGCCGAGAAGGAGCTGCGCGAGGCCGTGAACAAGCGCGTCGCGCTGAAGCGGCAGATGGCGGAGCTGGACAGGAAGCTGGACTACATGCAGTCGCAGGACAGCGTGTACAAGTACGGGTTCGAGGGTTCGATCGAAAAGGAAAAGGAGCTGGAGAAGGACAAGGCAGCGCTCCAGAGGCAGATCGACGCGGCAGACCGCGACGTGAACCGGCGCAAGGCTGACATTGCGGCCATGTCCGCATCCCGCGCCGCCGAGTCGCAGGAGCGGGAGAACATCGTCGCCCGGACGCGGCTGGAGGTTGACGAGCGGAAGAAGGCGTACGACGACTACGTGGCCTACGTGGAGGGTGAGGAGATTCGCCACGCCGAGGAGGAATGGAACCGCCAGCAGGAGGAGATTCGCCGCGAGGCCGAACTTGAGCTGAAGGAGCGGCAGAGGGTCGAGCGCGAACTTGCGGCGCAGAGGATTGACGACCTGCGGAAGGAGCTGAGCGAGCGCGAGAGGGCCGAGGGCGAGGCGAGAAGCCGCCAGGGCGCGGCGGAGGGCTCGCTTTCCCAGGCGTGGGGGTGGTATCGCGACCAGTCGAGGATGCAGGCCGTCATCGACGAGCAGAAGGCCCAGGCCGCCGCCGAGGTGCAGTGGCAGAAGGACTTCGAGCGCCTGAAGACGTGGCGGCGCGACTGGCGCACGGCGGAGTTCGGGTCGCTTTCCGCGTCGGACGAGGCGGTGCGGCAGGTGGCGTTCGCGAAGGAGGAGAAGGCGGCGGCGGACCGCGCCGTGATCGAGACCGCCGAGAACACCCGCGACCTCGCGGAGAAGCTGGACGAACTGATCCAGATGAAGTAGGGAGGTTCTCTTTATGGCCGTCACAGCATCGTACGACAAGTATTTCACAGGTCGCGTCATCCAGCGCGAATATGCGCAGGAGTTCGACTTCGAGTTCATTCCGAACTACACGGTGGTGACGAGGGACGGCGTGGAGGTGGAGAGGTACATATCATCGTACACGCGGAACTTCGTCACGGCGAAGGTCGTCGAGCAGACGTTCCGCTTCCTGGGCATGTCGCGCTCGCTTGCTTTCGGGACGGGCGCGATAACCGTTGCGGATCTCGACGGCAACGAATACACGTTCACGCTGAAGACGTCCGTCGCCGACGGCTCGTCCGGATCGCGGGTGATGATCGTCGAGGAGGTGGACGTGCAGCGCATCCCGATGTCGCCGCACATGTGGGAGCTGGTCGTCACGCGCAGGGGCTACAGGTACTACGTGAACGGGTCGCACATCCCGCTTTCCGGCGAACCTGCGTGGATGTCACCTTACGTGTAGGAGGTGCGGAGATGGCTTTTCGCGTAAAGGACGACTTTCAGGCCGGGCGGCCGATGAGCCAGGTGCCGACGGCATGGTTCAACGCCGTGGGGCATTTCATCAACTGGATTGTCGGCGGATTCGGAATCAAGACGAACAAGAGCGATTCGGGGAAAATGGAAATTTCGCTCGACCGTGATGTGCTGAGGGCGGAGATCGACAACGCCATGCAGGGCAAGCGCATATCGAAGGAAGCCGGCACCCCGGTTGACTGCACGGACGATCCGAATGTTCTGGACGCAAATGGAGCGACGATCGAATGGACGGTCGGAGGCAAGAACGGATTCGAGCTCGACTGCTACTGCAAGATCGCGCCGCAGACCGCGACGTCGAACTACAGCGTGTATCAGCGATGCCGCCTGACGTTTTCGAGGGACGGACTTCTGGTGAAGGGAAAGCTGCTGGCGGACAGGGTGCGGATCCAGGCGAAGAACGCATGACCTACTGTATCAATTTTACAGTTGACGGACTGCAATCCCCTCTTTCCCCCGAATCCCCCTTTCTCCCCTTTTTGAGTCAGGAAAGATGTAGATGGAAAGTCTCTATGTATGTTAGTAATATAATATTTACTTGCGCGTGTGCGCGTGCGCGAGAGGTTTTGACGGCTGGTCCAAATGCGGAGGTAGAACGATGGATCAGATAAACGCAGAGGTCGATTGCGACGTGTCGCGGCTTGACTTTCCGCTGCGGCCCTTCAAGGCGCGGGCGGGGCACAGCTTCGTCGCGCTTTTCCGGCGCGTCCCCGCGGACGTCACCGGGCTGTTCGTCCGCGTGTTCAAGGGGAACGGCGCGTACTTCGACGTGACGGGGCACGAGCACCCGGACGGAGGCTGGACGGTGCGCATACCCGCCGCGTGCTTCCCGAACGTGGGCGAGTTCAGCTATGAGGTTCACGCCGTTGCGGCGGACGACCAGCCGACCGCGATAGGCGAGGGGCGGCTTCTCGTGGGGCCGTTCAGCACGACCACGGCGCCGGTCGCTCCGGGGACCGTGCAGGAGGTGGCGCAGCTCCCGTGCGAGGGAGGCGGCTTCGTGCAGGTCGTGATGAAGTACGACGGCTTCGAGTGGATGCCGGAGGCGGTCGTGTCCGCCACGGCGAACAACGGAACGGAGGGCGAATGATGAGGAAGCTGGCAATAGTCCTGACGGCCAAACTGTGTTTGGCGTCGCAGCTGGCGTTCGGCATCGCGGCATCGCAGGCGTGGGTCGAGAACTACGTCTCGAACTACGTGGCGAGGACGGCGGCCGAGGTGCAGGCGGGAACGGTGACGGTGCACACCAACGGAAGCATGGTCGTGACGGCCAATCAGGGAAGGACGAACGAGATGCGCCTTGTCGTGCCGGACTTCACGGACGCGGCGATGATCGCCACGAACTGCACGATGCATGCGGAGGCGCGTGGAATAACAAACGGGACCGTCTTCGTGTGGAATGGCGCGGGGGCGTACATAAATCCGCGTGCCATAATTTCCTGCACGTCCACGAACCTCGTGCTGGAGGGCGTGGGGTCGGTCACGACCGACGGCCTTGAACGATTCGCCGGATGGTTCGACGCATACGGAGGGCTGATTCAGGCGGACACGAGTTTTGCGATCACGAACGGCATGACGGAGGTGCATCAATGAAATACGCGGCATACGGGCTTCTGGCGGCGTTTCTCGCCCTGGGGGTATATGGAGCCATACCCACGACTGCGGAGGGCTGGTACACCCCTTCCGGCGGCTTTTCGCGGCAGTCTGGCAGCGGCACGGTGTGGTATCTCGACGACGAGGGGAACGAGCGGTCTGTCTCTGTTTCGGTGGACGGCCAAGGGAAGGTCACCGGCGGCATGGAGTCGATAGCCGACACGACGCTCAAGACGTCGTACGAGGCTTTGGTCAAGGCATGCGCGAACGAGGCGTGGAACGCCCTGCAGGACGAAGCGATCGCAACCATAGGCAAGAACCTTCACAACCTCGGACTCGCGGATGGGATCGACATCGTGGGCACCGACCCAAACGGGAACGAGCACAGGTACACGATGCGCTTCACGCCCGGCAGCGGCATCCGCGATTCGCTGGACGACGGATCGCGTCCGGAGCTGACCGACCCGACGGCCGGCTGGAACATGGCCGACGAGAAGACCCTGCACTGGCGGACGAACAACAAGATGGAGCTGATGGGCGCGGACACCGCCACGTCTTCGACGGACGAGTGGTGGAACGACTACGGCTTCTTCGTTCCGTTCCTCAAGGGGACGGGGGCGCTCGGATGGAAGAAGTACGGAGGATGGTACGACGGCGTGTTCGGGACGATGACGAGCGACGGGCGGACGATGCTTACGCTGGCCGGATGGACGGGCGGGCACGAGTGCAGCACCGACATGAACAGCATACTGACCGAGGAGAACGGAGACAACCGGGCCAACCACTATGTGCTGACGCGGTACGGCACCGGCTCCGACGCGGTATTCCACTACGTCCCCTTCGGAGACAGGCTGGAGACCGGGGGCGGTGCGCCCGTGGACGGCGTCTCGATAACCACGAACACCACGGACGGCGCGACGACGCAGGGCGACGCGTCCCTTTACGGATGGGCCGACGCGGACGCCGAAAGCATCCCGCAGAAAGGCGACGGACGCCTGAAGTGGACGGATCCAGCCGATATGGTGGACGGAATCTCGATCGGCATGACGGATGCCGAAGGCGGCGGGAAGGTCTGGGAGGTGAAGGACGCCCACGTGTACGCGGGGCAGCACGCGAAGCACTACTTCGGGACCGGCAACGACAAGTCCGCGCCTCTCGGATGGCATGAGCTGCCGAACGCGACGACGAACCGCGTGGAGGGCGACGAAGTGACGATATCGAGCGACCCGAACGTGCCGGGGGCGCAGCCGGAGGAGGGTCTGAAACGCCTCGGTCTGCGCGGCTGGAACTACGGCTGGGCGGGCGATCCGCTTTTCCTCGTGAACCAGGGCGGGGTCATGGGGTACATCCCCCTTCCGGCGATAACGAACCTTGCGGCTTGCGCCTGCACGAACAAGTGGAACGCGCTCCTCGGATGGATTCAAGACGGAGAGCTGAATGGCGAGGACGGGATAGCATTCTCGGACTCGAATCTCGACCAGTACCTCTACGGAACGCTCGGCTACATCTACAGCACGACGGCGGACAACCTCTACTTCGACAACGACGGGGAGCAGATACAGGCGTCGTTCACCGCTCCGGAGAACTGGGCGGACGGCAACAGCGTGGAGCTGACGGAGAGCGGGCAGTACCAGATAAAGGGCTTTGCCGACGCGGGCGCGTGCGGGGCGAGCGTGAGCGCGATGCTGTCGGACCCGACCGGAAGCGACGCCACGACGCACCTGATGCTCGCCAAGAAGACCGACACCGGGGAGCTGCACTACGTTCCGATGGGGCGGGGCGTGGCCGGAGGCGGGGAGCATGCGGACGGCGTGACGATCACGACGAACGACACGCAGGGCGCGGCGACGCAGGGGCTCATGTCGCTCTACGGATGGTCGAGCGCGCAGGACGGCAAGGTGCCGATGAAGAAGAACAACGCGCTTGTCTGGGAGGACGCCGGAACGCCGCCGGACGACGTGACGCTGGCCGTGACGACGGAGGGAAGCGGGGCGCAGCAGACGAAGAAGCTGTCGATCAAGGGATTTTCCGCCGCGAAGAACAACTCGATACCGTGGAAGAACGACGAGGGCGAGTTCGTCTGGGGCGGATCTTCCACGGTCACGAACCGCATACTCGCCGGCGCCGGGATCAACATCACCGACAACGGCGGCGGAGCGGTCACGATATCCGCGCAGTCGTTCGACAGCGGCGGGTCGGGGGGCCAGACCATCGTCCTGTCGGTGATTACCGACATACGCTACAACGAGGAGACGCACAAGTTCCAGTGCAAGCGCCGCACGATAACCTTCAAGGGATCCGTGTCCGATGCGCCGCAGGAGGGCGAGGAGTGGGAAGATGTGTTCGAGGCGGTGAGCCACAAGAGCGAGCACGAGGAGGGCAACTGATGAAGCGCTTCGCGTTGGCGGCGTTCGCCGTGTCCGCAGTCTGCGCTGCGAACGCCATGCACATACAGATCGGCGCGTCCGGATGGTCGAGGCGTGCCGGACAGTGGATTGACGGCAGCGTCGGGATCGGCGCGACTGCCGGAACGCTGTCGAGCCAGATCTGCGCGGCGTATGGATGGACCGACTACGGAAGCTACTACTACTACGTTCCGCTGGGCGCTAAGAGGATAACCACCAGCAGCGCGTCGTGGACCGAATCGTGCTACGTGAGGTTCATTCCGGGCGGAGGGCTTTCTCTGTACGCGGCGACGACAAGCCCCGACTATACGGAACAGTACGGGGCGAGGCGGTTCACCGCGGCGGAAACCGTGTCGCTCGGCACGTTTGGCTACACGAGCCAGTACCATAACTACGCCTGGGACCATGCCGTGATAACGATCCGGGGCGATCCGTACAGCACAGTCCTGAACGATACCGACACCGACAGGACGGTGAACGGCGTCCGCATTCCGGCCGGAGAGGCCCGTGCGTTGCCCTTCCCGATATATCTTGTCATGGACGAGATCGAGAACGTGAAGTTCTACGACCTGGAGAGCGGCGACGAAATAACATGCCGGGACTTCGCGTCGTACGGGGAGAGCGGCGTGTACTACAACTGGCGCGGCGGCTACTACTGCCCGTCGTGGACGGGGAACATACGGTTCAGCGACGGCACGTCCAAAGCGGACAGAACGCCCCCGGCGGAGCCGCTTCTGTTTGGCGACATGGCGACGGCCAACGCGGACAGGATTCTGTACGCCCGGAACGACATGCCGATATACGCGGACGGCAAGGTGGTTTCGACGAACATCCAGTTGCAGACCTGGTGGGACTTCGACCAGAACGCGTGGGGCGGTTCGCCGCTGGCGTACATAAACGACACGTGCGTGTGCAGCGGGCACAGCACGTCGCACATAATCGCGTACACGGTCTCGACCGCGGGCATGAAGGTGTACGCCGGAACGGGGTATGTCGATTTCACGATGTGGCAGACGCCGCAGAGCGGCTACAGCGGCGGGAGCTGCACGATGAGGTGCTGGGATGCGGCGATGGGAAGTTCGACGAGCGCGTACGCGAACACGCCCGCCGGGCACAAGGCGGAGGTTTCGGCGGGTCTGGGAACGGCGAGGTTCCGCCTGAAGGTGAATGTAAAGACCGGCACGTGGTCCGTCTATCCGCTTTGACGGGCGGTCCATACATGGAGGAATGACGATGGCGATACCAACCATACTGAAAGGCGAGACGGCGAAGCCGATACGGCTTGCGCTGGCTGACGGCTACGACTACGCCGGATGCTCGCTGCACGTGGACTTCTGCAGAACGCGCAGCACGTTCGTGGAGCTCAATGCCGGCGGAAGCCTGGAACTGCGCTTCACGGCGGAGCAGACGGCAGGATTTCCGCTCGGCACGTCGAAGGCGATGCTTTCGCTGGAGAACGCGGCCGGAAAAATTCGCTTCATGCCCTGGGCGAAGATCAAGGTGACTGATTCGCCCGCAGACCTGTACGACGCGCAGATCACCATAGACCCCGCGACGCTGAACGTGGACGACCTGACGAGGAGCGACAACCCCGATGTCGTGAAGTCGCGCGTCAACGCAATCCTTGCCTTTTTGCGCGGCCTGAAGGTGCTTGCCCTTGCGCTGATCCCTCTCGGCATTCTGGCAGACGTGACGCCGAAGTATGCCATTTCAGACTACATACCGGGTGACATGCCGATCATGACGAACGTCGAGGAGTTCGTCGAGGCGAAGATGGCGGAGGCCGGAAAGGTCAAGAGCGTAAACGGCAGGACGGGCGCGGTCGTGCTTTCGGCGCCGGACGTCGGCGCGCTTGCGGCGGACGGCACGGCCTTTCGCGCATCGTCCGTCGGAAGCGCGGAGAGGTGGACGGACGCGACCGGGTGCGTATGGCAGGCAACCTTCGACGTGGCGCGTGACTGGTGGACGATAGAGCCTGCGGAGAGCGCCGGGGGAATGTCCGTCTTCTGGGACGGCGATTCGTGGGTGCTGCGGTACGAGGGCTACAACAACGACACGGGGCATGGAGCCGATGTGTACAGTTTCGGGTTCCGCCTTGGAATCCAGTACACGGCGACGCGGCATCCGGGAGGGGCGGCGACCCTCGTTGACAGGGTTGCGCTCCAGTCGCAGATTCCGGGCGACTACGCGATCGTGAGCAATAGAGCTGTGAACGCCGTACAGCGGGATGACTTTGACACCGAAATGTATGCCAAGAGGGACATGGGCGACATCGACGTTGACGGATGGATGCTGACTGGTCCGGACGGGCGGCGTGAAGTGCTGTGGTACTCTGTTGGCAATGGCGGTGACGTGCAGTCGTGGTACAGTTCGGACATAAGCAGATATATCGTACATTTTGGAGTAGGCACCACGTCGATGTGGACACTCTCTGTCGATACCGAACAGAGAACCGTTTCCGGTCCGGCTAACGTGACAGAACTGTCGTTCGATTATGGCGGCACAAAGGTTTACAGGGCGGTTCGGATAAACAGTCGCTTTGTGTTTGAGTCTGATTTGGCGGCGGCGACGAACGCGCTGGCCGCGAAGATAGTCGCGCCGGACGTGATCGCGACGAATCTCGTCAAGACCGTCATCAGCAACTCGCTCTACAACCTTACCTACGATGCGGCGCTCGGCGTGACATGGCAGAAGACAGCCGAGGGCGGGGCGTTCTACGAGAGGTGCTACACAAACATAAACATGATAGGGGTCAGGCCATGAAGCGTTCAGTCGTGATTGCCCTTTCGCTGCTTTCGATGTGCGCGGCGGCGAAGACTAACGAGATTTTCACATCGGCCATCGAGTCGCCCTATGTGTACGGACTCGACGGCGCGAAGTATGAAGTGTTGGACGGCGAGGTTGTGGAGGCTCGCCCGCTGCTGCGCATGGCGCTGCCGGACGGCGCGGCGATAAGCGCGGACGGCATCACGCCGACCGTGAACTACACGAACATAAACGGCGTGGCGCACACCCGCGTCATGATCGACTTCTCCTGCAACTTCGACTGGAGGGGATGGCATCCGTTCATCCAGCACGTCACGTACGGCGGCACGAGGTCGCGGCTTGAATTGCAGGAGGACAGCGTATATCTCGGAGGGGATGCGCGTTCAGGCGTCTCGTCCTATCGCTACGCATGGCACGGCTATGTCGTGGGCTACGCGCCGCCGTCGCAGAGCGGATATTATTCCGTCTCGGTGGAGCCGGAGCCATACGACGGAGAGGACGCCGGGGATGGATACTACATCGTCACGCCGTCCGGAGAGAACGCGCCCGCGCGTGTGCAGTATGTGACGATCGACCAGCGCGGCAACATCTCGCCGTCTGGCGCGGTGGCGACGATCGCGCAAGCCGCGGCCACGGAGACGAGACTTGCCGCCGCGGAGGTTGCGGCGGTCGCGTACACGAACGCGGAGGCGCAGACAGAGGCGGCGGTGGACGATCTCGCGGCGGCGATCATCGGACAGAGCCTCGTCGTGTACGAGGACGACTTCATGTATTCGCTCGGGGACGCGATAGCGATCTCCACGAACTGCCACTGCCGCATCTACGACTTCAAGGCGAAGGTTTCGCAGGTGACGGTGGACGGCGTGTTGTGCGACCGCTCCTGGGTGTACTTCGGATTCACGGAGAACATCGGCAGCCTGAACCCCGTCGCGCAGTTCAAGGATTCGCTTTCGTCCGACCTCGACTGGGGCGAGATAACGTGCGGAACGCCGGAGGTGCAGGACCATTCCTTCGTCGTAAACGGCGAACCCTTCGACTACTGCTACCGCATGAGCGTGGACATTCCGCACACGCTCGCATCTGCGTTTCTGCGGGTGTACACGGAGATTACGTCTCAGGTGGGTGATGGGAGCGTGCTGAACATCGTCGGCGGAATCGCGGGCGGGATGACGGGCACCGTCACATGGGGCGCGAATACGCTGGAGTTCGTCGGCGGGCTGGCCGTCGAGCCGGAGGTGTCGCCATGATCGAGACGTTCCAGAGGTTCGTGACGGCGGCGTGTCTTGCGGCGTTTGCCGTGTCGTTCGCCGCATGGGCGCTCTGCGCGATGCGCAGGCCGCTTGACGTGATGCTTTCGCGTGTGCGCCGACATCCGTGGGCGGCGATCATCCTCTCCCCTGCCGTGTTCGCGCTGTTCGTGTACGGTTCGACCAAGCCGGACCCGATCACGCCGACCGTGCGCGGCATCACACTCGGATCCCCGATGGAAACGCCGTCGAGCGTCGCCCTGGAGTGGAAGGCCGACGAGGGCCGGGAGATACGGACCAACCAGCTTGTGCGCGTGTACTGGCGCGACGCCTACACGCCGTGGACGCTCGCGGCGGAGGGCTACGGCATGACGAACGCCGTCATCAACGGCTTTTTCGTCAACCGCGACACGGACTGGATGGTGGAGGTCGAGGACGACGAAGACGAGGGGGGCGGAGAATGAGACGGCTTGCACTGATTCTGGCCGCGCTTCCGTTCGCGGCGCTGGCCGACGCCGCTCCGCTTCTCGGGGCGGAAGCCGAGACGAGGACGAACATCGTCTCGAACGTTGCGACGGTGCGGCAGTGGTCGCGGCAGTACGTGTTCGTGGACGGAGCCGGAGAGCTGCACGATCCGTCCGGACGGCTTGTCGCCTACGCCGACGAGGTGGGGCGGCAGAACCGGGCGGAGGATGTGCGGCTGGTGATACAGGGGGCGCACGACGGCATGACGAACGCACTCCAGCGGGTGTACGACCTGACGAACCGGGTGCCGGAGCGCGGCGTCGCGCTGCGCTTCTCGATGAAGCCGTCCGCGGAGCGGCGGAACTTCTTCGCCTACATCGTGGACGAGGAGACCGACGGCACGAACGACGTGGCGCGGTACTACTTTTCGCACGTCCTGGACGTGCCGCCGAAGATCCAGCGCAGATACCGCTCGGCCGATTCGTCGGTGTTTGTCGAGGGCGAATGGCTGGACTATTCGACAAACGGCGTATCCGTCGTGGACGCGCAGGGCATCGTCTGGAACGGGTGCAACGCGATCCGCTTCACGCGTCCGCAGTGGGCGGTGGGTTATCCGGCGCGCCCCAACAGGCACTGCACGATAGGCCATCCCGTGAGCGGACTCGACTTCGCCGGCGCGATGGTGTTTGTGGACGGCCGCCCGACGCTGACGGGCTACGTCACCAACGGGCTTCAGCGCATCTACTTCGACAACGGCGTATACAAGGGAACGGAGGTCATCGAGGAATGAAACGAATCGTGTTTTCGCTCGTCGCGATTGCGGCGATTGCGGCATTTGGCATGACAGAGACGGAGCGTCGGTATCTGCGGATGCTCGCGGAGCGCCCCAGGTGCGAGGCGCGGGAGCGCG
The DNA here is from genome assembly GCA_017463935.1 of Kiritimatiellia bacterium. GTDB lineage: Bacteria > Verrucomicrobiota > Kiritimatiellia > RFP12 > UBA1067 > UBA1067. The sequence goes on from JAFUEM010000058.1 coordinate 34,272, forward strand.
TCGTGATCGGCGGTACGACCAACATCGTCGAGACGTGGCGGCGCGGCGGCTACGAATGGAAGCAGACGAACGCCGTCCGGCGCGTGATCGGGACCGTCCAGCGCAACACCTTCGAGGAGAAGGTTGCGGAGGCGCGGGCGTTGGCCGCCGAGTACGAGACGGACGCCAAGGCGATTCGCGATCTTCGCAAGTCCGCGAAGAAGACGGCGAAGAACCTTGAAAAGCTGCGCAAGAACATCGAGAAGGCGAAGAAGCAGTCGCAGGACGCCGACGAACTCGCATTCTACATCGCGCTTGAACAACTCGTCATGGATGCGCAGGAGGGGAACTGATGAATACGATTGCGATGCTTGCCGTTTCCGCCGTGCTGGTGACGAACGCCGCGCCCGTCTCGATCGCGTCCATGACGCCGAGGGAGCGGATGGAGTGGCGCAAGGCCCAGACGCAGAGGATGCACGACGCGCTAAAATGGGACGAGGCGCGGCGCGAGGCGTTCCGCTACGAAGTCCGCAAGAGGCGTCTGAACCGGGCCGCCGCCGACTTCCTGAATGTCTCGGAGCCGAGCAACGCGGTCGTGTCCGTGAGCGTGGACTACAGGAGCGGCGACATCCGCGTCGTTTACGCCGACGGCTACAGGCTGATCCAGAGGTTCACACCGCCGAAGCCGGTCAAACCGAAAGTGGTTGCCCGGCCGAAGCCGAAGAAGAAGGAGGGCTACTGACATGTGCATGAGAGCTACCGAGGAGGGCTGCGTGCTTGCCGCGCAGCAGAATGAGCTGAAGGAGCGCGTGTCCGTGCTTGAACGCGACGTAGCCAACATCCGCGCGGAGACGCAGGCGGGGTTCAAGCAGGGCGCGGAAACCATGCGGGAGATCAACACGTCCGTCGCGAACCTTGCGCACGACTTCGCTCAGCGTTTCAACAACATGGAGGCTACCGTGGTTTCGGAGAAGGTGGAATGGGGCAAGACGCTTCGGAAAATCGCGCTGTGGTCTGCGATGGTTCTTCTGTCGGGCTGTGCCGTCGCGATGGGCGTGACGATATACAAAAACTTCTTCCATTGACGGGCGGTCAGAATACAGGAGGTTCAACAGATGGAAGACAAGGAAAAGGTAGGGCGGCTGCTTCACAAGGCGGTCGGGATCGGGCTGGATGGCGTCGACTTCGTGACGAAACTCGGCTTCGCCACCGTCTGCCGCGAATACAACGGCATCGGGCCGGAGTTCTTTCCGCCGACGCTCCGCGCGAAGGTGACCGAGTGGCTTGGGCTGTTCGAGCCGGCCGCGCTGATACACGACCTTCGGAACTACCAGTCGGACGGCATGCGGCATGCGTTCAACTACGCGAACTACGAGTTCTTCGCCAACTGCCGCAAGTGCGCCGCAGCCGAATACAGGTGGTGGAGCTGGCGCAGATACCGCGCCTACGCCATAGCGAAGGTTCTGTACGATTTCGTGAGCGGCGATCCGGGCTGGAGGGCCTGGATGGACTGCTACGAGAAAACCCACAAACAAAACTGAAAGGAAACAGATGAAGAAACTACTCGTAGTGATTGCGCTGGCCGCTTGCGCGGCGGCGATCACAGGATGCAAGAGCATTGAGGTCGAGCGCCACGCGCAGAGCCTCGCCACGATCCAAAACGCGGACGGCACAGTGTCCGTCGTGAAGGATGCCGCGAACAACCCCGTCGTTCTCGACGGCGGATGGGAGGTGGACTACTTCCAGCACTGGAACTGGCAGAAGTTCGACAGCCTCGCCGCCAAGACGAAGGAGGCCGAACTTTCGATCAACAACTACGAGGGCGGAGCTGACGCGACGAACCTGACGCAGCTGGTGCATACGTCCCTCGAAGGCCTGACGAAACTCGTCGCGACGGCGGCCGACGCCTACGTGAAGGTGGCCGGAGGCGGAGCGCAGGCCGACACGGCGCTCAACGCCGCGAAGAAGATGATCGAATACTTCGCTGAGAAGGGAGGCGACGTGTCGAAGGCGGTCGTCACCACCGACACCGCATCCAACACCGTGAAGGTGTCGGACGGCACGACGTGCATTTCGTGCGATGCCGCAGGGAACTGCACCGACTGTACGGCGAAGTGACGATGTGCTATAATATCGGCTTGCGCGGTTAGCCTTTCGTTATCCGCGCTGCCCCGCCGGAGGCTTGCCCAAGCCGTTTGATGGCGGGGCTCTTTATTTCCCGGAATGCCCGAGCGCGGACGCCCGCACCTGGCGCGGGAAGTCCGTCGGATGGCCGGACGTGCGCCCATGAGACGGCGAGCGCCATGTCAGGTATGCGCACCAGGCGGCGAGGATGATTATCGCGTATGTCTTCCAGTCTTTCATGGCGTATATTATACCACCTTCAGCCGATCGACTCAATGACGGATCCGCATTCGCGGACGAGTTCGTCCACGGCGGCCTCGCGCGAATAGCCCTGCGTCACCTTCAGTCCGCCGGAATGCCCCATGAGCATCGCGGCCATCAGGATTCCGTGCTTCCGCCGCACTTCCGTGGCGAACGAGTGGCGGAGCTGGTTCGGAGACCACGGATCCACGTCGGCGCGTCTCGCGGCGTCCCGTATGGTGCAGCCGTACCGGGCCGTGTCCCATGTGTCGGTCAGCTTGTCGGGGATTCCGCGGACGCCGCGGCGCCCTTCCGCTCCGTTCGCGGTCTCGACGTCGAACGCGACCTTCGGGGAGAACGGCCGGGGCCATGCGCGGTACTTCTCCAGAATCGCCCTCGCCCTCGGGCCGATCAGCACGGCGCGTATCTTCCCCTTCCATTCCGTCTTGTGGTGGGCTGGGCGGTACACCCACGGCGTGGCCGTCGTGTCGATGAGCGCCCATGCCATGCCGCAGGCCTCGCCCGGGCGCATTCCGGTGAGGCGCTGGACGCGCACGAGGTCGGCGGTGTTCCTGGCCATGACCGCGCACGTCGCCTCGATGTCCGCGTCGTCCACGGGGCGCACGGGCTCCGTCTCGTGCGCTTCCGATCGGAACGCCTTGAGGTTCTGCACCTGCGACAGCTCCGCCTTGTGCGTGGCCGTGATACGCCCTTCGTCAAGCGCCCAGCGCCACAGGCGCCTGATGCGCTCCATGTAGCGATTCACCGTCACGCGGGCGATGCCGGAGCGGACGAGCGCGTCGCGCACGGCCAGCATGTCGGAGTGCTGGAGTTCCGCGACGGGTCGGTCGCCGTACATTTCGCGAAGGAGCCGTACGGCGTTCTGGCATCCCCAGGCCTCGCCCGTCTGCGTCCCGTCGGCGTGGCGGTAGTATGTCTCGCAGTGCGCGATCCAGCCGCCACAGAGCGTGTCCACCGTCTCGCTTTTCAGCGCGATGGTGGGCGTCCGGCGCGTGGCCTGCTCCCATATCCTGCGCGCGGCGGAGATCGCCACGTCGCGGGAGCGGTCGGCGTGCAGCGCGATCTCGCTTCCGGGTGCGCACAGCTTCCGCGCCGTGCGCTTCTTCTCGCCTGGCAGACGCACCGCGTACCACCAGTAGCCGTTGTTTACGTAGACTGTTCCTTTCATGGTTTTTTCCTTTCGTTTTGTTTGCCCAAAGTGTTATAAAGTGTTATACGGTTTTTCGCGGAACCCTTATTTTACAGGGGTTATATTATATCATAATTTGCTCGTCACGCTATCTGGAATCACTACACTAGTCAAGTTCCTGCAATAATAAAACGCATCCAACCCTATGCTCGTCACGCCGATACTAAATGTTATATTCGTAAGTCCATAACATTGCCGAAAGGCATAATCCCCAATACTCGTGACGCTGGCGGGAATCGTCACACTCGTCAAATTCGTGCAGAGATAAAACGCCCAGCTATCAATGCTCATCACGCCGTCAGGTATCGTCACATCTCTGGAAACACCACTTATGAGCTTTTTACCATCCTTTGTTAGCAGTAGTCCCGAGACGGATTTATAGGCGGAGTTTCGTTCGTCAACTATAAATTGCTCCATGCTGTTGCAACCATCAAACACCTCACTTCCAATGCTCGTCAGACCTCGCCCTATCATCACACTCGTCAGCCCACTGCAAAACGAAAACGCATTATCCCCGATACTTATCACGCCATCCGGAATTGTAATGCTCGAAAGACCAGTGCATGCGTAAAATGCCCGATACCCTATGTTCGTCACCGCGTCAGGCATTTTCACGAGCGTCAGAGTGTCACATCTTTCAAAGGCACAGCTTCCAATGCTTATCACACTGTTAGGAATCAACACACTCGTCAATCTCCTACAACTTGCAAATGCAGAATCGCTAATGCTTTTCACGCCAGCAGGAATCGTAACATCTCCATTGATACCATAGATGAGCGTTTTCCCATCCTTTGTCAACAGAAGTCCCGACACGGACTTGTAGGCAGAGTTTTGTTCGTCTACGGCAAAGGACTCAATGCCACTCCCATAAAATACCGAAGACCCGATCTCGACCACGCCAGAACCAAATGCTACGTGCGTCAGCGAACTGCAACCCCTGAAGGCATAATCTTCAATACTAGTCACACTGGCCGGGATTGTCAAACTTACCATCTCTCGACAACTATAAAACGCATACCTAGCAATTTTTGTCACAGGATAACCACCAAGCACGGACGGGATTTCAATCGCACCTACCACAGACCGTGGCATGGCAGGAAAGGATTGTGACCCACCTCCAATTGACGCTTTCCCATTTGAGACAGTATATGTCCATGTAATTCCATTGACGGTTTCTGTATGTGTTGTGTCTGCATTGGAGCCCAAAGCCATCACCAAAATGACGCTGCAAATACAAATTCTCAAGATTCGGAAAGTGTTCATTGAAATCCTTCCTTTCAATAATGTTTGATGATGGTTGCAAAGTCATGTTTTTTTGTTATAGCACGCAATGCGGCACACTCATCGTCTTCTACAGAAGCAACACACACCATGAAGACAAAGCGCTTCTTCAATTCAGGAACAAAACCATCATAAGCTTTCTGCACGTCATCGAAGACTCGTTCCCAATTACGATGTCCTATAACGTTGCAAATCTCAATACCATATAGGCACTTACCATATTCCATGACAGCATCAAAATAATATGTCGAGACTCCTATTGATCTACGCTCGAAGACAGGAACGCCATACTCTTTTTGCAATCTTTCTATCCATTGATGCTCGCAAAATGATGCGGCGTTCGGAATTATTTGTGGCCCTGATAGTGTATCCCCATTCACACAATTCTTGAACTCATCGCTGCTATCATCGTCCTCGTCTCCAATACGTTTCATGCCTTCCTGTTGGGGCAAAAAGACAACACTTCCATTACCCAGACTTGAACGACTTACAAGACCAGGCAATTCCGTAAGGACCTTAATCACACTGTCACGAAATATTGCAATGCAAATCCCTGCGAAGATCGGCCAGGAAGCATGCTCGATCACTGCTTTCCCAATATCGGAAGGGAACAGATAGCTCAACACAGCTAGAAAAGCCAGAATAACCAAGGCAAAGGCCGCTATACTTTTTATCGATTTTTGACGTTCTGACATATGTAATCCTTTTTCTAAAACTTCTTTCCTCTTCACTAACTTATACCGCGCGAAAGATTTTCCTCAATAGTTTTCGCAGAGCAATTAAATGATGTTGCCATGTCGGAAACTCCCGCGACATCCCAGACAGTAAGGATGCCGAGCAACGGTTCATCCACTTTCCCATTCTCTGTCACAAAGAACATGCCGATGCGTTCGTGCTTCTGCAATGCTTCAGCGCAAAGATGTCGAATGTGAGCGACGGAATCATTCTTAGGCACAAATCTGAACACCTCAGCCGTGTGCCTGTTGCACGGCAGAAATTCAGCAACAGCTTTCAAAGTTGTCTTGCCATCGTCGGGAATTCCCGCCTTGTTCATCTCAAGCATCGTGCTTTCGCTGAACACGCCAAGAACCTTGTCTTCAGAATCAAGAACTGGAACATGCGAATAAACATTCGTCAGCATATCACCGACAACTGTTGAAATTGGGTCATCCAGCGAACCAAAGTAAACTTCGCTTCGCGGAATCCAAATGTTAGACACCATTGGGAGTTTCTTCAGACGCGCAATCACTTCATCAAGGAATGAAACAACTCCCGCATTGACTGTCACAATCGGATTTCCGTTTAGCAGCGGGTTGTGCGTCAGAGCGTTTCTCACATAACGCAAGGCCATAAGCCGAGTGAAGTCGACACCTTCCACATGCATCTTCTTCAAGAACTTCTCAACCTCCTTGCCATCCCATGTCGGGAATGCAATACGAGTGGCCGATTCAAGCTCTTTCCACCTTTCAGCGAACAATGCTTCTGTCGTCATGTGACGAGATTACTCTTTCTCCACGCCTCTCCCTATTGAGGCACGTCGCGGTGAGGCGCGGAAAAAGAACGTGGCGTGCCTGTAGATCCATGTCTTGAGAGAGGCACGACCAAGCGCCCTTACAGAAACACGAATTGAAGACACGCCACGTGCGACTAGCGCACATAGCGCATCTCACATACTCGGCTTCTGTATGAAATTTGGTCGTTTTCTCTCAAAGCTAAATACGCAAGATTGCGTACGTCGGCGGATGTTGCCGTCCGCCCTTGGCGGACTCCGCTTTCGCGTGCCGCCGATCCCGGGCCGTTTGCGCACCCGGGAGTATGGAAAAGATCAAGCCCGGCCTCGCGGCGGATTTGCCCGCCCCTCAACCGAACGCCTTAATTATAGCAAAAATCCCTTGCGCAAGGCAAGAGCGAAACAGGAAAGTGTCGCGTAGTTTTCAAAAGCGGAAAATTTGTAGTTAGCAAAAGCGGAATGGCCTTCAGCCTCTTTTCACCCTCGGATTGGTCGTGAAGACCACCTGTGGAGTGGTCGACAAGTCCGGTTTGTTGAGGACGAGCGAGATA
>JAFUEM010000140.1 GCA_017463935.1 Kiritimatiellia bacterium
GGCAAGCGCCGCGCGAAATACGCCGCGCCGAACGGCAACGCCAGAAGCGCGCCGAGAAAGCCGCACGTCAGAACCCTCTGCGCCGCGAGCTGCTGCGGCACCGTCAGCCCCATGCGCGCCAATGTCAGCGGCCCCGCGCAGACGAGCGAACCGAGCGCCGCCGCACCCGCGACCACCGCACCCGCCGCAATCAAAATCCGTTTCATCTGTTGCCTTTCGCCCGGTTGTGCGTGACACACAGCATCTGGCAGTTGACCTCCGACGTGTCACCGCCTTTCGACCACGCCGTCACATGGTCGGCATCCATTTCCTTGAAACCGTAGATGCGTGTCGCATTGGCCGCGTGTCCAACAGCGCACAAAGGGCAATTCGACACGCCTTTCGCCTTCGCCGCCGCCGTCTGTTTCGCATAGACCTTCCGCCTGACCTCCGGCTTGAACATGCGAATCTTCAGGAGTTCGGGATGGATTTCGCCGCCAAGGACATACTCGAAGATATTGCGCCTGTTCGTGACAATCTCGTTGTCTGCGTCAGCATACAGCGCCTCGACGCGCTCCCAAACCTTGTCGGGGTCGTACGGATGGGCGTGGTACGCCTCATAGAGACGCCCCCATTCCAATCCGCACATCTCGTCCTTCACATCTTTGAACACGCCGTCAATCCAGGCAATCACGCTTTCAAAATAAAGCATCAAGCCGGTAATGTCGGAGTTGTAGCGGTGGTCTTTCAGATAGTCCCTCACACATCCTTTCGACACCCACTTCAGCGCTTCGGCGAGAACCGCCTGCCGCTTCTCGTCGCCTGCCACAAACCGCTTCCACTTCTGCATGTTTGAATTGGCCGAATTGCTGAAGACCTGTTTCGCGGCAGTCACAAACGGCCCCGAATACGCTGCATTCAGAAGCTCCTGTTCGTTCAGCGGCTTGCCCGCGATGTTGATTGTCCGAAACCAGTCCTTGATTTCCGCCTCCGGATCGTCCCCTTCGCCTTCGCAGATGTAAATCGTGAGGGGCGTCTTGAGCAGCCACCCGTGAAGCGACGGATCGAACTTGCGCGGCATGCCGTTTGCGTCAAGGATGTCGAGGTGACCGGTGACGAAGCGGCCGAAGCTCGTGATGCGCTGCTGTCCGTCCAGCACCTCATATTTCTCGCCGACCTTGAGAAAATAGATGAGCCCTATCGGATAGCGTTTCAAGAGAGAGTCCACCACGGCGACATCGTCCTTGCCGTTCTCATAGATGTAGTTTCGCTGATATTCCGGCTGGATGACGAGCTTTCCGCCCCATCCGTTCACGCCCTTGCCCTCCAGCGTGTTGTAGTAGAACCCTTTGCAGATGTCGCCGACGGTGATGTCCGTCCGAAGTTCAGTCTTCATTTGGATTTTCCTTTTTATGGCGAATGAGTATGCGCGCGTACGTCTCCGTTCCGTCAATCGTAAACCGACGTCCGTAATGCGGATTGTCGGGCACATACCGATCCAGCCCCAATATAGCAAACTGTTCAGGGCAATACTTGTCGAGAAACGAGATCGGAACGCCCATCACGCCCTCGCAGTCGCTCGGAATCGCGTCCGTGAACGGCACCTCGATTGCGTCGTAGCTGTCGTACTTTCTGTAGCCGACACCTTTCACTTCCTTGTGGCGCGAATACTTCCTGTTGTCAGCCGTCGTCATCAGCTGCAACGGCCGGTGGCGTCTGCCGTGCTCAAGGTTGGTGAACCACCTCACGCCCTTGACGCGGATGAAATGGTTGCCCTTTGCATCCACGCGCCACCCTGCCGCGGTGAGCGGATATTCCTTCGGCACGCCAAACTCGCGGTCGCCGCTGTGGATGCTCTCGCCGAGCCAAATCTTGTTTGTCTGGATGAGAGGAAACACCTCCTTGTAGGTGATCGCGTTCATGTTGCCGATGACGAGGAACTTCTTGTCGGCTGCGACAATCCATTTCAGGAAATCCCGAAACATGGAGAACGGCGGATTGGTCACGATGATGTCCGCCGCGTCGCGGAACTTCTTGACTTCGTCGCTGAGGAAATCCCCGTCGCCCTTCAAGTACCACCATTCAAGGTCCTCGAAATTGATTTTCCCGTCGCCGTTCACATCGTGGTCAAGGATCATCATTCGCCCGTGCTTCGGATCAAGGTTACGGTGAGCCGCCCAGTCAAAGAGGTCGAGCCCGTACTTGGCTTTCTTCGCTTCAGGCGCGTAACTCGTCGAAATGAGCTTTTTCAGTCCGAGCGCCGTAAAGTTCTCAGCAAAGAACCGCGTGAAGTTGCTCTCTTCCGGATCGTCGCACGGCAGAAGAACGGTTTTCCCTCTAAATGTATCTGGATCAAATTCAAGATAGGCGTTGACCTCCGCCTGAATGTCCGCATACTGCGTGTAGAACTCGTCGTTCTTTGCCTTCTTGGCTTTCTGAAGCGCGACTGTGTCAGCCATCGAACACTCCCTGCTCCGCGCCCATGGATGAGCCGCCCGACACCGTGCCGGATGCAAAAAGAAAAGAGCGCAAGTTTTCCCGTTCTGCACTCTACTGGAGGTCTTAGGAAACCTATAGACAAATGCGGACACGAAAACCGCGCTCAGGTTATGAGCACGACTTCGCATACAAACCGCCAGTCTATAGAAAGTTCCTAAGTTCCCAGTAGAACGTTTTGTTGCGACGCCTTGCGGATTTCTCCCCGCAAGAACGCGATTAGTATATCACAAATCGCGGCGAATTTGCCGCGCGAGTTTCAGCGCGATTTCGACCTCGTTTTACTTCTCCGCAGGGGTGGGTTGGGGAAAATTCCCGAAAACCGCGCGGGGCCCTCCGATGCGGCGCACGGAAAAACCGCCCAAAAAACGAAAATTAGTTTTTACCCACAATTTACCCACAGGATTTTGTGGGTTTCAAAATTGCACCCGCATTGCAACTGGCCGCAA
>JAFUEM010000013.1 GCA_017463935.1 Kiritimatiellia bacterium
GGCTGCGCCGAACCGCTGGGGATCAGCCCCGCGCTGCTCGCGGGCGCGGTCGTCGCGGGCGCGATGTTCGGCGACAACCTGTCGATGATCTCGGACACGACGATCGCGGCGACGCGGACGCAGGGCGTCGCCATGCGCGACAAGTTCTGGGCGAATGCGGCCTACGCGATCCCGGCGGCGCTCGTCGCGCTCGGCCTGTACCTCGTCGCGGGTTGGGTGGCGGCGGCCCCGTCGGTCGGGGCGGCGGCGACCGCTGCGGCGAGCGTCGCGCCGAAGGATGTCGTGGCCGTTTTGCCGTACGTGCTCATTCTCGTGCTGGCGCTCGCCGGCTTCAACGTGGTGGCGCTTCTCTTCCTCGGCACGGGCCTCGCGATGGTGCTCGGCCTCCTCTTGGGTGCGTTCGACGGTGCGGGCGCGGTCGCGTTGGCGGGGCAGGGCGTGATGGGGATGGGCGAGACGATGGTCGTCGCGCTCCTCGCGGGCGGGCTCTTCCGCACGATCGAGGCGGCGGGCGGCCTTGCGAAGCTGACCGGCTGGATTGCGCGGGCGGTGCGCGGCCCGAAGACGTGCGAGGCGGGGATGTTCGCGCTGACGGGCCTCATCAACCTCCTGACGGCGAACAACACGGTCGCCATCGTCATCGCCGGCCCGCTTGCGCGCGCGTGCGGCGAGCGTTTCGGCGCGGACCGGGTGCGGCTTGCCGGCATCATCGACACGGCGGGATCGGTCGTGCAGGGGATGATTCCCTACGGCGCGCAGATTCTGATCGCGCTCGGGCTGGCGCGCGGCGCGGGGATGGCGTTCGGCGCCGGTGCGCTGATCGCCCGTCTCTACTATCCGCCGATCCTCGCCGTCGCGGTCCTCGCGGGCATCGCCTGCGCCCGCCGGCGCAAATAAGCGCGGCGCATCGCCTTTCCGCTCAAAGGCAGATCCTCGGCTGGACATCCCGGACAAAGTCGGGATAGGGCTTGGGAAGGGAAGCGAGAGGACGGCGAAGAGGATACTGGCGCTCCTTGTCGACGGGCCCATGCGGCCGTCTGCGCTAAGGGAGACGGTCGGCATCAGGAGCCCAATCCACTTTTCCAGGTGCTACCTGAGGCCGCTGATGGAGAAGGGCATGATAGAAAGAACCGATCCGGACAGTCCGAAATCGCCCAGACAGAAGTACAAGCTGGCATGAGCTACTATATCAATGCTACTATGTCAATAAGCCCTTTGACCCCCTTTTGACCCCCTTTTGACCCGCGTGCTCTGTCAGGAGAACGCATGGTGGCGAAACGCTAGCGGGGCCTGGCGGGTGGGCGATGGTCGCTGAGGCGATATTCGCTCATAGACATGCCGTAGCGCTTCTTGAAGAGGCTTTTTGCATTGCTGACCGTGTTGAAACCGCAGGACGCGATGATTTTCCCTACTGGCATGTCGGTGAATTGCAGAAGGCGCTTCATTTCGTCGAATCGGCAGTCGAGGATTGCCTCAAGGATCGACTTACCGGTTGCCTGACGGTACCGCAGGTCCGCCAGGCGCCTGGATACGCCAAGGTCGGCGGCGACATCGGCGGCTGATATCCCATTCGTCGCATTCTCCCTGATGAAAGACTCGGCGCGATTAATGATCTGCGCTATTGGAGATATTGGCTTGGTTGACTGGCGCTCTATGATCTTGTGGTTTGATGGGCTCATGATCTGCACCGGACTCTTCGCCTTTGCGGGGGCCTGCATCAGCTTCTTCAGTTCTTTTGCCGCAAGTTCGCCGATTCTGGCGTGGTTCGGCGTAATGCTGGTTATCATCGGCCTCGAGGTTTCGCAGTACACCCTGTCGTTGTCGACGCCTATAACGGCCAGGGAGTCAGGAATTTTGATGTCTGCCATTTCGGCTGCCTCGACTATCCGTGTTGCCCAGATGTCGTGCGGTGCCATTACGGCTGCGGGTTTTGGAAGAGATTTCAACCATTCCGCCAGGGCGACGATGTCTTCCAGGGAACCACGTTCAATGCCGGCTGCGGTTCGGTAGATGCGAACGTCGTCCGTCTTGCCTCTGAAGAAGGAGCGGAACCCTTTTTCGCGAAAGGTATATGTGTAATTGGCGTCCGTCTTGTTCTTGCTGACGAAACCGTATGAGCGGAATCGTCCCAGCGAAAACAGGTATTCGGCGGCGGAACGGCCTATTTCGGTGTCGTTGATGTTGATGAACGCCACGGCGTCCCTGCGCCGTGGGATGGCGGACGGCATGCAGCAGACGCAGACGAGCGGCGTACGTGACTCCTGCAGGCATTCGGCAGTGGCGGGATGGTCGAGACCGCACGCGATGATGCCGTCGAAGCCATCGGTTTCTGCGCGTCGGATGTCATCTAAGGCTTTGTCGCCGGTACAGTCGACGACACGCAAGCGCCAGTTGCAGTGGGCCCGCGCATAACGGTCTATTCCGTACAGTATTTCGCGCCCCGACCCGTAGGCGATGTACAGGGCAACGAGGATTCTCCGTGGTTCGGCTTTCATGCGCGCGATTATACCATTTGCGTTCGTTGCATGTCAAATACAGTATGATAAGGTTGCCAGAAACAGGACTGTATTATTCTTGACTTAAACTGATGGATTGGAGTATAATGGCCGCGTAACGATATCAACTCAGGCCTAACGGCATGGAAAGGACGTCAAAAAAATGAAGAAATTACTGATAGTCGCTGTAGCCGCTGCCTTGTTCGCAGATGGCAGTACCGCCTTTGCGGAGGATGCCTACATCGAGAACACAAACGGCAACCAGTATTTCAACACTGGCCACTTTGTCGGACCAAACACGAAAATCGTCCTTGATTTCAAATTGAACGAAACAACGCTCGGCATCACCCCCTTCGGTGCGAAAGGCGACAATGGGACTGCCAATCGCCCATGGTTCAGGTGCTATCTAGGCGAGAAGACCTCGGGTGGAGGTGCCTGGTTTTCGATTAACCAGGCCAAGGCCGATTACAATGCGTCGGGGTACAACGTGCATCCGGCGGATTTGAGCCGCTACACGATGATCATGGATTTGCCCGGCAAGATATTCCGATTGCTGGACGAAGACGGCACAGAAGTCGCGACGCAGACGTTTGAGTCGGTTTCCTCGGGGACCCAGATTTACCCTCTTGGCCTTTTTGCGACGTGCGCCCACAATTCCGGCGCGTATGCGACTGCGACGGCGACATGGGAGAGACCGGCGAAGATGCGCGTCTATGGGCTTGAGATCTATGAGTCCGGGACGCTCGTCAAGAAATTCGTCCCATGGGTCAAGGGCGGCGTCGCGGGACTGAAGGACACCGTCAGCGGCGTGTTCCATTCCGGCGAAAACGCCCGCGCCTGCGTCGCTGGCGGCGACATTACGGTCGAGAAGGACGATCCCTGGGTGGGCTTCCCGGACAACGACGTCATGACTGCGGCAGCTGTCAAAGGCAAGACGATGTATTTCGACACTGGGTATGCCTTTAATCCGGAATCAAGAATAGAATTAGACTATGCGCTTCTGACGCCGGATTGGACATCTTCAAGCAAATGGGCGGGGGAGACGTATCTTTTTTATGTGGCGGGAGCCAGCGGCGCCGTCTATCTTCTGCCGTACGGTTCTAGTGCGAACGGGCGTCATTACATGAAGGTCGGTAGCAAAGAGGGCGGCATAACGGAAGTCGGCGTCGATTACGGCTACAATGTCCGGCGCAAAATCGTCGCCACGGCCAGCAACATGAAGATGATAACGGCGGGATACACGAATTGGAATGTTTCGGCTGACAGCGGCCAAGAGGTTGCGACGACGTTGAATTCGCCGACCCTTACGCTCGGCTACAGAAGTGGCAAGCCGCCGCTTCCGGCGAAAATCTACGGACTGAAGATCTACGAGTCGAATAATCTTGTACACGATTTCGTACCGAGTATTTCCAATAGCGTTCCGATTCTTCGCGACACGCTGGCAACACCAACCCTAGGGCTTCTCCCAACGGTGTACAACAGCCCCGGCACGAACATCGTGTGCGAGGCCGGCGGCAATATTCAGGGCGATGAGGACGCGAAAGATGCGTATCTCGACTTTGACGGCGTAAAGGGCCACGGAATCGACATCGGATACGTGCTGACGAAGGACAGCCGAATCGAGATGGACTTCGCCGTCTGGAACAACAACTACGCGATCTCCGGCAGTGGTTCGGCGATTTTTTTCGAGCAGCGCGGCTACAAGGACGCGGAGTCGGAGCGCAACGGCATTTGGTTTCACCTCTACCAGCCGGACGCCGGCCGCTACGGCTGGTGCTTCGCGGACTATGCCAAGGCGAAGAATGAGTGGACGAGCGTCTACATCACGAACGAGCGCACGAAATTCGTGTGCGACGCGCCGGCGAACACGATAACGGCCTACAGGGGCGGTGTGCAGGTGTACCAGAGCACGAACATGTCACGCGGCGGGGTGGAGGCGATCACCGCCACGACTTGCACCTCGACACTGCGCATCGGCAGCAACTGGGACGGAAAGACCAATCAGACGGGCATGCGGCTCTACAACGTGAAGATCTACAATTCCGGCGTTCTGGACAGGAACTTCGTGCCGTGTCTGACGAACGGTATTGCGGGGCTGTACGAGACATGCCAGAACAGGTTCTTCCCGCTCACGGGTGGAACGGTGCGCGGCAAGGGGCTCAAGGGCGCGGAGAGCGACATCCTGATCGCGCCACAGCCCGCAAGGTTGACGCGGAAGGAAACGAGCAACACGGCGACGCTCACCTGTCTTGCCATCGGTGCGCAGAGCTATGAGTGGTATGAGGATGGTGTTCTGATTTCCGGCGAGACGTCCGATTCGTTGACGCTGGAATGGAGCAAGGCAAAGGCGAATAACTATGCCCACACCTATTCCGTTAAGCCTGTCTATACGGTCTTCAACGAGAGGGTTGCCGGCGAGGCCGTTTCGGCAACGGTGGAATATACGCCGCTTGGCATGGTTATCATCATCAAGTAATTCATCGTGAGGGAGAAAATGGCACGGCGTAGTTTCAGGGCGGGAACGCTCACACTGATTATCGGCGTTCTCGCGGGTGCGGCCTGCGGTTCGACGCGGCTTCTCTACTGGAACATCCAGGACGGGATGTGGGACGGGCAGACGGACAACTTCAATCGCTTCGTCGCGTGGGTGCAGAAGCAGTCGCCCGACATCTGCGTCTTCGCCGAGGTCAGGACCAAGCGACAGACGGGCAAGATGGACCATGTGAAAGACGAATCGCAGCGGATTCTTCCCGCAGGCTGGCCGAAGCTCGCCGCGCGCTACGGGCATGACCACGTCTGGATCAGCTCAGACAATCCGAAGTGCTACATGCAGGGCATCACGTCGCGCTTCCCCATCGAGAGCGTCGCCAAGGATCTCGTTCCGACGGGATCGGGCTGGGCGCGGATCCGGGTGGGCACGAACGTCCTGAACATCGTGACGGTCCACCTCAACTGGGCGCCGTGGGGGCATGGCTGCAAGACGGATGCGGAGCGCAAGGCCAGCGCGGCGAAATTCGGCGGCGACCTCGCACGCCGCGACGAAATCGAGACCGTTCTCAAAGGGTCGTTCTTCACGGTGCCCGACGCATCGAACCAGTACTGGGTCGTTGCGGGAGACTACAATGCTCGCTCGCCGGTCGATGCGCGGATGTACGACATCCCGCTGGACTCCCCTCGCTACGCAGTCCATCGGTGGTTGGCCGAAAGCACGCCCCTTGTCGACCTCATGCACGAATGGCTGCCGAACGACTTCCATGTAACAGGCGGGGCAAAGTCGCGAATAGACTATGTCTATCTGACGCGGGGGTTGTACGATCATGTCGAAGAGGCTCGTGTCGTCGTCGACCGCTACACACGCCCGACATACTCGGGGGTAAGCGACATATGGCGTCCGTCCGACCATCGCCCGATCCTTGTAGATTTCGATTTCCGATGGGCGAGGCAATTGCAAAACTCGGCAGGGCGGTGAGGAGTGCGGCAAGATGAATGACATGACGAGAAGAAGTTTTCTGGGCGCGGTTGCCGCAACGGCCGCTTGCCCGACTGTATGGGGCGACGAGCCGAGACGTCTGGGTTTCACATGGTGCTATATGCTCAAGCTCGGCACGAACATGTGGTGCGACTGCGTGCCGCCGCGCTGGGGCAACCTCAAACCCGACGAAATGCATTACAAAGCGCCGTCAGAGGAACTCAGGTGCGACGATTCGCTGTGGAGGGAATTGACCGAAAAGGCACGCGCGGCGGGTTTCAACATGCTGCTGATGGATCTTGGCGAAGGCGTCCAGTTTCCAAGCCATCCCGAGCTCGCGGTGAAGGGGTCTTGGTCGCCGGAGAAGTTGCAGAAGGAGCTTGCCCGCCTTCGGGCCATGGGATTGGAACCCGTGCCGAAGCTCAACTTCTCGACGGCGCACGACATCTGGCTCAAGGACTACAGCCGCATGGTCTCGACGTCGAAATACTACCAGGTCTGCGCCGACCTGATACGTGACGTGGCCGAGCTCTTCGGCTACCCTCGCCTCTTCCACATCGGTTATGACGAGGAGACCTTCGGACACCAGGATCGATATCAGTATGTCGTCGTGCGACAAGGCGATCTTTGGTGGCACGACTTGCTTTGGATGGTCGAACAGATCGAGAAGGCCGGGATACGCTCATGGATATGGAGCGATTACATCTGGAAACACACCGACGAATTCTTGAAGCGAATGCCCAAGAGCGTACTTCAGTCCAACTGGTACTATGGCAAGACGTTCGATTCGGAAAAACGAAACACAGTAAAGGCGTATCTCGACCTTGAGCGCGGCGGATTCGACCAGATGCCGACTGGGTCCAACTACAGTTGCGTCGAAAACTTCGCAGGAACTGTGGATTTCTGCCGCAAGAACATCTCTCCAGATCGGCTGAAGGGCTTCATCATGGCACCATGGCGGCATACGATTGAGCACTGGCGGGGCGATCTTGTCTCGGCGATAGACATTGCCAGACCCGTTATCGCAAATCCAAGCAACAAACAGGGGATTGATGAATAGATTTCTTCTGGCAGCGGCGGCTGCGCTGTGCGCGGCGGTTTCCGTTGCGCAAACGACCATAGGGAACCTTCGCGTATGCCGCCTTGTGGAGCCTTCCGACATCGTGAAGCCCGTCTTTTCGTGGCAGATGCGGACCGAGCGGCAGGGAGTGGCGCAGAAGGCGTATGCAATCGACCTGCGCACCGCTTCCGGTGAAGAGGTGTGGCGGTCTGGCAGGATCGACGAGGCGGCGTCGCATGCCGCGCCCTATACGGGACCTGCCTTGAAGAGCGCGACGCGTCATGTTTGGTCGGTCGTCGTGACGGACGAGCGCGGACGTGACGTCTTCTCGGAACCGGCTACGTTCACGACGGGGCTGATTGCGCTGGACGACTGGAACGGCAGCGAATGGATCGCCGTGCCGAACGCTGCGGCGGACGTCTCCGAGGAAGTTCGCAGCCGACGGCGCGCCATGCCGGGCGCTTCGTGCTTCGCGAAGCGGCTCAGTAACGCCAAGCGCGTCAAGGAGGCGTGGTGGACGGTTACGGGGCAGGGCGTGTTCCAGGCATACGTGAACGGCAGTCCGCTACCCGGGTTCCTCAAGCCCGGCTTCGACCATGTCCTCAAGACGCGGCACTCCTTTACCTTCGACGTGACAGGGCTGGTGAACAGGGAGCAGGGGGAAGACAACGTGTTTTCGTCCATCGTCACGGCTGGCTGGTGGCGCGACAAGGTGACAGACTACCGCGGCAGGGAATCGGCCTTCCGTGCGCAGCTCATCCTGCGTTATGAGGACGGCACGGAGGCGCGGTTCGGCACGGACGAAAGCTGGCGCGGCGGCGTGACGGGTCCGGTCAAGTCGGCGGGCATTTTCGACGGAGAGGAATACGATGCGCGTGAAAAGACCCCTTGGATGACGACCGGAGATGATGCGGCATTCGCGCCGGTGAAGACATGCGACGAGTTCAAGGGCGAAATCGTGCCGATGGAAGGCCCTGTGGTGGCATTGCGCGAGGATCTGCGGCTTGAGCCGTGTGCGCTGTACGTCTGGAAGGGCGTGACTGGCGAATCAGACGAAGCCTACGGCAAGGTGAACATACTGCGCCGGTACGCGGCGGCGAAAGACGTCGAGCTGAAGACGGGCGAGACGCTCGTCGTCGACTTCGGGCAGAATGCCGCCGCCGTGCCTGAGTTCCGCTTTGCGGCGCGCGAGGGAACGCGGCTTGTAGCGAAGGCGGGCGAGATGCTTTGCGACGGAGGAGGGCGCTTGGATCGCGGGAACGACGGGCCGGAAGGAAGCGTCTATCGCGGCAATCTGCGGGTCCTGCGGGACTGGGGCGCAAAGGTCGAATACGTGTTCTCGGGCGACGGGGACGAGTTCTACCGTCCCGCGTTCACCTACCTCGGCTACCGCTACCTGTCGGTGACGGCGACGGACGACGTGCGTTTCCGCGAGATTGCGTCCGTGCCGGTTTCGTCGGTGGCGAAGCGTGATGAAGTCGGGCGGATTGAGACAGGCGTCGCCGACGTGAACCGTCTGATCTCGAACGTTCTCTGGGGGCAATACTCGAACTATCTTTCGGTCCCCACGGACTGCCCCCAGCGCGACGAGCGGCTGGGCTGGACGGCGGACATTCAGGTGTTCTGCGCGGCGGCGTCCCGCAACGCCGATGTGTACGGATTTCTGCGCAAGTGGATGCGCGACATGCGCGATTCGCAGCATGACGGCGGCTCGTTCGCAGGAGTGGCGCCGCCTGGGCTCTTCGGCGACGATGCGGAGCGCTTTGGCTGGAGTGATGCAGGGGTTATCGTGCCGTACACCATGTGGAAGCGCTACGGAGACATCGCTATCGTGGAGGAGAACTTCGCCGCCGTCGAGCGGTACATGGCGCTCACGGCGAAGAACAGGTTCGATTCGCCTGCCGCCAACGAGTACCAGTGGGGCGACTGGGTGTCGTTCGAGGCGCTTGAGTCGCACGACGGCGGCGCATTCGAGAAGGGACCGGACGGCAAGAGGCGCCCAATGGCGGATGCGCTCGTCTATTGGCATTTCCTCGGCGGATGCTACTGGCTCATGGATGCGCAGATGTGCGCGGAGATGGCCGAGGCGCTCGGCAAGGCGGAGGCCGCGGCGAGATATCGGGCGATGGCAGACGAGGCGCGCGTCTACGTGCGGCGGCGTTTTCTGGAGCCAGACGGAATGCTGCCAAGATGCCTGCGCGGAATGCAGACGCCTGCGCTTTTTGCGCTGAAGTCCGGCGTTTTGGAGAAGCCGGAGGCGGTCAAGGCGACGAAGGATGCGCTTCTGAAGAACATCCGGGAGCATGGCGACTGCCTGCAGACTGGATTCCTCGGCACGCCGCTTATCTTGGACGTGCTTACGTACGAAGTGGGGCGTCCAGACGTCGCCTACACTCTTCTTCTCCAGCGGAAGAATCCGTCTTGGCTGCACTCGGTGGAACAGGGCGCAACGACCATATGGGAGCGCTGGAACGGCTATTCAAAGGCGGAGGGGTTCCTGCGCCTGAGCATGAAGAGCTACAACCACTACGCATACGGCGCAGTATTGGAATGGATGTACGGAACGATGGCCGGCATCCAGCCCGATCCTAAATCGCCGGGCTGGCGTCATTTCGTCCTCGCGCCGAAGCCGGACAGGCGGATGGGGCATGTCAGCGCTCGGTACGATTCGCCATATGGTCGAATCGAGAGCGCATGGACGTATGCGCCGGACGGTACGCTGACGTGGCGTTTCACGGTGCCGCCGAACGCCTCAGCCACGGTCCATCTTCCCGACGGCGGTACGAAGGAGTACGGTGCGGGAACCTATACGGTCAATGGCGAATGTTCCGCCGTTGAAGAGCTGATGCCGCGGCCGGTGCGCTGCATCCAGGGGAATGAAGGGGCAGAGCATATTGATACAGTAGCCCAATCCACTTTTCCAGGTACTACCTGAGGCCGCTGATGGAGAAGGGCATGATAGAAAGAACCGATCCGGACAGTCCGAAATCGCCCAGACAGGAGTACAAGCTGGCATGAGCTACTCTATCAATAATACTATGTCAATAGGCTTTGACTCTGGAGTTTACCCATTTTTTGGCAAAGTGTTTGCCAGTTTCTCGAAATCTGCGAAGAAGGGAGGGCCGGGCTCTGTCCCGGCCATGGCCGACACGGAGGTCGGCCCTCCCAGCAAGCGGCGAGACGCCGCTTCCCCCAGTCAGGGCCGGCCGCCGTCTCGGTCTCCCTGCGCATCGCCAGAGGTTTTGGTGCGCACCAGAATCATTTTAGACCAGCACCAGAAAGTTGGGGTCTGTCCCCAAGAAAGTTCGGATTGGATCGAAAGATCGGATGCGCCGATCCTGTAAGAAATCGCGACTTTTTGTGTAATCATTTCGCGTTGAAGGCGCGTGCCGCAGATGGTATAATCTTCGGCAGAGTTGGCAAGCATTATCAACACGGGTGACTCGCGTCAGGGCCGCCCCCCAAAAAAAGGAGTCGTAAGATGAAACACGTTCCATGTGTCTGCAAAGTTTGGTCTCTCTGCCTCATGGGGGAGCTCCTCTCGGTCGTGGCGTCGGCTGCGACCGCGACGCTTCCCGGCGCACCGGACGCGTATCTTGACTATGTCGAGGCGACTGGTACGCAGTACATCGACACAGGCGTCAACGCCGAGACCGGCCTCAAGGCAAGGATCGACATGGAATGGGGGGCGACCGTGAAACCGCTTGCCGACGGCGGCGACGACTGGTCGATGCTCGACGCCCGCAAGACAAGCGGCGACACTCGGTTCTACCTTTGCCACCTCGCCAAAAACACAGCCGAAACAAGTTTCATCTTCGGCTATGGCTACAATTCCTGGCACCGAACCGCGACCGAAGCCGTGCGCGGGAGCCGATTTGAAGTTCTGGCGGACTTTTCAAATCCGGGAGCGCTTTCCATCCGCAGGAACGGCGCAGAAATGCTCGGCGATGGCCAGCAGACCGGCCACGCGAACGAAACGATCGACTTGGGACTCGACCTCTATCTCTTCGCCTGCAACTACAACGGGACGGCGAGCTACTTCGCGCGGGGCAAGCTCTACGAGTGCAAGATCTTCAGGAAGAACGCCGCGACCGGAGCCTTCGACATGGAGCGCCACTATCTGCCCGCGAAGAAGAATGGGCACGTCGGCCTCTACGATGCGGCAAACAACCGGTTCTACTACTCCGATGATCCGTCCGGCACGGAATTCGTTCCCGGTCCGGAACTGCCAAGACCGGCTGCGTTTGTCGAATGGATTGAGGCGGACGGCACGACATCAAGTTCCGTCGCCCAGCAGTATGTAGATACGGGGGTATGGGGGAAGCTGGGCCTCAAGAGCGTGGTCGATGCGACACTTCTTGAAAGTTCCGGCGACCACGCAATCCTCGCAGCGCGCGCGAAAAGCACCGGCAACGGCCGCTTATATATGGCGTATCACTACAATGGATATTTTTGCTATGGCGACGGCAAGCTGCGCGAGCCGAAGCTAGCCAAGGCGAAGCCGGCTTCCGGCACTCGCTACTTGATCGAGAGCGATTTGTCCGCATCAAGCCAGTCTGTCAAAGTAAACGGCACGGAACTTTACAACGACACGTTTACCGACACCACGCAATTCGCAACAGATTCAACGCTTGCGTTGTTCGCAAACAACCATAAAGACGCATACGTTAAAAACCCGACGCACAGCCGTCTATATTCTGCCAAGATTTGGGATGGAGACGAACTTTTGCGCGATTTCGTGCCATGTGTAGCCAGCGACGGCGAGGCTGGGTTGTACGATATTGTCACGGAGCGCATTTTCAAATCTGCAACGAAAGCGTTTGACAAAGCGACTCAAGTCGGTGTGGTCACCAACGTCCTTGTAGAGGCGGCCGCACCGACGAAGCGCATAGACTACGTCGAATCCGACGGCGCGGCCGATTACGTGAACCTCGGCGTCGTCGCGAAGGACGGGCTGGAAATGGACGCCGTGATGGAGTGGCTGACCGTGCCGGACGACGACGTGTTCGTCGGGGCGCGCCCGTCTTCCGGCAACACACGGTTCTTCCTCTACAACGCCTGGCCCGCACACAGCATCGGCTACGTCAAGGATTTGCCGCGCATTGCCGATGGCGGGGAGAACACGTTCTTCACGCCCGTCGCGAACGTCAAATACAAGGTGTCGTCGCGTCTCGACGATAAAGACCAGTTTCTCGCCATCGCCACCGACGCGAACGGCGCCTGGGCGGCTCTTGGACGCACGGACAGGACGTATGCCGGACCGCTGGACACCGGAATTCCGCTCTACCTTTTCGCGCGAAACTACATCGGGAAGGCCGACAGTTTCGCCCATGCCCGCGTCTATTCGCTGAAACTGCGCACGAAGCAGCCGAGCGGCGCCTACGCGCCCGCTCTCGACCTCGTGCCGGTTCGCGATCCACTCACCGGCGGCGCGGCGCTCTGGGACAAGGTCGGCAAGCGATACTACCGCAGTGGCGGCAGCTTCCGCCTCGCGGGCGGCGGCGCCGAGCGTCCGCTCACGCCGGGTTTTTTGATCATTCTGAGGTGAGAAAAACATGAAAGCGGACATGACAAGAAGGATGTTTCTGACGGGGCTGGCGACCGCCGCTGTCGGTACGATGGCGAGGCGGGCGGCCGCTTTGCCCGCCGCCGCCGGAAGGAAGAAGAGGGTGCTCGACCCCGCTCTTGCGGTTCTCCTCTCGGATCTTCACGTGAACGGTCTGAAGAGCGAAGTGCCGACCCATCTCTACGAAGAGAAATTCCTTGCAAAGACCGTCGCGGCGATTCTCGCGCTCGACCCTCTGCCTGCGAACGTCGTATGCTTCGGCGACATCGCCTATCACTGGGGGCAGCGCGAAGACTACGTTCTGGCGCACGGGCTCCTGCAGCCGCTCGTGGATGCCGGCATCCGGCTCACGCTCGGCATGGGCAACCACGACCGACGGGGCAACTTCCTCTCCGTGTGGCCGGAGTATGCAAAGACGTCGCCGGTCGCCGGCCGCATCGTCTCGAAGATAGAACTGCCGCACGTCGACTTGCTGATGCTCGATACTCTGAACGCCCTGGAAGTCGAAAAGTTCAAAAAATCCAAGCCCGGAGAGCTGGACGCCGCCCAGCGCGAATGGCTCGCCGAGACGCTCAAGGCCTCGACGAAGCCGGTGCTCACGTGCGCCCACCACAAGCCGGACGAGGACAAGGTGGGCCTCGGCGCTCTGCTGCTCAAGTCCGAGGCTTGCCGCGGCCACATCCACGGCCACTGGCACAAGTGGGCGAGGGACATCATCCACTCCGGCTGGGAGCCGCAGCAGGTCAAGCCATACGTCGGCCTGCCCTCGACCGGCCACTGGGGCGATATTGGATACGCCATCCTGCGCACGTTCCCCGACCGCGTGGAGATCGTGAATCGCCAATGGGATTTCTTCTTCACCGGCGGCCCCGGCGACGGCCAGCCGATGCGCGGCGACATCGTCAGGGAACTTGACGGGCAGAAGGCGACGCTGCGGCTGTAGGACGATTGAAGGAGGATTCGACAATGAGCACGACACTCACGAGAAGAGGATTTATTGCGGGGCTGACGGCGGTGGCGGCGACGCGGGCGCGGTGTTTCGGCGGGGCGCCCGGCGGTGCGCGCTATTCGGTTGCCGTCCTGGGCGATACGCACTACGACGCAGAGCCGGAGAGCGTCTACCACTCGCACTACGACGAGTCCAACAAGTGGGCGAAAATCCAGCACGCCGAGTTCAGGCGCAACGGCGAGATGTGGCGCGAGCGGTGTCGGCGGCTCGTCGAGGCGAGCGCCACCGTGGCCAGCCGCCTCGATACGCGGTTCATCCTCCAGATGGGCGACCTCGTGCAGGGCGACTGCGACGACGTGCCGACGCATGTCAAGATGCTGGAGGATGCGATCGGCGTCATGCGCGAGCCGTTTGCGCGCCGGAACGCCGCGCGTCCGTTCTTGACCGTCATCGGCAACCACGATTTCCGCGGCAAGGGTGCGCGGGACGCGTATCTCGATTTCTCAAGGCGCTTCATGGGCGCGGAGATGCTCCGTCTGACGGGTGAGGAATGCGCGGCGGAGTATCCCGTATTTTCATTCCGTCTCGGCGGCGACCTGTGGGTGTTCTGCGATTTCGAGCGGAGCGACCTCCAGCCGGTGATCGATGCGGTGGAAGGCGCCACGGCCCGCCACGTATTCCTCGTCACCCACGGCCCGTTCACCGCGGCAGATTCGAATTCCTTCCGCTGGCGGCTCGGCGGCAGCAGGAAATGCGATGCTCTGCGGCCGCGGCTCTACGAGGCGCTCTCCCGCCGCCATGCGGTGGTGCTCTCCGGCCATACGCACACGACGACGTTCTTCCGTCACGAAAACGCCTTTGGCGGCTTCTGCGAATTTACGGCAAACTCCGTGTGGGAAAAGCCGGAGCTCGCGACCGGAGATGCCGTCTATTCGACCGTGGAGGAATACGGAGCGCGGCGCCTCGCGCGGCTCTCAGGCGAAAAACGCGAGGACTTCAAGGCCTCGCTGGCGTTCTTCCGCCCCGGGCTCAGGGAATATTTCTTCAGCGACGCCGCCGGACATTGCAGGCTCGACGTCGCGGACGGCTCTGTGCGGATGTCGTTCTACCCGGGCGACGCGCTTTCCCCCGCCTGGTCGGTCGAAATGTGCGGCAAGGGATGATGAATGTGATTTGGCGGACTTTGCGTTAAAGTTAAAAAAAGATAGGATGGCACCATGGCAACGATTGCAATCATCGGTTCGGGCATGATGGGAAGCGCGCTCGCCTTCCCCGCCCGCGAAAACGGAAACGAGGTGCGGCTCGTCGGCACACCCCTCGACCGCGAAATCATCGACGAATGCCGCAGGTCGAACCGGCATCCGAAGTTCGCGAAGCATTTTCCGAAGGGCATCCCGCCATTCCCGGAAGGATGCGCGTTCTACCAGATCGAGGAGATGGCGAAGGCGATCGACGGGGCGGACTTTGTCATCGGCGGCGTATCGAGCTTCGGCGTGGACTGGTTCGGCGAAGAGGTTCTTCCAAAGCTGCCGCCGGACATGCCGGTCCTTTCCGTCACCAAGGGCTTGGTGGATACGCCCGACGGACGCCTTCTCACGTATCCCGCCGTGTGGGAGGAGCGCCTTGCCAAGAAGGGCATTCGCCGCTCGATCTGCGCAATCGGCGGCCCCTGCACCAGCTACGAACTCGTCGCGCACGACCAGACCGAGGTCGCCTTCTGCGGCAAGGACAGGGCCGTTCTGCGCCGGCTCAAGAAGGCGATGGCGACGGACTACTACCACATCTCGCTTTCCACCGACGTCACGGGCATCGAAAGCGCGGTCGCGCTCAAGAACGGCTACGCGCTCGGCATCGCGCTCACGATCGGCCTCAACCAGAAGGCGTTCGGGCTCGATTCGCCGCTCCACTTCAATTCGCAGGCCGCCGTGTTCGGCCAGGCGTCCAAGGAAATGAAGCGTCTGCTGGACCTCCAGGGCGCCGGCACGCTCGACAGCTTCTGCGTCGGCACGGGCGACCTTTACGTTACCGTCTATGGCGGCCGCACGCGCCTCGTGGGCATCCTCCTCGGGCGCGGGCTCGACATCGACGCGGCCAAGGCGGAGCTCAAGGGCGTGACGCTCGAATCGCTCGTCGTCGCCGAGCGCGTGGCGCGCGCCGTCAAGACGCTCTGCGCGGCCGGCAGGGCCGACGCCGCCGACTTCCCGCTTCTGATGCACATCGACGAAATCCTGACCTTGAAAAAGCCCGTGGACATCCCGTGGGAGGCGTTCACGTTCGAGACATGACCCCGTCGCTCAAATGGTGGCAGCGGGAGACGCTGGCCGTCACGACCGGCGGCTATGCGCTCTACTACCTGATCCGCAAGAATCTCTCCATCGCGATGCCGCTCCTGGGCGAGATCGGCGTCAGCAAGGTTCAGCTCGGCGCGTTCCTCACGGCCGGCGGGATCGTCTACGGCATCGGGCGCTTCCTGAACGGCATTGTCGCCGACCGCAATTCCGCGCGCAAGGTGATGGCGGCGGGGCTGTTCATCTGCGCGGGCGCGAACATCCTGTTCGGTTGCAGCGATTTCATCGCGTCCGCCCTGGGCGGCGCCGGATCCACCCTCGCCCTCGTCTGGACGATGGGCGTTCTCTGGATGCTCAACCAGTATTTCCAGGGCATGGGCGTGGGGCCCTGCATCAAGACCCTGCCCAAGTGGTTCGCGCCGGACGAACTTTCCACGAGGCAGTCGCTCTGGAATCTTTCGCATTCGATCGGCGCGGGCGCGGTCTTCGCGCTGTGCGGCTGGCTGCTCATCCCGTGGTTCCGTTCGTGGCGGCTGTGCTTCATCGTTCCGGCGGCGATCGCGGCGGCCGGCGGCGTGGCGACGCTGTTCCTCTTCAAGGATTCGCCGGAGGACATCGGGCTGAGAGTCGGCCCGCCCAACCCGTCTCGCGCCCCCTGCCTCATGTCAAGGACGGACGTGAGTCATCAGACGCGAGACGCGAGCGGCGACGGCTACCGCGCCTATGTCGCACGCCATGTCTTCAGGAACCCGCGCATCTGGATCATCGCGATCGCCGACTTCTTTGTCTACACCGTGCGCTTCGCGGCGCTCGACTGGGGAATCGTGCTTCTCATGGAGACGAAGGGCCTCTCGCTCGCCTCCGCGACGACGCTTTGCTTCGTCTTCGAGATTGTCGGCGGCAACGCCGGCATGGTCGTGGCGGGATGGGCGACGGACCGTTTCTTCGACAGCCGCGCGCACAGGACGAGCGTCGTCTGCATGGGCGGAGCCGCCGTTGCGATCGCCGCGTTCTGGTGCGTGCCGGCGTCCGCGCCGCTCGTCGTGAAGCTCGTGCCGTTCCTCTTCGTCGGCTTCTTCATCTACGGGCCGCAGGCGCTGCTCGGCGTCGCGACGACCCAGCAGGCCACACCGCGCGCGGCCGGCGTCGCGGGCGGCTTCGTCGGGCTGTTCTCGTATGCGTCGACGGTGCTTTCCGGCATCGGCTTCGGCTTCGTCGCGCAGCGCTGGGGATGGAGCGCGGCGTATGGTGTCGTCCTGGGCGCGGCGATCGCCGGCGGGGCGGTTCTCTCGCTCATGTGGCGCGCGACGAACACGGTCGCAAGGGGTTAGCCGGTTGACGAAGAACAGGATGTTTTGGTAGACTAGCAAAAGCATGGATTTCAAAGCCGCCCACACCCGCCACGTCCTCGTCTGGATCACGCCCGCCTACCAGCCGCGACTCGCCGGCATCGCGCGCTATGCAAAGGAGAACGGCTGGCATCTGACCATTCTCGACCGCATCGCCCGCCGCCCCGTCGGATGGAGCGGAGACGGCGCGCTTGTGACGATGCGCGACAACCCCGAACAGATCGCGTTCGTCAAATCGCTGATCCGGCGCAAGATGCCGGTTGTCGACCTCACCTACAACCATCCTGAAATCGGCGTGCCGCGCGTCAGCGGCGACCACGAGGCGATCGGCCGCATCGCCCGGGCGTATTTCGAGGCCAGGAACTACCGCAACTTCGCCTGGTTCTCGACGACCTGGCAGAACGTCCACAAGCTGCGCTGCGACGGCTTCGCCGGGCAGGACGGGAGCGGCCCGTCCGTGCGTCCGGTCGCCCGCTGGGTGCTTTCGGAAGAGGCGCCGCCGGACCGGCTGGATGATTTCGGCTGGTTCGACAAATGGCTCGGCGCGAAACTCAAGGCCGCGCCGAAACCGCTTGCGCTCCTTGCCTACGACGATGCCGACGCCGCGCGCGCGCTCGAAGCGAGCGTTGCGGCCAAGGTCTCCGTGCCGGAGGAAGTCGCGATTCTCGGCATCGGCGGCGACCGCCTCATCTGTGAATCGCAAATCGTCCCGCTTTCGTCGGTCGAACACGACCAAGGGCGCACCGGCTACGAGGGGGCGCGGCTTCTGGATGCTCTCTTGCGCGGCGAAAAGGCGCCGGCAAGGCCCATCCTCATCCCGCCGCGCCGCATCACCGAGCGCGCCTCGACCGACTTCACGGCCGCCGCCAGCCCCTACGTGCAGAAGGCGCTCGCCTTCATCCGCGCGAATCTCGGCAAACCCTTCGGGCTGGCGCAGATCGTCGAGGCGGTCGGCGTGTCGCGCTCGACGCTCGTGCGGATTTTTGCGCGGGAGCTCGGCAGGTCGCCAGGCGAAGAAATCATCCGCGAACGGGTGGAACTGGCCAAGAAACTCATGGCGACGGGTTCCCTCTCGATGGCGGAAGTCGCGTTCAAGGCGGGCTTTTGCAATCCGCCCTATTTCTCGAACATCTTCAAGCGCCTCGTCGGCGAAACGCCGCTGGAATGGACGCGCCGGACCACGGCGTGACGGTGAAATGATTTTTTGTCAAAAGGGTCAGCTGACCGCTGCACTCCGCCAAACTCGGCTTCAGGCCATTGCAACATGTCTTGCCGGTGGATGCCGTTCCTCAAGGTCGCGTATCATCTCTTCCTGCCCGCAAGGCGGCCGTGTTTTTGGTATAATAACCCAATACTTTAGCGGCAAAGCGAGTGAGCGAGGGCGAAGCCCAATCGGCACGAGCGGCGACGCGAGTTAGATTAAAAAAGGAAAAACTATGAAGATGTCTATTCTTGCCGCGACTGCGGCGGCTTGGGTGTTGACGGGTTGCTCAAGTGCGCCCAAGTCTAAGTATTTGGGAATTATGTATTCTGCAACTTCCCCTGACGGGAAGAACGAGATTCGCCTCTATTCCAATCCTCTCGCCTACGAGGTGTTGCGTGATGGGGTTCTCGTTGTCCACAGGACCGAGATAGGGCTCAAGATGAACGGCAAGTGCGTCAAGGAAGGCGGAGCGAAGCCTGTCGACGTAACTGCGAAGAAGACCGGCGGCTCCGCCGATTTCCCAGTGTACAAGAAGGGGAAGGTGTGCCTTGCCGCCAGCGAGACTTTCGTCGACTTCGGCGACTGGGGCGTGAGGCTCGCCGCGCGCAACGACGGCGTTGCCTATCGCTTCGAGACGAAGAAGGCGGGCATAGTCAACTGCGAGAAGGCCGATCTGACTGTCCCCAAGGGCGCTCGCTGCTGGTTCAATCGCACCGGTCGCGGCTCGCTCGGCTGCGAGGAGACGGTTCCCGAGTTTGCAGATGCGTCAGCTCTCAAGACAGACGACAAAAAGGCGATCTATCTCCCGTTCGTCTACTCCACCGGGGTCAAGGGCAAGACCGTCGCGGTCGTCGACGCTGGTCTCCACGACTATCCGATCTGGAACTTTGGCGACGTCGAGCAGACCGAGAGCGGCACGAAGCTCAAGTCGCTCTTCGCCAAGTATCCGAAGACGACCGAGCGCGTCGGCGGCTGGGGCAAGGAAACCGGGCTTAAGAAGGGCGGCCGCTGGGTTAAGGTCAAGGAGACGGAGGCTTTTCTCGCCAAGGCCGATGCTCCGCGCGCGTTCCCCTGGCGCGCCTTCGCTCTTGCCGACTCGCCTTCCAAGCTTTGCGAGGCAGACATCTTCTATGCGCTCGCGACGCCTGCCGCGAAGGGCGCCGACTTCTCCTGGGTGAAGCCCGGCAAGGTTGCGTGGGACTGGTGGAACGCCTTCGACAACAAGGGCGATCCCCAGGGCTGCACGACCGAGACCTATGTCCGCTTCATCGACTTTGCCGCGAAGACCGGTGTTGAATACGTAATCTTCGACGAGGGCTGGAGTGCGAAGCTCAACATCTGGGAGTATAGCCCGAAAGTCGACGTTCCCTACCTTATTGACTACGCGAACAAGAAGGGCGTCGGAATCATCCTCTGGATGGCGTGGGCTCAGGTCTATGGCGAGGAGGAGAAGGTCGCAGAGCACTTTTCGAAGCTCGGCGCGAAGGGCTTCAAGGTCGACTTTATGGACCGCGCCGATGCCGAGGTCGCGAGCTTCCTCGAAAAGTTCGCGGTGGCTTGCGCGAAGCACAAGATGCTCGTCGACTACCATGGTGCGTACCGCCCCGTCGGCCTCCAGCGCACCTACCCGAACGTCCTCAACTTCGAGGGAATCCACGGGCTTGAGAACATGAAGTGGGGCAACAAGGAGAAGGACATGTGCTACAACGACGTCGCCTGCTTCTTCCTCCGCATGACGGCGGGTCCGATGGACTACACGCCCGCCGCGATGGACAACTACAAGATCGGCGACTACAGGGGCGACGGCACGAACCCCGGCTCGGTCGGCACGCGCTGCCACCAGATGGCGCTGATGGCGCTCTACGAGGCGCCGCTCCAGATGCTCAGCGACTCGCCCACGAAGTACGAGAAGAACATGGAGTGCTTCGCGTTCATGGCCAAGACGCCCGTAGTTTGGGATGATACCATTGGCTTGGGTGGTTGCCCTGAGTCGTTCGCAGCGGCTGCAAGGAAGGCCAAGGACGGCTCGTGGTACGTGGCCGGAATAACGAACAAGGAGGCGCGCGACTTTGCGTTCAAGACCTGCTTCCTTGGGTCGGGCGCGTGGAAGGCCGAGATCTTCCGCGACGCGGACGATGCCAACGAGAGCCCGGCGAAGTACGTCCACGAGGCGAAGACTGTCAAGGCGGGCGACGAGCTCTCCTTCCACATGGCCTCCGGCGGCGGTTTCATCGTCAAATTCTCGAAGTAACATTGGCAAAAAGGATCAGACCTTTCTGTATAATGAAATTGAAATCCATGCTGGCTGCGGCGATGGCTGTGGTGGCGCTTGAGGCTGCGGCGCTGGAGCCGCGCATTGAATGTGCGGAGCGCGGGGGCTGGACCATCGCCGGCGAACTCGCCGCTGTTGACGAGGGAGTTTGCGAGTATCGTGTGAAGATGCGCTCCGCCGAAAGCGCTCGGCCGCCGAGATTCTCCGTATCGTTTGCGCTGCCGCAGGGCGGGGCGCATAACGTGTGGACGGCGTTCATGCGCAGAGGCGGCGCTTCGGGCATACGCGTCGACTGGGAAAAACTCTACGACTCGAACCTCGCCGTTTCGACGCCGCTCGTCTGTGCGAAAGACTGTGCCGACCGCAACAGCCTCACGGTCGCGGCGGGCGAGGTTCTGCGCGATGTGTCGTTCGGCATCCGCCTGCGCGAGGAAGGGTGCGAGGCGAAGGTGGATTTCGAGTTCTTCCGAGTTCCTGAAGCGCCCCGCGCCGAATATGCCGTGACGCTGCGCATAGACCGGCGTGACGTCTTCTGGGGCGACGCCGTCCGCGACGCCGTCGCGTGGATGCGCCGCGAGAACGCGCTTGCCGAACCGTCTGCGCCCGATGCTGCGTTTGCGCCGCTCTATTCCACATGGTATCAGTTCCATCAGGACGTGACGGCCGAAAAGATCGAGGCAGAGGCGAAGATCGCAGCATCGCTCGGCATGAAGACGATCATTGTCGATGACGGGTGGCAGACGGACGATACCTCGCGCGGTTATGCATACTGCGGCGACTGGCAGGTCTCGAAGCGGCGTTTCCCCTATATGGCGGCGCATGTAAAGCGCGTACAGGCACTTGGTCTCAGGTACATGCTGTGGTATTCGGTGCCGTTCGTCGGCGAGAAGTCGGCGAACTACGGGCGGTTCAAAGGAAAGTATCTCTATTACAACAAGAACGCCCGCGCCAGCGTGCTTGATCCGCGTTTCCCGGAGGTGCGCGATTTCCTCGCGGGAATCTACGAAAAGGCGCAGCGCGAATGGGGGCTGGACGGCTTCAAACTCGACTTCATCGACAGCTTTTCGGTTCGCGGGGAGGACCCCGCCGTCGCCGACGGATACGCCGGACGCGACATTCGCACGGTTCCGGAGGCTGTAAAGGCGCTCCTCGACGAAATCGTCCGCAGGCTCAAGGCCAACGATCCCGATGTCCTCATAGAGTTCCGGCAGAACTACATCGGTCCTGCGGTGGCGCAGTATGCGACGATGCTGCGCGCCGGCGACTGCCCGGGCGACAGGCAGGCCAACCGAGTGCGTGTCGCCGACCTGCGCCTTACATCCGGCGGTGCGGCGGTGCACGGCGATATGCTGGAATGGAATGTAGCGACACCTGTCGAAGAGGCAGCGTGCACAGTTCTTTCCTCCATGTTCGGCACGGTCCAGTATTCGATGATGCTCTCAGATCTGCCGCCGGACCATCTGGAGATGATCGGCCACTGGGTGCGCTTTGCCGAACACCACCGCGATGCGCTTCAGCGCGGCGCTTTCCGGGGAGTTGCGCCCGAGTCGGGCTATCCGGTTCTCTGCGGCGAGAGCGACGCCGAGCGGATATTCGGCGTGTATGTGGCCGATCATGTTGTTCGTGTCGGCGGGGCTGGAAAGCCTGTCTGGATATTGAACGGCAGCGGTGAGGGTTCGGTCGTCGTCGAAGTGGATGAAGATGTTGCGGCGCAGGTGTTCGACACGTTCGGCAGAAGCGCCGGAGGCTCGGTGGATGTCGCGAAGGGGATTCGCCGCCTTGCCGTGCCGAAGGGCGGCTTTGCAAGGCTTGCGAGGCAGTAAGCAGTAAAAGGAGGATGGGGTGGAGAATGTGACCAGAAGGGGTTTCATAGCAGCGCTTGCGGCCGGGGCGCTGGCTCCGGCCGGCGCGTTTGCGGATGACGGCGCGGCGCTTTCGTCGAAAATGAAGGTGAAGAGATATTCCGTGCCTGTCGGCGCGAGCGCGCCGTTTACCGCGCTCCACATTTCCGACACGCATATTTCGCTGGCGGACATCGTGGACGGCAGGCCGCATCCGCGAAACGCGGAGGCTCGGGCGAAGTGCTTCCCGCATGCGAACGACGCGTTCAAGGCGGCGCTTGCATACGCGCGCGAACATGACGAGACGGTGATACACACAGGCGATCTTATCGACTATGTGAACGAAAGAAACCTCGATATCGCCAGGGCGTGGACGCGGGTGTCGCGCGGAGGAATCATCGCCGCCGGCAACCATGAATACTGCCAGACGGTCGGCGACGGCAGGACCGAGGACGAGGCGTACAAGGCGGAATCGCGGGCGCGCGTGCAGGCGGCGTATCCCGGCAATCTGCTTTTTGAGTCGCGGATTGTGAACGGCGTCAACTTCGTTTCGTTCGATAACATCTACTATTACGTGCCCGCAGGGGTGCCGGAGATGTTCGAGGTAGAGGCGGCGAGGGGGCTGCCGATGGTGCTTTGCTGCCATGTGCCGTTCTACACTCCCGAGATATACGAGGCGGTGACTCGCGGCGACGTGACGCGTGCGCCGTATCTTTGCGGCACGCCGGACGAGATCGTCGATCAGGTGAAAGACAAGTACCGCCGCCGCCA
Source organism: Kiritimatiellia bacterium (assembly GCA_017463935.1). Classification (GTDB taxonomy): domain Bacteria; phylum Verrucomicrobiota; class Kiritimatiellia; order RFP12; family UBA1067; genus UBA1067. Next base: position 23,265 of record JAFUEM010000013.1, read on the forward strand.
GCAGCGCGCTGACGCCCGGACGCATGAGTTCGTGGCGCGGTTGCGGGGCGAGAAACTTGTAAAGGCTGTGCTTTGCGGTCATCTCCACTGGCCGCACGTCTCAGACTTCGCGCCAGGCGTTCCGCAATACTGCGTTGGTGCAAACTTCAAATACGAGGCGTTCGAGCTTGCATTCTGCTGACATGCGGAGCTTGATCTTTGCCGGACGTGACGGCGACGCGTGGATTATGGTATAATCTGCGGCGATGGTCATGAGAATCGTACAACTGGTGCCTGCGATGGAGCAGGGCGGCGTAGAGCGGGGCGTTGTCGAGATGAACCGTGCGCTTGTGCGCGCCGGATGCGAGAACACCGTCGTATCGGCGGGAGGACGTCTTGTCGAACGCATTGTCAAAAGGGTCAGCCCCTTCTGTATAAGGGGGGTGGAATGAAAATGCGGCGAACGACAAAAGGTCTGGGTCTTTTCGGCCGCATCCTGATCGCGATCGCACTTGGCGCGGCGTTTGGGTTCGTTCTGCCCGACGTCGGCGTGCGGATCCTCAAGACGTTCAACGTCTTCTTTGCGCAGATTCTGAAGTTCATAGTCCCGCTCCTGATCCTCGGCCTTGTAACGCCAGCGATAGCGGACGTCGGGAAGGGCGCGGGCAAGATGCTGCTGGCGGTGATGGCCGTGTCGTACTGCTCGACGGTGACGGCGGGGTTCTTCGCCTATGGCGCGGGCTCTTTCCTGCTGCCGCACTACGTGCAGCCGGGCGCGTTCGAGGCCGTCGGCAACGGCAAGGAGTTCCTGCCGTTTTTCGAGCTGAAGATCCCGCCAGTGTGCGACGTTCTGACGGCGCTGGCGCTCGCCTTCATGGTCGGCGTCGGCATTGTCTTCACCGGATCGACGTCGCTTAAGCGCGGCGTCGGGGAGTTTGGCGCAATCGTGAAGCTGACGATCATGCGCGTCATCATCCCGGGGCTGCCCGTCTACATTCTGACGATGATCAGCGAAATGACGGCGTCTGGCAAGCTCGCGGCGACCGCCGGCGTGATGTTCAAGGTCATCGGGACGGGTTGGGGACTGACGATCGTATTCCTAGCCCTCCTCTATCTGGTTGCCGGCGCGATTGCCGGACGCAATCCTTTCGTCTGCCTGTGGCGGATGCTGCCCGCGTATCTGACTGGGCTGTCCATCGCATCGTCCTCCGCCGTCATCCCCGTCACGCTAGACTGCTGCGAGAAGAACGGCATCTCGAAGAACGTCCGCGACTTTGTCGTGCCGCTCTGCGCGAACGTCCACATGGTTGGCAGCGCCATCAAGCTTCTGACGAGCGCCTACGCGATTTCGATTCTCTACGGCTTCGACATGCCTCTGGCGGGCGTTGCGAACTTCGTGTTCATGATGGCGATCGCCGCCGTCGCCGCGCCCGGCGTGATGGGCGGCGTCTTGATGGCGAGCGTCGGTCTTGTCGAGTCGATCCTCGGCTTTACGCCGGAGCAGACGGCGCTTCTGATGACGTTCTACCTTGCGCTCGACGGCTACGGCCCGGCCGCGAACGTGACGGGAGACGGCGCGGTCGCCTTGGCGCTCGACCGCTTCTTCGGTACGAGCGACGCCCGCACGCTTTAATGTCGCGCGAGGCTCCCGCAGCTGATGTCGCAATTCTGTTTGGTTGGCTGTAAATTGTGAGGAGAAACCCCTTTTGACAAGAGACAGGCACTGGTTTTCCTCGCGCAGATTCATCATGGCTTGCTGTCTATCAGAACTACTTGTCGAGTGCCAGACTTCTGCCGCCAGTGACTTGGGGATGTCCCGACAATGCGCGAGAAGGTGTCGGTGAAGTGTTGGTGGGAATTGAAACCAAGCCGCATCGCTATCTCGGATATGGCCAGCTCGGATTCGAGTAAAATCTCCTTCGCCCGCTGTATGCGGCATTCAATCTGGAACTTCACGGGAGGAAGACCTGTCCTTTTGCGCAAAAGATTTATGAAGTGCGTCTTTGAGAGGCTCGCCTTTTCGGCAAGTTCGGCGACTGTGAAGTTTTTCTCAGGGCTTTGACGGATCATGTCGGCAATTCTGGTTATGCGATCTGCGCGATTGTCGATTCTGCACTTTCCTTCGGACTGCTGAATTATTGTCGTCAGAATCGAAAGCAGCAGTTGCCTCATCATGAGAGACGTCCAGGCGGATTTCGGCAGATGCGACAAACGGTAGAGCCGGGAAAAAGATTTCGCGACAAGGGCTTCGCATTTGCCCGACGGCACCACCGGCGGCAGCTCGGTCAGTCGGCGCCATAAAACAGCCGACTCGCCTCGGGGCAGCCCAAGCAACGATTTGGCTTTAGCACGCGACAGCATAAGGTAGTGCAAGACCAAACCAGAGGGGCTCGACATCAGGTGATGAGGAGAATTCGGCTGGTTTATGAAGAAGTCGCCAGGCATAAGCGGGTAGTCCTCGCCATATGCGTTAAGCGCCAGAGACTTCCGTTCGCAAAAGCCAATCTCGAGAATTCCGGGGTGGATGTGCTCTTCGGTAGGGGCACGCATTTTCTGAAACCGCGAGTATCCAATAAGAATCAATCCATCCAGACCGTGTCGCGATGGATTTATGGCCTTTGCCTCTGGTGTGGCCGCGTACTCTGCCAAGATTCGCTTCATAGAGAGATGCACTGCCGTTCAGCAGGTGATTCTGCGGGTAGTATATCAAATCGTGTTTTATGGCGCAACGAGCAGAATTGAACAGGTCCCCCGATGGTTTCTATGGAGGGTAGGGTGGTCGACACTTGCTCTAGGGGCCTTTTGTTTTGCCTATATCACTTTGCGCCAATCGTTCCGGCATGGGTATACTTTACTGGCTAAGTTAAAAGTAGTGCCTAGTTGGCTTCGGCTTTCCACTTCGTAGCCATTATGCAGGGTTTCCCGCCAGTTGGTGGTTGCTGATAGTAAACTGTCAGTATCGATCCATCATCCAATTCTACTGAGGCTGGATAGCCCAAATCATTATTCGTCGCACCAGAGAGTTTGATTTCGGCACCCCATGTGTGCCCACCATCGGATGAGATGGAGGCATACTCGCCGAATCCACCTCGATCTTTTTTGCGTCGACCATACACTGCCAAGAGTCGACCATCTTTCAGCGTAAGCAGATGAGGCGGCAAACCTGAAAGGGAGGTTGCGGTAATCGGCTCCCATGTTTTTCCGCCATCTTTCGAGCGTGTCTGGCGCATCAGCACATCTTTTGCATAGTCGGCGCGTATTAGCGCATAGAGTTCGCCGTTGGGCAACTCTGCAACATGGGGCTCGTGGAACCAAAATTTCCGCTTATCGTTTTCGCCGGCCGCGTCAGCTATACCGTCGCAAAGAGTAGTCCAAGAAAGTCCGCCGTCGACGGAACGCTCGACTGTAATTGTCGTGTGCTCCCAGTATTTCGGCGTGAACATCTGTTTTTCATTGTCGTCGAACCTCCGACCAAACTGAAGCAGAGTGCCATCGGAGAGGACGATTGGGCCGTGCGGTGTCTGTGAGCGGAGAGAGACTAGTTTTACTGGTTTTGTCCAGGTTTCGCCGCAGTCGGCAGACCATATCCCGTAGTTGCCGAAGTTCGCGCGTTTCTCAGCATCGCTCAAGGATCGGTCGAAATCCTGCCACTTTGCCTTATCGCATCCAGGCGGGGCATCTGTTGCGGAATCAATGTCGAAATATGTTCTGTAGGCGACGGAGTTGAACCATGTCACAAAGAGGCGTCCGTCTGGCAGTGCGACAATGCCAGCATCGCGATCGTCGAGTTTGGTCTTGCCGATTGTGAGTGGTGCGCTCCACGTCTCGCCGCCGTCCTTCGACTTGACCATTTGCACCTTTCCCCAAGGGCAGATGTGCGCTTCGCGGTCGCCGGAAAACACTGCGATAATGGAGCCGTCTGCCGCCATCGCGACAGACGGCCATGAGCATTGCCGACCGCTCTCCAGTGCAATCACTCGCGTCCACATAATTTCTGCTCCGTCTGCCGCCAATGCACCACACACAGCAACGACAGCGACAAGAGTCGCAAAAAGGCAATAGTCTCTCATATTGGGCACCTGCCGGTATCGTGTTATTTGATGGTTATAATCAGCCCGCTGCGCTTGTTGAGCGTAGAGTCAAGCAGTTCCTTGCACGACAATGCCCTGCGAGAAAGGCGGAATTCGTCAATCCAGCTTCCGTCGAAACCGTTGCTTCTCCAGCCATATGCGCTATTGACCTGCAAAGCGGCAGGGGTGTCGCTGACGGTAAGGGCATAGTCGAAGTCGATATTTGCCAAAGTGCCGACAACCTTGTGGTCGACATATGCCTTCGCTGTTAGAGCGCTGCGGTCGTATGAAACTGCGATGTGATGCCACTGATTGTCGCAAAAGCCGGGATACGAGCCTATCATCTCCGCTGCCGAGCTTCCTTTGCGAAGTATCATGAAGTCAAGGCTGTCGGAACCGCTTTTCTTCCATGCATACAGCAGACTGCCGCTCGCCAACGTCCTTCCAAGGTTCATCAGGAATTTATTGCCAGATGGCGCAGATGGCACTTTGGCAAAAAACTCAATCGTGAACGAACCGTTGAACACGGTATGCTCGTTGTTCACTATGTCATCCACAAGAAGAGACGCGGAATATCCGGCTGTACTGCCAGGCGTCAAATAAAGTGATGCAGTGTTCGTGACAGACATGTACGACCATGAACTTTCCGCAAACGTTGCACCGTAGAGTATTGCGCAAGGAAGCGCAGAGGCATCAACCGTAGGGGCTTTGCCAGCCGATGTGCTCCAAGTGAACTTTGCCGTGACGCCATATCCGCTGGCGTTTACATCCGTCAGACCGCTTTCTGCGGCAAATCCGCTGAGATCGGAAAGAGAAACATAGTCAAATGGAACGTAGCAGGCTGTATCAGCTGTGTCCACCGCAGGAACATAAGCCGCTTTGTGCAAGAATCCCGTTGTAGTCAATACGGAATCTGATATGCGAACTTCATCGATGAATCCCACATATTTGCGGTCGCCACGGCTGGGCATGCAGCCAATCGACAGCGGTTTTTCCGTGTCGTAAACAAGACCGCCCGTAATGGGGCGCGTTGCGACTCGCGCATAATCGAAGTATAGCGTCGCTGTTGTTGTAGAGCCATCGTAAGTCATAGCGACATGGTGCCATTTGCCATCGTTGGCGCCAGCGTTATGGGCTAATGTGTAGGAGCCAGTATTGTAAAACTGACCGCTTACTGCGCCTTCCTTAGTCAACATGATTGCCCATGCCAGCCACTTTTCGTTCGGCATCACGACAAGAGCCTGATCGCCATCGGACTGGTTGTTTCCGACGGATGACTTGAAGAACAGTTCAACTGTGAACGATGAAAGCTCAAGTGCGGCATCATGCGCAACCGTCACTGCGCTTGCCGTGGAATAGTTGACCTTCGTCGAGGCGTGGTTGGCGGCATAGTTGGCGTTGTGAAAAAAGAATGCTTGTTCGTTTGCGTACTTCGCGGATGCGACAGAAACACCGACTCCGTTCGGAAAAGCGTTCGTCGAAAACGGGACGAAGCCAACCTCTGAATCAGAAAACGCACCATTTGTGTCCACCTGCTGGCATTTGCCGACAAGATGTCCTGGCTTGGCGGTGTTTTCAATGACCACCGAGGAACCGACCCTTCTGCCAATGCTCCCCTCGTTAAAGCGATACCACGCAATGGTTTCGCCTTTTGCAAGCGGTACAAGCAGCATTGCTGCCGTGCAGACTGTCATTAGTGTTTTCATTTTCTTTGCCTCCTTGTTTTACCGTTGTGTGCAAAGTCAGTGCTCTTGCGAGGAACTTCTTATGTGCAGGGTTTCGCCAGTATCCTCAACTTCAAATAGCATCATGCGTTCGTCGGGGGAGTCGTTTGGACGGTGCAACGCAAGCATCAAGCGTCCGTCAAACGCACTGAAGATCATTCCGTGGCCGCCGTTCTCGCCGAAGAGAAGCGTATCTTTCGACCAAGGACCGGACAGTTTGCCGTTCTCCGACTTGCGAATAAACATGCAGTAATCGCTTTTGCCGTTACGCGTCAATGTGTTGGACCAAATCATGTAGAGTGCGTCATTTTTTTGTGAACGGTGGAAATACGGGCCATCGGTAATCACGCCAGCACCCGCCATCGCCTCGGTTGCACAGAACATGGTTGTTGGTTCGGCGGTGAATGATGCAAGATCCGACGCGAGCGGTGCGCAACACATGCGCCCGTCTTTCGTCTGACACCATTCGTGACAGAAAACCATATACGGATGCCCATCTTCAACATAAAGCGTGCCATCGAGAGTCATCCACTCCTGCGGCGGGACGGGTCCATTCTTTACCGGGGCAAACGGACCAGTCGGCTTCTCCGATTTGAACACCCATGTTCCGCGCGGCTCTATGAACTTTTCTCGTCCCTCCGCGAGGGTTGCGACCGGATAGCTGCCTTTCTCCAGCGTGATTGTGACTAGAAGGTAGTATGTGCCATTGTGCTTGTGCACCTCCGGAGCCCAAATCTTTGTAACGGGCAGATCGTCGGAAACACGCATCACCTGCTGCTTTTCCGTCCAATTCTCCAAGTCCGTGCTTCTGCGCACGAATACACATTTGCCACCGCTCCACGGCTTCGATTCGTAAAGATAGTAAACTCCTTCATCAGGCAGGACAAACGGGTCGCGAATTTGAAACTCTGTTCTCGGCACGTTGGCATGGGGAATCGTTTTCTCCGCAAACATGGCCGTTGCCCCGTTCGCGCCTGTTGCCGCCATGGTGGGCAGGAGCGCCGCGAGAAGGAGTGACGATTTTGCCGCGAGAATCTTTTTCATGACGGTTTCCTTTTTGCGGCGTCATCCGATTTGCGCGAGGGTTGTCTCCAGTTCGCGAAGAAACGCGGCGCCTTCGTCCGGCGGAACCGGGCGGCCGAACGGAGAACGCGCGAGGCCGCAATCGAAGCCGTGCAGCTTCATCGCCAACTTCCGGAACGAGAAGTTGCTGCTTCGGCCGAGCAGGCCCACTATCCTGTTGACGCCGTCCTGCACCGGAGAGGCTTCGACGAAACGCCCGGACTTCGCAAGGCCGCAGATTCTTGCGAACTTCTCGGGAATCACATTGTAGGTTGTGCCTATGCCGCCGGAGAACAGTCCATTCATGGAAAGCCCGCCAAGAAGATGCGGATCGTCTCCAACGAAAAACACAGCCTCTTTGTCCAGCATGCGCTTGAGTTCCTGCACGGACCAGAAATTGTGTCCCGTGTATTTGAGCCCCTTGAGGTTAGGGATGTCGAAGAATTTTCTTTCCCGCGCAGGATCGAGCTCCCGGTACCAGCAGTATATCATGAGCGGCAGCGATGTTGCGCTGGCGATTCGGCTGTAATGGCAGTAAGAGGCTTCGAAGTTCTGCCCGAAGACGAGAGGCCCAAGCGACGCGATCCAGTCGGCGCCGGCCTTTTCGGCATGTTTTGCGAGAGTCGCGGAGTCTTCGGTATACGTGCAGCCAACATGTACAATTACCTTTGCGCGTCCTGCGACTGCGCTTATCACGGACTCTGCAAGATACTTGCGCTCGTCGACCGACAGCAGCACATGCTCGCCAGTTCCGCCGCCGACGTAAAACCCCGAAATGCCTTTGCCGATCAGAAATTCGACCATCCGCCCGACAATATCTCCATTGATGGAACCATCCTTGCCGTATGGAGTGAATATCGGCGCTATCGCACCCTCAAGACCCTTGAACTCTCGTCCCGAAAGGACGGGAAACGTGTTCGTACGCTCGGAGGCTGCTGCTGCGGACTGGGATGTCATCCCGCCAACCGCGGCAGCCGCCGCGCCGCTAATGAATTCTCGCCGGTTCATCGTCATAAAGCATCTTCCCGTTTCATCGCTGATGTGAATAGTTTAGCAAACATGCCGATTCATTTCTTCCATAATATTGCGATTGTAATATATCTGCAAAGGCGACGAAACCCTCTTTTGTGCCTCGCGCGGGGGTGCGAGGGTCAGACCCTTGTGATACGGTCGAAGTGATACGGTCAAAATGATTTTGATAGACGGCTAGCCATGATGAAGCTGTGCGAGAGTATGTCTGGAAGATGCCGCCGAATCTGTCGGTCGGCACGTCAGCCATTTGTGCGACATAATTCTGCGGGCCCGAACACACATGTCCGTGATCGTGAACACGCATGTTCGTGATTACGGGCGCGGTTTCCCTGTTTTTAATTAACTCCGAGCAGCTGGGCTTTCGTTACCACTTCGCGCAATTCGTGCTGCGTCGCGCGTGAAATTGTTTTGTAGCTGATGAGAAATGTCTATTTGTGGCTGGAGGAGGTTTCCTTCCGACCACCTCGTGTCTGAAGGCGGGTCGTCTTACCTGCCGAAGGCAGATTAAAAGGATGTTTCTCAACACATCCTGCGCGTTTGAAACCACGAAGTAGCGAAGCGGTAGTGGGAGCCCAAACGCTCGGAGTTGATAAATGTCAATGTTGGCCGGGGTCTCACCGCAATTTTTTTTCTAGAGGGGCTAGACCGCTCGCTTTGCTCGCTACGCTAGACCGCCCGCTTACGCGGGCTAATCTAGACTTCTAGGGGACTGCGAGGGTCGGACCCCGCTTCGCTCACTGAGCTGGAACGCGCGGCAAAGCCGCGCTATTCTAGAAGTCGAGAGTTCTAGATGTCTAGATGTCCTAGAATTCGAGGAGGCAAGATGAGCGGCGCAACGGCCTCGGCTTTTTGATGAACGGCGTGGGCATCTGCTAGGCGGACGGCCGCAATTTGTGATATACTATCGACCGAATGGCTGAGGACAAAGAACAGTACGAGGCGGCGAAGCGGCTGATCGCGGGCGCGAGACGAATTCTCATCTCGGGGCACCTTTCGCCGGACGGCGATGCGCTCGGGAGCATGATCGCGCTCGCGCGCCTCCTGACGAACGCGGGATACGAGGCGTTCGCCACCGCCGACCTGAATGCGCTCGGCAAGCTCGCGTTCCTCGACGGCGTCGACCGCCTCATCCCCGTGCGCAAACTCAAGCGCCGGAAGTTCGACCTCTTCATCGCGCTCGACTGCAGCGCCTTCAACCGCATGCCGCCGGAAGTGAAGCCGGTCGCCGAGAAGCTGCCGGCCGTCTGCTTCGACCACCACCTGACGAACGACGGCACCTTCGGCGCGGCGCAGATCGTCGATCCCGCCGCGTCCAGCACGTCGGAGATCGTCTGGCGCTTCGCGAAGTGGATGGAATGGCCGCTCGACCGCACCGTCGCCGAGGCGCTGTGGGTCGGCATGGTCACGGACACGGGCCGCTTCGCCTACGACGCGACGAGCCCGCGCACGATGCGCGCGGCGGGCGACCTCCTCAAGCACGGCGTGCGCACGGCGCTCATCAACGACATCATCTACGGCACGTTCCCGCGCAAGGCGATCGAGCTCAAGCGCCTCGCCTGGCGCTCGCTGCACGTCTGGAAGAACCGCAAGGTCGCCGAGGTGTCGCTGACGCGCGACGACTTCCGCGCGGTGCGCGGCACGAAGGCGGACGCGGAGGATCTGATCGAGATTCCGCGCGCCGTGGCGAAGAACGAGATCGCGCTCTTCTTCTACCAGATCCCCGACCGCACGAAGGAGACGCGCTGCTCGATCCGCACGCGCGGCGACTGGGACGCGAC
>JAFUEM010000141.1 GCA_017463935.1 Kiritimatiellia bacterium
CCGGGCGGCGTCGTCCGTCTTCTCCGCGTCGTTGAACTCCATGCGCGCGAGCGGCAGCTCGACGGCCGTGCGGTACCGGCCGTGCGGGAAGCGCTCGAGGTACGACTGGAAGAGCGGCTTCGCCTTCGCGATGTCGCCCGTCGCGTAGTGGGCCGCCGCCAGAAGGTAGGCGGCATCATCCGTCTCGCCCGCGCCGCAGAGCGTGATCGCCTCCGCGTACCGGCCCGTCATGTAGGCGCTCCACGCCGCCATCGAGCGGGCGGACGCGAGGCGCGCGTCGTCCGGATAGACCTTGATGTACCGCTTGAAGAGCGAGCTCGCCTCGCCGTAGCGCTTCTCGGCGTAGCTGCGGTTGGCGGCCAGGTACAGCGCATCGCGCCCGAGCGCGACGTCGCTGCCGTAGTGGATCTCCATCAGCTCCGCGATCGCCGTGCGGCGCGCGGCCGGCTCGGCGCTGTCGATCGTGAGCGACGCGTGGCGGAACTTCGCGTAGACGGCGTAGGGCCCCTTCGGATCGAGCGCGAGGCAGCGCGAGAGCGCCGCGGCGTCGTTCGCCTCCGTGCCGTAGTGGTAGAGCGCGGCGACGCGGATCTCCTTCGCCACGCCGTCGCGGTCGAGGAGCTTGAGCTCGTCCGTGCGCGCCGTCCCCTCGCTCGCGAGCGCCTTCTGCAGCCGCGCGCGGTCGGCGTGGCGCGAGAGCGGGAATTTCGCCAGCAGCTCGGCGTAGCGGCCGCGCGCGGCCGCCTTGTCGCCGAGCGCGCGGTCGCACTCCGCGAGGCGGTAGAGAAGCTCGTCTTCGGCGATGCCCTCCGCGCCGCGCACGGCGAGATATTCCGCCTTCGCGTCGGCGTACTGGCCGCGGTCGAACTGGCGGTCCGCCATCGCCATCCGGTCGGCGGGCAGCACCGTGAGCGCGGCGAGGACGAGCGACGGCAGGATCATTTCGTCTCCTCGTTGGCGGTCGCGAGCGAGAAGTTCCAGACGCCCGCGCCGCGGCAGACGTCGATGACCTTCACGAGCGCGTCGTAGCTCGTCTCGCGGTCGGCGCGGACGATGACGGCCTGGCCGGGATAGAACTTCGCGATCTTCTTCAGGCGGTTGCCGAGGTCCTCGAGCGTCAGCTCGGCCCCGTTGACGCGCACCGTGCCGTCCTTCGCGATGTTGGCGATGATCTCGCCCGGCAGCCGGTCGGGATCCTCGCCCGTCGTGGCGTTGGGCAGCTGGATCGAAATCTCCGACTCCCACTGCGAATAGACGCTCGCGGTGACGAAAAAGCACAGCAGCAGGAAGATGACGTCGAGCATCGACGTCAGCGCCACCGTCGGCGCCTTAGGCTTGCGCTTGGGCGTAAAGTTCATCGACTTTCTCCTCCAGTGCGGCGATGAGGCGCGACGCGCGGCGGCGGAACAGCGCGTGCATCGCCATCGACGGAATCGCCACGACGAGACCGAAGATGGTCGTCACGATGGCCTGCGAGACGCCCTGCGCGAGCACGACCGGCTTGGCGCCCGCCGAGACGTCGGCCGCGATGCCGCCGAACGCCTGGAACATGCCAAGCACGGTGCCCAGCAGCCCCACCATCGGCGCGATCGCCGCGATGTCCGCGAGCCAGTCCACCGCCATGTACGCGCGCTCCGCGATCCGCGCGCCCGTCGCGGCGGGATCGTGCGACTTCTGGATGCGCGCGAGCGCGTCCTTGATGAAGCCGCCCTTGCGCTGCGCGATCCACAGGTAGAGCATGACGGTGAGCGACATGACCGAGAGGAACGCGAGGACCCACATCAGCGGGCCGCCGTAGTTCCAGGCCTTTTCGAACGTGATGACTTGTTCGGGTGTGATGATGCTGTTCATGTGTTGTCTCCTTAAAATCAGTGGCGGAACGAGCGCTGTCCCGTGAAGACCATCGCGACGCCCGCGTCATTGCAGCAGTCGATGACGTCCCAGTCGCGGATCGCGCCGCCGGGCTGGACGATGGAGGTGATGCCCTCGCGGATGCCGACCTCCGCGCCGTCGCGGAACGGGAAGAACGCGTCCGACACCATCGCGCAGCCGGGCAGCCCGCCCTTTTCGGCCTTTGTCTGCTCCATGATCTCCGCCTGCTTCTTCGCGCCGTCGTCCTCGCCGAACTTGAGGCGCAGGTCGTTGTAGGGCAGCCGGTACTTCTCCCAGCTGATCCAGTCCGCGTGCTTCGTGTACGCCTTGTCGCGCGCGATCTCGGCGACGCCCACGCGGTCCTGCTCGCCTGTGCCGATGCCGACCGTCGCGCCGTCCTTCACGTAGAGGACCGAGTTGGACGTGACGCCCGCCTCGACGAGCCAGCCGAAGACGAGGTCTTCATATTCCTTCGCGGTGGGCAGGCGCTTGATCGTGTGCTCCTCGAAGCGGACCTCGCCCGTCTCCTTGTTCGTGATCTTGCGGTTGCAGTACGCGGGCAGGAAGTCCTCCGGCCGGCGCGCGTTCGCGCAGAACGAGGTCTGCGCCACGATGCCGCCGTCGATAAGCGACTTGAAGTCGACGACGTGCTTCGCCACGAAATCGGTGAGCCGCGCCATGTTGCGGATGCGGAAAACGCGCAGGTTCTTCTTCGTCGCGAAGAGGTCCATCACGCCGGGCGCGAAGTCGGGCGCCACGACGACCTCGGCGTAGTTCTCGATGATGAGCTTCGCCGTCTCCAGGTCGCAGTCGCGGTTGAGCGCGATCGCGCCGCCGAACGCCGCGAGCCGGTCCGCCTTGTTCGCGCGGAAGTACGCCTCGGCGAGCGTCGAGCCCGTCGCCACGCCGCACGGGTTGTTGTGCTTGACGATGACGGCCGTGGGCTTCTCCATCAAGTAGCGCAGGATGTTCAGCGCGTTGTCCGTGTCGGTCACGTTTGTCTTGCCGGGGTGCTTGCCCGACTGGAGGAGCTCCGGCACCGAGGCGAGGTACTGGCCCGCCTGGAGCATCTCGACGTCGCCCAGCACGAGGTTGCCGTTCACGAGGCGGTAGAGCGCGGCCTCCTGTCCGGGATTCTCGCCGTAGCGCAGGCCCTTCTCCTCGCCCGCGATGTTCCACGTCACCTTCTCGTAGCGGAACGTCTGGCGGTTCGCGCCGTCGATGAACGAAATCTCCATCTGCGGCGCGAAGTGATCGGCTTCGATGGTCTTGTAGGCTTCTTTCAGGTCTTTCATGGTTGTGCGGTCCGTCGTTTACTTGCTGAATGTCGTGCGGAAATAGTCGATGGTCTTGGCGAGCCCCTCGTCGAGCGGCACCTGCGGCTCCCAGCCGAGCAGCTCCTTCGCGAGCGTGATGTCGGGCTTGCGCCGCTTCGGGTCGTCGCCGGGCAGCGGCGCGTAGACGATGCGCGAGGTCGAGTCCGGCAGCAGCGCGAGCGTCTTTTCGGCGAGCTCCCTGATCGTGTATTCGCCGGGGTTGCCGGTGTTGACGACGGGCGTGCCGAGGCCGTGCCGTTCGCAGAACGCGTCCAGCTCCGCCTTCGGCTTCGCCATCAGGCGCACCATCGCCTCGATGAGATCGTCGCAGTACTGGAACGAGCGCGTCTGGCTGCCGTCACCGTAGATCGTGATCGGCGCGTTCGCGAGCGCCTGCATCGCGAAGTTGGAGATGACGCGCCCGTCCTGCGGGTGCATGTTCGGCCCGTACGTGTTGAAGATGCGCACGAGCCGCACGTCGACGCCGTACGCGCGCCGGTAGTCGGCCGCCAGCGTCTCGGCGACGCGCTTGCCCTCGTCGTAGCAGCTCCGGATGCCGATCGTGTTGACGTTGCCCCAGTAGCTCTCCACCTGCGGATGCACGAGCGGGTCGCCGTAGATTTCGCTCGTCGAGGTGTGGAGCAGCCGCGCGCCCGTGTCGCGCGCGAGGTCGAGCATGTTGATCATGCCGAGCACCGACGTCTTGACCGTTTCGACCGGGTTCTTCTGGTAGTGGATCGGCGAGGCCGGGCACGCGAGGTTGTAGATCTCGTCGAACTGGCCGCGGTACGGCTGCGTGACGTCGTGCAGCACGAACGTGAACGCGGGGTTGGCCGTCAGCGCGCCGATGTTGCGCTTCGAGCCCGTGAAGAGGTTGTCGAGGCACGTCACTTCCGCGCCTTCCGCGAGCAGCCGCCGGCAGAGGTGCGAGCCGAGGAAGCCCGCGCCGCCCGTCACCAGGATCTTCTTGGGGAGCCGCACCGACATGTCACGCGCCCTCGTGGATACGGTCGTTCGCCGCCGCGACCTTGCGCCGCAGCTCCTCCTTGTGGGCGCGGAACTTCTCGCGCAGCGCCGCGTCCGCCGTGCCCAGGATCTGGACGGCGAGGAGCGCCGCGTTCGTCGGGCCGGCCGAACCGACCGCGACCGTCGCCACCGGCACGCCGCTCGGCATCTGCACCGTCGCGTAGAGGGCGTCGAGCCCG
>JAFUEM010000142.1 GCA_017463935.1 Kiritimatiellia bacterium
ACGGCGCGCGGTGCGTGGCGGCGTTCGCGCGCGCGATCGGCGCGGCGCGCCGCGACACGATGCGCTTCGAGACGGCGGCGGGGACGGTGGACGCGGAGCTCCTCGGCGACGGGCTCGTCAAGGTCGCGATGCCGCCGCCGAAGGATTTCGGCGAGGACTTCTGCGTCGCGGGCGTGCCGCACAAGATCGTGCCCGTCGAGAATCTCGCGAAGACGGACGTGGCGGGCGAAGGGCGGCGCATCCGGATGGACGAGGCGTTCGCGCCGGACGGGACGAACGTCGATTTCGTCGTCTACCGCCCACCGAACCGCGTGACGATCCGCACGTACGAGCGCGGCTGCGAGTGCGAGACGTTCGCGTGCGGAACGGGTTCGGTGGCGGCGGCGGTCATCGGCGTCGCGGACTACGGGCTCCGGTTCCCCGTCCACGTCAAGACGTCGCAGGGCTACGAGCTGACGGTCGACGGCCGCTGCGACGGCACGCGGTTTGACGGCGTGACGCTGACGGGTCCCGTCAAGCGCGTCTTCGCCGGCGAGATCGACTGGGACGCCCTCGACATGGTCGGGGAGTGAGTTTGCAGTTGATTTTAGGCGGATAATTTGAGAGAATATAGGCGCATCGGCGGATTGTCCGCTGTTGCCGACAGGAAGGAAAAATACCATGAAGAAACTGATGTTGTTGTCGGCGCTGGCCGTTGTCGCGAGCGGCGCGTTCGCCAAGGTTGTCATCAAGGAGGACCGTCACTACGTGACGCCGATCGAGTGGGGCATCGCCTCGCCGTTGCAGCTGCCGTTCACCACCCCCTATTCGGCGTGGCGCGTGTGGGGTCTCCGTCTCGACGCGGTGCTGGCGCGCAGCCTCGACGTCTACGGCATCGACGCGGGTCTGGTCGGCCTGACCTACGACACGGCGGCCGGCCTCCAGGCGACGGCGTTCAACTGGGTGGGCGGCGGCGCCTACGGCATCCAGGCCGGCGCGGTCGGCAACGTGACGCAGGGCGAATCGGCGGGCATTCAGATCGCGGGCGGCGCCAACTACGCGCCCGAGCAGTTCGACGGCATCCAGCTGGCGGGGCTCTTCAACATGAACGGCATCTTCCGCGGCATCCAGGCGGCGGCGCTCAACAGCAACGCCGGCGTCAGCGGCGGCCTGCAGCTGGGCGTCTGGAACATCGCCGACAACGAGTTCACCGGCGCCAGCCTCGGCTGCGTCAACTACGCCGAGAACATGGTCGGCGTGCAGATCGGCGTCCTCAACTACGCGGTGCAGTCGGGCGAGGGCCTTCAGGTCGGCGTCTTCAATGCGGCCGGCACGTACACGGGCCTCCAGATCGGCGTCCTGAACCTGATCAACGACGGCGAGCGCCCCTACATCTTTCCGTTCGCCAACGCGCGCTTCTGAGACACGGGAGGATCGACATGGATTGCTGCGTTTTTGCGGGCCAGGGCGCGCAGGTGCCCGGCATGGGGAGGGATTTCGCCGAGGCGGACGCCGAGGCGAGGACGCTGTTTGACAAGGCGAACGCGGTGCTCGGCTTCGACCTGAAGAAGATCTGCTTCGAGGGTCCGGCGGAGGAGCTGACGAAGTCGAACGTCTGCCAGCCGGCGAAGTTCGTGCCGAGCTCCGCGGCGTACCGTGCGCTCCAGAAGCGGCGCGCGACGCCGTTCGCGTGCGCGGCCGGCCTCTCGCTCGGCGAGTGGGGGGCGCTGTGCGCGGCGGGCGTGCTCGACTTCGATTCGACCTTGACGGTGCTCGAGGCGCGCGGCCGCTTCATGCAGGAGGCGTGCGAGGCGACGCCCTCGGGGATGATCGCCATCGTCGGCGCGAGCGCGGAGCAGCTGGCGGCGCTGTGCGAAAAGACGGGCTGCACGGTCGCGAACGTCAACTCGGCGGCGCAGCAGGTGCTCTCCGGCTCGAAGGACGCGATCGCGCAGGCGGCGACGGTCGCGAAGGAGCTCGGCATCAAGCGCGCGATCCCGCTCGCCACGGCGGGCGCGTTCCATTCGCCGTTCATGGCGCCCGCGCGCGAGAAGCTCGCGCCGATCCTGGACGCGATCACGTTCCGCGCGCCGAAGTTCCCGGTGCTCTCCAACGTGACCGGGCGGCCGCACGCGAACGACGGCGCGGCGATCCGGGCGGCGATGCTCGAGCAGGTGACGGGCACGACGAACTGGGCGGCGGACGTCGCGTGCGCGCAGGCGATGGGCTGCACGCGCTTTATCGAGTTCGGCCCCGGCAAGGTGCTGTCGGGCCTCATCAAGAAGATCGACGCCGCGCTCGTCACGGCGAACGTCGGCGACCTCGCGTCGCTCGACGCGACGGTGGCGGCGCTGGGCTGATTTACGGAACCTAAGGAGGAAAAGAAAATGGCAGACTTGAAGGGCAAGGTGGCGCTCGTCACCGGCGCGGCGCGCGGCATCGGCGCGGCGATCGCGACAAAGCTCGCGGAATGCGGCGCGAACGTCGCGATCTGCGACCTGAAGGCGGAGTGGTGCGACGAGACGGTCGCGGCGCTCAAGGCGTGCGGCGTCGAGGCGAAGGGCTACGGCGTGAACGTGGCGGTGTCGGCGGAGGTCGACGCGTGCGTGAAGGCGGTGCTCGCCGACTTCGGCCGCGTGGACATCATGGTCAACAACGCCGGCATCACGAAGGACGGGCTCCTCATGCGCATGAGCGACGACGACTGGGACGCGGTGCTGAACGTCAACCTGAAGGGCACGTTCCTCTTCACGCGCGCCGTCGCGCGGCCGATGATGAAGAACAAGGCGGCGGACGGCACGCCGCTCGGCGGCTCGATTATCAACATCGCGTCGGTCGTCGGCATCATGGGCAACGCCGGCCAGGCGAACTACACGGCGTCGAAGGGCGGCGTCATCGCGCTGACGAAGACGACGGCGAAGGAGCTCGGCTCGCGCAACATCCGCTGCAACGCGGTCGCGCCCGGCTTCATCCAGTCGAAGATGACGGACGTGCTGCCGGAGAACGTGCGCAAGGCGTACATGGACACGATCCCGCTCAAGCGCTTCGGCACGGCGCTTGACATCGCCAAGGCGGTGGCGTGGCTCGCGGGCGACGACGCGTCGTACGTGACGGGGCAGATCATCTCCGTCAACGGCGGCATGATCGGCTAATTTGCCCCCTTGTCAAGGCGAACGAAATTATAGTATAATACACCCATCCAAAACACAAGGAGAAAACAAAAATGGCAGGCAAGCTTGAAGAACGCGTAAAGGACATCATCGTTGAGCAGCTCGGCGTCAACGCCGAACAGGTCACGGCGGAGGCGTCGTTCGTCGACGATCTCGGCGCGGACTCGCTCGACACCGTTGAGCTCATCATGGCGTTCGAGGAAGAATTTGGCGCGGCGATCCCCGAGGAGGATGCCGAGAAGCTCACGACCGTCGGAAAGGTCGTCGAGTACCTCAAGTCGAAGGGCTACGGCGACGAAGCCTAAGGCCGTTCGGTTTGCTGGTTGGTTGGATGGGCGCGGCGCTTCTGCCGCGCCCGTTCGCTTTTTTTGATATACTGTGCGGCATGGACAAGTTGATAGTCGTTTCCGGCGGAGGGTCGTATCCGCGGCTGCTGATCGAGGGCGCGAAGCGCGCCGGCGTCCGTCAGGTCGATTGCCTCGCCGTGCGCGGCTCGACCGCGCGGGCGACGTGGAAGGCGGCGGACCATGTACACTGGATCACGCTCGGCGGCATCGCCGAGGGCATCCGCTGGTGCGGGCAGGAGGGCTACGAGGGCGCGTTCCTCGCGGGCCAGGTCAATCCCCTGTCGCTCTTCCGCGCGGCGTTCGACCGCGAGGTGCGCGCGTGGCTCGCGGAGCTCAAGGTCAAGAACGCGCATTCGATCTTCGGCAAGCTGGCCGAGAAGTTCGCCGAGGTGGGCGTGCCGATCCTGCCCGCGAGCTGCTACATGGACGAGGCGCTGCCGGGCGTCGGCGAGCTGACGCGGCGCGGGCTGACCGCCGCCGAGCAGAGCGACGCCGTCCACGCCGAGCACGTCGTGCGCGACATCGGCCATCACGACGTCGGCCAGACGGTGATGGTGAAGTCGGGGATGGTGCTGGCGGTGGAGGCGTTCGAGGGGACGAACGCGGCGATCCGGCGCGGCGGCCGCCTCGGCGGCAAGGGCGCGATCGTCTACAAGGCCGCGCGCGTCGGGCACGACATGCGCTTCGACATCCCCGTCGTCGGGCTGAAGACGCTGAAGGTGATGAGGCGCGCGGGCGCGACGGCGCTCGTCTTCCAGGCGGGCCGCCTCGTGATGCTCGACAAGGCGGCGGTCGTCGATTACGCGAACACGCACGACATGGCGCTCGTCGGCGTCGATTCGGGGCTGCCGGCGGCGCCTCTGCGGCCATGAAGATTCTTCTCTTAGCGGGCGAGGAGTCGGGGCTCCTCTACGCCAGGCGCCTGAAGGCGCTTCTCGGCGCGCACGAGGTGCGCGGCTACGGCGACTACGGCTTCCGCACGGCGGATCTCGCCGTGATGGGCTTCTGGGCGGTGCTGAAGAAACTCTTCTTCTTCATCCGCGTCAAGCGGACGATGACGCGCGCGATCGACACGTGGCGGCCCGATGTCGTCTGCACGATCGACTATCCGGGCCTGAACCTGAAGCTCGCGGCGTACGCGAAGGCGAAGGGGATCCGCGCGGTGCACGTCGTCTGCCCGCAGGTCTGGGCGTGGCACGCCGGGCGCATCCCGAAGATCGAGGCCGCGCTCGACCGCCTGTGCTGCTTCTTCCCGTTCGAGCCGAGCCTCTTCACGCCCGGCTTCGCGACGTTCGTGGGCCATCCGCTCGCGGAAACGTTCGCCGGTGCCGCGCGCGCGCCGCGCGACGCGGCGACGCGGCTCGTGGCGCTCCTGCCGGGCTCG
>JAFUEM010000143.1 GCA_017463935.1 Kiritimatiellia bacterium
CACCCGCGCGACGAGGACCGCGCCCGGGTCCGTCTTGAGAACGTAGTCGTCGCCGCCGAGCTCCAGCGCGCGCACGCGGTCGTCCGGCCCGTCCAGCTGGGTGTTGAAGACGATGGGCGTGAGCGCGTCGAGCGCGCGTATCCGGCGGCACGCCGTGAAGCCGTTCTCGCCCGGCAGCATCACGTCCAGCAGCACGACGTCGGGCCGCCGCGCGCGGAACTTCTCCACGCCCTCCTCGCCCGTGCGCGCGAGCCGCACCTTGTACCCCTCGCCCGTGAAGAGCCGCGCGTAGCCGTCGCGCACGGCGCGTTCGTCTTCGATGATGAGGATTTCGGCCATCGTGCGTCCCTCCTCAGAATCCCGGCAGGTTCATCTGGCCCGAGACGCAGACCTTGCGCCCCTTCGTGAGCGTCCGGTCGGACGTGTCGTAGACGACGAACTTGATGCCGTCGAACCGGCGCGACAGCTCCGCCTTGATGTAGTTCGAGACGCTGCGCACGTTCCCCTTGTCGTCGTCGGAGAACCCGATCGCGACCGACCGCCCCAGCCCGCCCGTGCGCTGGAGCGTGTGGAAGACGTGCTCGACGAAATCGCGGATCGCGAACTCCTTGGCGAGCTCCGGCCGCGCGGCGGTCGTGGCGACGGCCAGCTTCTCCCTGTAGATCGGGTCGTTCGCCATCCGCGCCTTGAAGCCGTCGTAGGTGACCGCCGAATAGCGGCACATGCCGAGGTAGTAGTCGAGCTCCTCGTCGTCGGTGCCGAACGTCTCGACCTTGTCCAGCCAGCGGCGGTAGCCGCGCAGGTTCGACATCATCAGCTCGCGCTCGAGCGGCGTGAGCGCCTCGTCGATGAAGAGCCGCACCGCCTTCTCGATCGTCGCGGGCGCGTGGCCGCGCGCGGTGACGATGGCGAAGATGCGCCCCTCGACGAGCGTCTTCCTGAACGTGTTGTAGCTCGGGCTCGGCTTCTCGATCCCCGCCGCCACGCGCGCGAGCGCCGCGCGCGTATCGTCGATGAAGTGGTTCGGCTCGTCGGCGCGCGCCGGGTCGGCGAAGCAGCGGAACGCCTCCTCCCAGCCGCCCTGCGCCGGCGCGCGGTAGTGCGCGGTGTCGGCGCGCACGAGCGCGAAGGTCGACGTCGAGACCTCCACGGGGCGCCACGGCGCGTCGGCCGTCTCGCGGTGCTCCAGCCGGATCTTCGTCGGCATGTGCAGGATGTTGTCGTCCCAGTCGAAGATGTAGTACTTGAAGTCGCGGTTGGCGACCTCTTCGTTCACGTATGGGATCGGCTTCGTCATCGGCGGATAGTATATCATAATCGCCCGCCGCGCGCCGCCGTCATCCGCCGCGCGCCGTCACGAGCTCCAGTCGGCGTCGTACTGCGCCTGCTTGGCCGTGTTGCCCGCCGGGTCGATGATGCCGATGAAGGAAATGCCGCTGCCGCTGTTGCCGAACCCGCTCGCCTGCCTGAAGAGCATCAGGTAGTTGCGGTAGTGCGTCCGGTCCAGCGTCGGGCAGCGCGTGGGCCCCTCCAGGAGCTGCGTCGTCACCGCGCAGTCGCGCCCGAGCCCGAACGCGTAGACCTTGCAGCAGATGTTGTTGGTGAAGTACGTCGCCGGATCGTTGGCGTCCAGCCCCGTGCGCCCGTAGGTCGACGCGTAGTCGAGCCCGAGGTCGCGGTAGATGGATTCGCACGCGGCGGGATTGAGGATCGCCACCGCCGAGCCGTTCGTCAGCACGACGGGATAGCAGGCGCTCAGGTCGGGCCGCATCCCGGGGCCGCCGCCCGTCGCATGCAGCCCCATCTCGGTGCAGTACCTGCTGCCCGTCCAGTTCAGCGTCGACGACTGCTGGTTGGAATAGTTGTGGCGCGAGACGATGCTGACGCCCGCCTCCTTGAGCGCGGTCACGTCGCTGTCGGTCAGGTAGTAGAGGCACAGCTTGGCCGGCGTCACCGAACCGCGCGAACGCGTCTGCGTCGCCAGCGACTCCAGCCCGACGTTGTTCTCGTGCGCGTCGGCGATCGCCGCGACCTCGCCCGTGCCGACGCCGCCCGCGTTGGTGACAAGGCCCGTGCGCTTGATGCCGCAGTAGATGCCGGGCACGAAGCCGCCGTTGCCGTCGTACCACGAGGCGCGCACGAGGTACGAGCCCGCCGCGCCGGTCGCGTCGCCGCCGCCCTCCGCCGCATCGACCAGCGATTCGGCGTAGGCGAACAGGCCCTTGATGTTTTCGCCGTCCCTGCGGGCGATCTCGGTGTCGATCGTGCGCGCGATGTTCCTGATGTTGGCGACGTTCGCCTTGCGCGCCGCCTCCTTGCGCAGATCGGCGAACTTGCCGATGGCGATGACCGAGATGATGGCCAGGATCGCGATGACGATGATGAGTTCAATGAGCGTGAAACCGCGCGTGTCCGCTGTTTTCATGACCGTGGATCCTTTCGATGCGTTTTACATCCGCTTGGTGACGTGCTGCGCGCCCCGGATGGTCGCGCCGCAGCAGTCGAGCACGCCGACGAACGTCGGCAGCTGCACCGTCGCCGAGCCCGAGCCCGCCGCCTTGAGCTGGAAGAGGAGAATGTAGCGCGAATACCGCTGCTTCGGAACGAACGTCGCGTACGGCGCCGACTCGAGCCCCCCGTCCGCCTTGCCGACGATCGACGCCGACTCGCCCAGCCCGAACGCCACGATCGGCCCGCCGAGCGCGGCGATTTCGGCGCGGACCTCGCTTTCGGTGTAGCTTTCGCCCCAGTTCTTCGTGTTCATCAGTTCCAGCCCGCACGCCTGGTAGATGGTGCGGCCCATGTCGGACAGCGGGTTGACCGCCGCCACCGTCATCTGGTTCGTCACGAGCGTCGCGACGCAGAACGAATCGTTCGCGTCGAGACCGTCGGAGGCGTTCGGCACCGTGCCGTCGCCGTAGGCGCGGTCGCGGGAATAGTGCGCGCCTGGGAAGGCGTACGCGCTCGCGTCCGCGTAGGCGGTCGCCGCCATGACGTACTGGAGGCCGAGCCGCGTGTGGAGCGCCGCCGCCTGCGCCGCGCTGAGGCCGTAGAGGCACAGGACGCCGCGCAGCTCGTCGGTGAGGCCCTCGTTGGACTGCGCGCGCACCGCCGCGTCGCAGTCGAGCGTCGGCCCGAAGTAGAGCCCGTTCGCGCTGTCGACGGTCGAGGTCGTCGCAAAGTCGAAGTCGCCCGCCGCACCGCTGAAGATCGGCGCGCCGGCGCCGCCCGCGTAGAGGAGCGAATCGAGCCGGTTGAGCCGGCCGCCGTTCGTGAGGAACGCATCCACCGCGCGCTCCACCGCCTTCTGGTTGGCGAGCGACACCTTGCGCGCCGCCGCCTCGCGGATGCCGCCCACCTTTGTCACGGCCAGCGTCGAGACGATGGCGATGAGCGCGATGACCATCAACAGTTCAATCAGGGTAAACGCTTTTTTCATCTTCTGTTCCTTTGTTTACCCGATTGAACGCCGCGCCGCCCGGCCCGGTTCACTCGTCCGCGCGTTTCGTCGCGCGGCGGATGCCGAGCGCGCGCCCCTGGAAGGCGCGGCGGACGCGCGCGGGCGCGGGCACGCGGTCGCGCAGGT
The DNA here is from genome assembly GCA_017463935.1 of Kiritimatiellia bacterium. Classification (GTDB taxonomy): domain Bacteria; phylum Verrucomicrobiota; class Kiritimatiellia; order RFP12; family UBA1067; genus UBA1067. The sequence continues at coordinate 3,587 of JAFUEM010000143.1, forward strand.
CGGCGGAGCAGGTCGCGAGGATCCCCTCGCCGAAATCGATCTCCCACGCCGCATCCGGGCAGACGACGCCGTGCGCGTCGACGACTTCGGCCGTGATGTACTCGAGCTCGCCGAAGCGCTCCGTCGTGAAGCGCACCTCCTGCGGCGTCCCCGCCGTGCGCAGCACGCACACCTCCCCCTGCGCCTCTCCGCGCCCCTGCGCCTCTGCGTCAAGAAGACCGACCGCCTTCAGTTCCCCCGGCTCGTACGGCACCTCGAACGTCGCCTTCCAGTCCGTCGCCGCCGACACGTCGCGCGCGCCGACCGACCGGCCGTTCAGCCACAGCTCGACGCGCGGCCGGCGCGTGTAGACCTCGACCGTGACCGGCTTCCCCTCCCAGCCCGGAAACGTCCAGTGCGCGTGCGTCGGCCACACGCTCCACATCGTCGTCTTGATCGTGCCGCGCCAGCCGTCCGGCTCGCGCACGGCCATGTACGTCGGCGCATCAGCGTTCCAGAGCGTCTCGCGCCAGTGCGAAATCGGCCGGCGCCAGCCGGTCAGGTCGATGTCGCCGCACGCGGCGCCGTGCCACGGGAACGCCCGCTCGCGGATCTGCCAGTGCTCGCCGTCCGGCTCCGCGCCCTTGTAGTAGGCGCGGCCGATGGCGGATTCGCCGAGGTAGTCGATGCCCGTCCAGACGAATTCGCCGATGACGTACGGATGGCGGACGATGCGCGCCCACGTCTTCGCCGCGTCGGCGGGATACGTCTCGGTGTAGACGATGACCCGCCCCGGCGCGCGCGCGTGGTCGCGCTCGGTCATGTGCTCCATGTAGTTGTAGCCGACGATGTCCAGCGCGGCCGCCGCCGCGTCCTGCCGGATCCACTCGCCTTCGCCCGCCCACGAGCAGAGGGCCTCCAGCACGGGGCGCGACGGATCGAGCGCGTGGCAGAGCGCCACCATCCGCGCGGCCTGCTCCGCCGCCTCGGGCGTGGTGCGCTCCAGAATCTCGTTGCCGATCGACCACGCGATGATCGAGGGATGGTGGCGCGACGTTTCGATCATCCAGCGCAGATCGCGCTCCCAGTCGCGCGCAAACGCTTCCGCA
>JAFUEM010000059.1 GCA_017463935.1 Kiritimatiellia bacterium
CGAGGCGGGTCTGGACGCGACGGGCGCGCTCGCCGAGGAGCTGATCGCGCGCGAGCAGAAAAGGGGCGCGGACGGCGGACCGGCGCACGGCTGCGCGTGCGGGCACGAACATCATCATCACGGAAAGGACTGTCAATGCGGGCGATAAGATCCTTCCTCAGCCGTGTCCGCAAGCAGGGCAAGAGGCGGCCGACGACCGTGAAGACGGTCGCGATGGGGCGCGCGCGCGAGTTTGCGGCGTGGGACATCGGCGAGGACACGTTCATCTTCGAGATCGGCATCCGCGATCACCTGGACGAGCGGCCGAGCGTGCTGATGGTCGAGAAGTGCCACCTGAAGCGCAAGACGCCGGGCCGCGTGATGACGATGACGACGGGCAACCATTCCGTCGCGGCGTTCCCGCTCCTCGACGGGCGGTTCTGGAAGTTCTCGCGCGTGCCGATGCTGAAGACGGGCGACGTGCTGACGAAGTGCATCCTCTGCGCGAACGTCATCAAGGACACGATCGAGATCTCCCAGCGCGACGTGCCGTGCAAGGAGCTGTTCAAGATGGATCGCTGGCTCCTCGAGACGGTCGGCTTCACGCTCGCCGACATCGTGATGGGCGACCGCAACGACGGCACGATCGAGCACTACCGGCGGCAGGGCCAGGAGTGGCGCGTCAAGCCGCTCGCGTGGACGGAGGCGGAGATGAAGGTGGCGCTCGCCGCCGAGAAGAAGCGCATCGCCGCGAAGACGACGTACTACCATTCGGCGAAGGGCGTGCACTTCCTCACCTACCCCGACTTCTGCCGGTTCGCCGCGCTCGCGGAGACGGACTGGGAGGCGTTCGTCAAGGCGCTGAAGGAGCTCGTGAGCGTCTTCGAAGGGAACCGCTATTCGTTCACGCGCATGCCGAAGCACCGCGGCCACCACGAGATCGAGCTCTTCGGCCTGCGGCGCGGCGTGGGGCTCGACCGCATCGTGCCCGAGCTGGAGCGGCTGAGCGAGGCAATCGCCCTCGGGCGCGTCACGCCGGCGCAGGTCGCGCCGCGGATAAAGGACATCGCCTCGCTCTACGAGTCGCTCCTCACGCAGCCGGACCTCGCGGACGAGAATGCCAAGGCATTCACGGAATCGCTCTACATGCACATCACGGGCGAGATCTACTCCATCGTCGGCGAGGGCGCGACGCCCGCGTTCGACGACCGCCGCACCGCGCTGCCGGGCGCGACGTTCGTGGACGGGCGGCCGATCTTCCATCCCGGCGTCGACGACCGCAACGAGGTGCTCCTGTCGAACATCCGCGCGATCGTCTCGAAGGACGAGGTCATCGAGTACGCCAACGTCTACGAGCTGCGCAACGACGTCGAGAACGTGCCCATCGGCAAGGGCCGCACGCGCGAGATCGTCTACAAGACCAACCGCAGCCCGATCGAGCGCAGCTTCATCGAGAAGCGCTTCACGAGCGCGAAGAAGGGCTATTCGAGCTACATGCTCGCGCGCGTCGAGGCGCTGAAGGCGCTCGGCATCGCCCTGAGCGACTACCGCATCCTGCGGCGGCGCGCGCACACGGGGCGCGGGACGCTCGACTACTTCATCCGCACACGGCTCGAGGGCGAGCCGATGAACGCGATCCCCGCGACGTACTTCTGCAACATCGACGACTCCTCCATCGAGGAGAAGGAGTTCGTGCTGGCGCTCGCGCAGATGATGGGCGACGCGGCGGCGCAGAACATGGCGATGAAGAAGTTCGACCCCGCGACCGAGTCGCCGCACTACGGCGAGGGCAAGGAGATCTACGAGTTCGAGTACGACATCGTCAACGAGCGCGTCGTGCCCAAGAGCGTCTCGACGTGCTCGGTGCGCGGCAGCTTCGGCTGGCCCGACCTCTCCTACACCGACGAGAACCTGGCGGCGATCAACAACTTCTACCTCACCTGCTACGCGCACGCGCTCAAGACGTACCAGCGCCAGCACAACGTCACGATGGCCGAGCTCGCCGAGCGGTTCATGGACGGCTTCGAGTACCGCACGCACGCGATGGAGTGGCAGATCTCGGTGCTGCGCGACAAGTTCGAGGACTTCAAGCCCGGTCTGCCGCCCGGCTACCGGTTCGACCGCAAGTGGCGCTTCGTCATGTGGTCGCTCGAACGTCAGGAGCGCCGTCTGCACGTCCTGCGGCGCATGTTTTTCCGAAAAGTGGAGCTCATCGAAAATGAAGACATACGGAATCATCCCCAGCCGGTTCGGGTCGAGCCGGTTTCCCGGTAAGCCGCTCGCGCTGCTGGCGGGCAAGCCGCTCGTCGCGTGGGTCGTCGAGGCGGTCAAGAAGGCCAAGACGCTCGACGAGGTGCTGGTCGCGACCGACGACAGCCGCATCGCCGACGCGGTCGCGGCGTACGGCGGGCGGGCGGTGATGACGCCGTCGGAGCTGCCGAGCGGCACCGACCGCATCGCGTGCGCGGCGGGCGACTTCGCGGACGACGACATCCTCGTGAACATCCAGGGCGACGAGCCGCTGATCGATCCCGCGCTCATCGACGCGCTCGCGCTCAAGCTGCGGCTCAGCGCGAAGTGGGACATGGCGACGGCGGTCACGCCCCTCGAATCGGCGGCCGACCTCGCGGCGAAGACCGTCGTCAAGGTCGTCCTCGACAAGGAGGACGGCGCGCTCTACTTCTCTCGCGCGCCGATTCCGTGCGACCGCGACCACGAGCCGGATCTCGCCTCGGGCCTCTACGTGCGCCATCTCGGCATCTACGCCTACCGCGGCGCGTTCCTGAAGCGCTACGTCGCCGAGCCGCGCTGCGCGCTGGAGGCGACGGAGAACCTGGAGCAGCTGCGCGCGCTCTACATGGGCGCAAAGATCGCCGTCGTGCGGACGATGGACAAGGGTGTGGGCGTCGATACGCCCGCGGATGCCGAGCGTGTCGCAAGGATTCTCGAGTCTCGCGCCGCTTGAGCGGCGGGCGATCGCCCGGCGGGCGTTCGTGAACTCCCTGCCCGTCCTGATGGGCTACCTCACGATGGGCTTCGCGGCGGGCGTGCTCCTGTCGGTCAAGGCGCTCATCCCGTGCGCGCCGCTCTGGTCGGCGATCATCGCGTTCAGCGCGATCTCGGGCACCCTGAGCTTCGCGATCGTCCCGGCGATCGCGGCGAGCGACCCGTTCTATTCGATCGCGGTGCTGACGTTCGCGATCAACTTCCGCTATGCGTTCTACGGTTTTTCGATGCTGGGGCGCTGGCGCGGCATTCCGCTCCTGCAGAAGTGGTTCCTCGTCCATTCGCTCGCGGACGAGATCTACGCGCTCGACGTCGCCTGCCGGCTGCCGGACCCGCGCAAGAACCGCCTCTACTGCCTCTGGAACCACGCGCTCTGCGCGGGCTACTGGGTGATCGGCTCGACGGTGGGCGCGCTCGCGGGCGCGGCGCTGCCGATTCCCTCGCGCGGCATCGAGTTCGCGATGGTCGCGCTCTTCCTCGTGATCTTCACCGACCAGATGAAAGGACGGCTGCACCGCCATGCCCTCTGACAACACCCTCTACCTGATCAGCGTCGTCGTGACCGCGTGGGCCGTCACGTTCGCCCTGCGCGCGCTGCCGTTCGTCCTCTTCGCGGGCCGCAAGCGCCCGCTGCCGCGCGCCGTCGAGCGCTTCGGCGACCTCGTCTCGCCCGTCATCATCGCGGGGCTGATCGTCTATTCCTATTCGGGTCTCGCCTGGCGCACGGCGTGGCCGTACCTCGCCGGCGCGCTCACGGTGGGGCTCCAGATCTGGAAGGGGAATCCGCTGTCGTCCATCCTCGCGGGCACGGCGCTCTACATGGCGCTCCTGGCGGTCACGGGCTGCGCGTCGGTGCCGATCGAGCATCTCGAGTCGAAGGCGGCGCATCCGCTCATCCGCGTGACGACGTCCGGCCTGCGTTTCCAGGATCGGCCGGTCACGCCCGCCGAGGCGGTGAAGCTCCTGGAGAAGAACGGCGTGCCGAAGGACCAGACGCTGCACGTGCTCGTCGATCCCGACTTCGACGATCAGCAGGCGCTGTGGGTGTTCCAGCACAACTACCTGCACCGCGCGGGCTACGCCAAGGCGCTGCTCATGATCGGCGAGCGCCGCGCGTTCTCCGGCAGCGCGCGGCTGAAGGAGTCCTCCGCCGACGGCACGGTCATCCCGTATGCGCCGCATCAGCCGCCGGAGCGCCGCTAGGCGCGCGCTCCCGGCTCCCGTCCCGCGCCCAATTATGATATACTATTGGCCGCATGAAGGCGAAGACGTTCATAGACCAGGTGGAGGTGCTGGTGCGCAGCGGCAAGGGCGGCGACGGCGCGATGTCGTTCCGGCGCGAGGCGCTCGTCGAGTTCGGCGGCCCCGACGGCGGTGACGGCGCGCGCGGCGGCGACGTCATCTTCGCGGCGAGCGAGCACGTCAATTCACTCCTTTCCCTTTATTACGACCCCAAGTGCTTCGCGCAGGACGGCGGGCCGGGCCAGGGCCAGAAGATGTACGGCAAGCGCGGCAGGGATCTCGTCGTGCCCGTGCCGCTCGGCACCGAGGTCTACGACGCGGAGACGGGGCTCTTCGTCGCCGACATCACCGAGCCGGGCCAGCGCGTCGTCGTCGCGAAGGGCGGCGCGGGCGGCTTCGGCAACGTCCACTTCAAGTCGTCCGTCAACCAGGCGCCGACGGAGCACACGCCCGGCGGCCCGGCGGAGGAGCGGCGGCTCAGGCTGGAGCTGAAGACGATCGCCGACGCGGGGCTCCTCGGCTTCCCGAACGCGGGCAAGAGCTCGCTTCTGACGGCGCTCTCGTCCGCGACGCCGAAGATCGCGAACTATCCGTTCACGACGCTCAACCCCATCGTCGGCACGATCGTCTACGACGACTGGGCGAAGATCGCGCTCGCGGACGTGCCCGGCATCATCGAGGGCGCGGCGAAGGGCGTCGGGCTCGGGCTCGCGTTCCTCAAGCACCTCGAGCGCTCGAAGGTCCTCATTTACGTCATCGACATGGCGGGGACGGACGACCGCGCGCCGTGGACGGACTACGCCGTTCTCAAGAAGGAAATCGAGGAATATTCGATGGAGCTCGCCGAGCGGCCGAGCCTCGTCGTCGCGAACAAGATGGACGCGGACGCCGCGCCCGGCAACCTGGCGCGCTTCATCGACGAGACGGGCGTGAAGCCGATTGCGATCTCGTGTGCGACGCGCGACGGGCTGGATGCGTTCAAGGCGGCGCTGCGGGCGCTCGTGCAGCCGCAGTCGAAGTTCCACCACACCCACGCCGCGCACGGCCTGGACCTGAAGGACATGCCGGACACGACGGGCGAGGAGATCCCCGCCGAGGCGATGAGGTTCGCGACGTTCCTGAAGCTCGAGAAGCCGAAGGCGAAGTCGCATCCGTCGCGCGGGAACATCCATTGATTTCAGTCCCTCACACCTCTACGAAAGGAGCGAAAAAATGAAGATCAGGAGTTTGGTGATTTGCGCGGCGCTGGCCGTCGCGTCGATCGTCGCGTCGGGCGCGGAGGCGCGGCTGGTGCAGGCGGACGGGCCGAACTATCCGCAGGCGGACCGGCTGGTGACGCCGCTCTCGTGCTGCCTGGCGACGCCGGTGGCGCTGCCGTGGGGGGACAGCTGGGATGTGTGCGGCCTGCAGGCCGGCATCCTCTACAACGACGTCTCGCACATGACGGGCCTCCAGATCGGGCTCTTCAACGTCACGGACTTCTGCTGCGGCGTGCAGTTCGGGCTCGTCAACGTCACGCGCCGGATGTCCGGCGTGCAGCTCGGGCTCCTCAACGTGATCCAGGACAGCGACATCGCGTGCCTGCCGATCGTCAACGCCTATTTCTGATCCACCCGGAGAAAGGAGCAGCTGCATGAAGAAGATTCTGTCAGTCGCATGCGCGGCGCTGCTGGGCGCCGCGGCCCCGGCCCAGGAGGCCGCCTCCTGGTCGACGACGGCGACGACGGTCGTCAAGAACGTCACGACGACGATTGTCGAACAGGTCACGTACGAGGTGCAGGACGCGGCGCCCCGGAAGATCGCCGTGTTCGTGCAGAACCGCACGCGCGTCGCCGGGATGGACGACGAGATGGACGGCGTGCGCGACCGCCTCGGTGCGGCGCTCGCCGAGGTGGACGGCTTCGCGGTCGTCGATTCGGCCCAGGTCGCCGATGCGTTCAGCCGCGGCAAGGTCACCGTGGCCGAGGAGCGCGCGGGGCTCATCGCCGGCGTCTTCACGGGCGGGTCGGTGCCGCGCATCGCCGAAATGCTCGGCTGCGACTACATCGCCGCCGCGACGGTGGTGAACGCGACGGCGCTCAAGCGCAACATCGGCGGGCGGCTGAGCACCGTCTTCACGCTGCGCATGACGCTGAAGGTGATGGATGCGACCGGCGCGAGCGTCGATGGCCTGCCGACGTGGGTGCGCCAGCTGCCGATCCTCGACGCGGGCGATTCGGACGCGATGGACTACTACCAGATGCTCTTCGATCAGTGGGCGACGGAC
>JAFUEM010000144.1 GCA_017463935.1 Kiritimatiellia bacterium
CGAGATCGCCACGCCCGCGTGGCCCGCCACCGCCGCGTCCGCGCGCGACTCCGCGGGGTTGGGGAAGCCGGAGAGTCCGTCCAGCCGCCGCAGCGTGTCGAAGCGGTCGGCGCGGCCCGTCAGGATCTTCCACGCATACGCCTGGTGGCCGACGTCCCAGACGATGCGGTCCTTCTCGGGATCGAACGTCTGTGCGAGCGCCATCGCGAGCTCCACCGCGCCGAGCGACGAGGCGAGGTGCCCGCCGTTGCGGGAGACGGCCGCGAGGATGCGGTTGCGGATTTCGAGCGCCGTCATCATTCCGCCGCCGCCTTTCGCTTGAGGATCAGGAGCGGCGTCGCGTGCTGGCCGAAGTCGTTCAGCACCGTCACGCGGTCGTAGCGCGTCTTGACGCGGCTCCACAGGTCCATCTGCCGGTCGAACGGCCGCTCGTCGCAGACGGGAGGGTTGATGGCGAACGTGTAGCCGCTCAACGCCGCGACGGGACATTCCGCGCGGTCAATGAGCGCGCGCCACGCGTCATCCGTCAGGATGCTGAACGGCCCCATCTCCAGCCCGTCGGGCACGCGGCGGCCCGTCTCGACGGCGAGGTAGGTATCCTGCGTGAAGAGCGTCTTCCCGCCCGGATCGAGCGCCTCGACGAGCCGCGCCGCGTCCCGCAGCTGCGCAAGTTCGCTCTTTTCCTTCTTGAGCGTCCAGAAGCGGTCCTGGCCGTTCGTCATCCACTGTTCCAGAAGCGGCGAGCCGAAGCTGCACCCCCACGCGAGACCGAGCGCCAGGAGCGGCGCGCCGCGCAGTTCCGAGACGAGCACCGCCGCAACGACCGCCAAGAGCCCCATCACCGGCACCTGGTAGTCCTCATACGGATGCGGCGCCATCATCTGCACCGCGAACACCGCCAGAAAGCCAAGGCCCATCAGCCACAGGAGGAAATTGCGGGTCGCGGATTGGTCAGGCACAGCCTGACCATCTTCACGCATGGGAAGGCCCGAACGGCTCGTGAAGAGGACTGAACTTCTCGTGAAGATGGCCGAACTGTGTTCGGCCAACCCCAACCCCAGCAAAACGAAAACCGGCAGGTACCACCGCACGAGCCGGCTCAGGCTGCCGACCGTGAAGACCGCGTCAAAACCGCCGCGCGCCGCGTGGTACCGCTGCGCGGCGACAAGGCCCTCGCGCGCGCCGGCATCGAGCAGGAACGGGCCGTAGACGAGCGCCAACGTCAACGCACCGCCGAGACCGAACCAGAGGAAGCTCCAGCCGAAGCGCTTGAAGTTGAGCAGCAGCCCCACCCCGCAGACCGCGAGCAAGATCCCGAGACTGATGCGCGTCCCCGCCGCATACCCGAGCGCCATTCCCGCGCCGACTAAGAAGGAGTGGCCGAACGCAGTTCGGCCATCAGGACTGGCAGTTCGGCCATCAGGACTAGCATTGATGGCCGAACTGCGTTCGGCCAACCCATTGGCCAGCAGGCAGAACCCCATCATCACCCACAGCTGCGCGAGCGCATACGTTTTCGGAATCGCCGTGTAATAGATGTGGTACAGGTTGCACCCCAACAGCAGAAACGCGATCACGCCGGCGATCTTGGCCGTCTGTTCCGTGGAGAGGGCAGAACGGCTCGTGGAGAGGACCGAACGGTGCCCCGCCAACATCCGCGCCAGCCCCGCCGCCAGCATCATCCCGACGAGCCCGATCGTCGCCGTGAAAATCCGCGCCCCCAAGAGCCCGCGCCCGTCCGCCCAGACCCACGCGAAGGACTTGTAGAACTTCGGCAGGTGCGGGCCTTGCGTAAAGGCGAAGTCACGGTACAGCATCTTCCCCTCGCCGACGAGCTGCGCGGCATAGAGATACCAGCCTTCGTCCTGGTTCAGACCTCCGAACCAGACGGCGAAAGCGGCCAAGACGGCGAACGCGAAGATCGCCAACGCTGCATAAACCTTCATTGACTGGATAGTATATCAAAAAAGCGCGGCCAACGGGAGCCGCGATTGCGTTCGCCGCCGCCCGTCAGCGGCCGGGGCCGCGGAATCTGCGGATGTCGCCGCTCGCGCCCTTCAGCCGGAACTTTGGATCATTCAGTTTCGACTCGCGCTTCTGCGGCGCGGCCGTCGCGTCCTTCATCGCCGGTGCCGGCAGCGGTTCCGGCGCCGGCATGGCGAGCTCGATCCGCACGGAGTGGATGAAGCCCGGCAGCTCGTGCGCCAAACGCACGGAAATGAAATTCTCCCGCGTCTCGGGCGTCAGCTTCTCCGCGTCCTGATTGATCTGCCACACCACGTTCCGCCAGTCGCGCTTGAGCCGGCCGGCCGTCGCCGAACGCAGGAGGAAGACCGGGAATTCCTCTCCGTAGACGAACGGCACGGTCCAGCCCGTCACCTGTCCGACCTTGTTCTTCAGCGCACGCGCGCCCGCCGGCGACGCCAGACCGTCCGTCGCGCTCGCCCCCAAAAGCGTCAGGCGGTTGCCGCCGATCGCGGACGGCTTGAGCTGCACGACGAGCGTGAAGCGCTCGGACGCCAGCCGGCCGAGGAGTCGGTTGACCGTCGGCGCGTCCGGGTAGTCGACATGCGAAAAGTCGTTGGTGTCCGTCACGTCCCGGAACATCTCCAGGAAGTCGAGCGGATCGGCGGCCGCCGTCGCGATCAGCTTCTCCCAGCGCGGCTCGCTCACGGAAACGTCGAACATCGCCTCGCAGGCGCACTCGGTCACCAGATGGTCGTCGATCGACAGGCGGACGTTGGTGACGGCGGACTCGAGATAGCGGCGCCGCTCTTTCTGCTCCTCGTCGTGCGCGGCGGCCGCGCGCTTCGCCTCCTCGCGCAACCGCCGGTCGGTCAGCCGCATCTCTTCGGC
>JAFUEM010000145.1 GCA_017463935.1 Kiritimatiellia bacterium
GACAGCTCGAAGAGCGGCTCGCCGCGCCCGATCGCCGCCGTGATGCGCGCGAGCTGGATGCCCGGAACGGAAATCATCCGAACGTTTCCTCGAGATCGGGAACCTTCGCAACGAGCCAGCGGCGGCACGCATCGAAGATTTCCTGCGCGGTCGCGCCGCGCGGCAGCGCGTCCGGCACCTGCGCGTACGCATCGAGATCCGCGCGCGTCAGGCGCGCGAGGAGCCGCGCCATCGACGGGATGAACGTCGCCGACATCGACAGCGTATCCACGCCGAGCGCCGCCCAGTAGAGTCCGACGACGGGATCGGACGCGGACTCGCCGCAGACCGACACGTGGATGCCCTTCGCCTTCGCCGCCGCCACCGTGTGGCGCACGAGGCGGATGATCGCCGGATGGAGCGGCTGGTAGAGGTGCGCGACCGCATCGTTGCCGCGGTCCGCCGCCATCGTGTACTGCACGAGGTCGTTCGTGCCGATCGAGAAGAAATCCACGAGCTCGGCCATCTCGTCGGCGATGATCGCCGCGCTCGGCACTTCGATCATCGCGCCGACATCGACGTCCCTGTCGTAGGCGACGCCGGCCGCGTCCAGCTCGCGCTTGACCTCGCTCAGGATCCGCGCCGATTCGCGCAGCTCCTCGACGCAGCTGACCATCGGGTACATGATGCGCACCTTGCCGAACGCCGACGCGCGCAGGATGGCCCGCAGCTGCGTGCGGAACGTCGCCGGCTGCGACAGGAGATAGCGGATCGAGCGGTTGCCGAGGAAGGGATTCGCCTCCGTCGTCGAAATGCCGCGCATCGTCTTGTCGCCGCCGATGTCGAGCGCGCGGATCGTCACCGTCGCGCCGTCGCCAAGCTTGCCGGAAAGTTCCGCGGCGGCCTTGTACGCCTGGAACTGATCCTCCTCGGACGGCTCGAACTCGCGGTCCAGCCACAGGTATTCGCTGCGGTAGAGCCCGACGCCGCGCGCGCCGAGCTCCTTCAGCCCCGCCTCGGGGATGCCGGGATGGGTGTTCGCGTAAATGAGGATTTCGCCGCCGTCCTTCAGCGTGCCGGCGGGCGCGCCGAGCTGCGAGGCGTCGTCCAGCGCCTTCTGGCGCCGCACCAGCGCCTCGAAGTGCGCCACCGTCGCGGCGTCGGGATTGAGCGTGATCACGCCGTTGGTGCCGTCCAGGAGGATGCGCTCGCCCGGCGCCACCTGCGACGTGATGTCGCCGAGCCCCGCCACGGCGGGGATCGCGAGCGCCCGCGCCAGAAGCGCCACGTGGCTCGTCGTCGAGCCCTTGTTCGTCGCGAAGCCCAGGACGAACTCGCGCGGCAGCTGCACCGTCTCGGACGGCGTCAGGTCGTCGGCCACGACAATCGCGGGCGATTTCAGGTCCAGGTGCGGACGGCGGTCGATGCCGGTCAGCTTCTTCAAGAGCCGCCGCTCGACGTCGTCGATGTCGCGCACGCGCTCGCGGAAATAGAGGTCGTGCATCTTGCCGAAGAGCGCGCGCGCATTGCCCATCGCCTTGCGCACGGCCGCCTCGGCGTTGAGGTGGCCGTCGCGGACGTAGCCCTCGATCTCCGCCATCAGCACCTCGTCCTCGAGGATCATCAGGTGGCATTCGAAGACGCGGATGTCGGTGCGGCCCGTCCGTTCGTGCAGCGCGGCGATGAGCTTCTCGAGATCGCCGCGGATGCGCGCGATGGTGCTCTTGAGGCGTGCAAGCTCCTCCTCCTCCCGCCCCGCCTCGACGACGTATTCGGGCACGGGAATCTCACCGTCCCCGCGGTAGATGAACACGGGGCCGGAAACGTAGCCGCGGGCGATGGCCAGGCCCGAGACCGTCTTCATGGGAGCGACGCCGCCCATCGCACGTCACTGTTCGTCGGGGATGTCGAACTTGCGTCCGATCAGCGCCTCCAGCTCGTCCAGGACCTCGGCGGCCTGGGGGCCCGAGGCGGTGACCTTCAGCACCGCGCCGCAGGTCGCTTCGAGCGTCATCAGCGCCATGATCGACTTGCCCGAGACGACATTGCCGTCCTTCTCGACCTCGACCTCGGCGTCGTAGCGGCTCGCGACCTTCGCGAACAGCCCGGCGGGACGCACGTGCATGCCGTACTTGTTGAGGAGCGTGAACTCCTTGGTGATCTTTTCAGCCATTTCGCTTACCCTTCCTGTTTTTGGACTTCGCCTGGTGCGCCTGGCGAAGGCGCGCCGAAAGCTCGGAGACGGGATTGTAGCCCGTCAAAATCAACTTGCGCTGCTGTGCGGCGGTCTCGACCATGTTCACGAGATCCCGCCCCTCCGACACCGGCAGCACGATGTTCGGAATGTCCACGCCGAGGATCGTCCGCACGAGGCGGGTCTGCCCGCCGATACGATCCACCTCGCTCGTGATGTCCTTCAGCCGCTTGAACGTCACGACCAGCTCCAGCCGCTTCTCCCCGCGCACCGCGTCGATGCCGAAGATGCGCGGCACCTTGATGATGCCGATGCCGCGGATCTCCATGTAGCCCTCCGTGGAGTCGTGCGCGCTCGCGAAGAGGCTGTTCGACGCCACGTCCTTGCGGATGCAGGTGAGGTCGTCCGCGACGAGCGCCGCGCCGCGCTTGATGAGCCCGAGCGCCGTCTCGCTCTTGCCGAGGCCGGCCGCGCCCTCGAGGAACACGCCGAGGCCGCTGACCTCGACCATCGTCCCGTAGAGCGCGGTGCGCGGCGCGTTCAGCGTGCCGAGGATGACCGTCGCGCGGTACGCAAAGTCGCGCGTCGCCAGCGGGCTCGTCATCAGGACGACGCCCCGCTTCTCCGCCACGGCCACCACCTCGCGGCTCGGCCGGTGGCCCGCCGTGTAGATGAAGACGCACGCGCGGCGGCGCACCATCTCGTTGAAGCGCGCCAGCCGCGTCGCGGTCGGCACCGAGCGCACGTAGGCCGATTCGGCGTTGCCGATGACCTGGATGCGCTGCCACGGGAAGTGCATGCAGAAGCCGGCGAGCGCCAGCCCCGGCCGGTTGACGATCGGCTCGTGGATCCGCCGCGACAGGCCCCGCCCGCCGACGACCACCGACAGCGACAGCCGCTCGCGACCGGCTTCGAGGAAGTCGGCCACGGTGCAGGCGGTGCCCTTTTCGGCGGCTTTGGTCGGCAGGTTGCGCATGTCGCTGTCGCCCGTCTCAGTTCTTGACCGAGGCGGCGCGCTGCTTGCGCACCGTGCCCTTGCGCGCCTTCACGCGCATGCGCAGGAGCTGGCGCTCCGCGCGCGCGGCGGCGGTGTCGATCACGCTCTTCGCGCTTTCCGAGAACTCCTTCGCGCCGACCGCCGTCTCGCCGAGGCGGTTCGCGATCACTTCGCACATGTACATGTGCTTCTTCACGTCGACGTCGATGACGATGTTGATGCTCGTCACCTTCGGGAAGCGCTCCTGCAGCTTCGCCATGCGCGTCTCCGCATATTCCTTGAGTGACTCGATCTTCACGTCGCTGTGACGCATCGTAACTTCAATGGCCATGTTCGTATCTCCTTTCGTTCTCCTTGGTTGATGAATATCCCTTGTCTCACATCCTGAATCCCGCGCCGAGGTAGCGCGTGCGCACCTCCTCGTCGGCGACGAGCTCCGCCGTCGTGCCCTCCTTCAGGAGCCGCCCGTCGTACACCATGTACGCGCGGTCGACGACCGACAGCGTCTCGCGGACGTTGTGGTCGGTGATGATGATCCCGAGCCCCTGCTTGGCGAGCCGCCGGACGATGTCCTGGATCTCGTTGACCGACAGCGGATCGACGCCCGCGAACGGCTCGTCCAGCATCAGGATCGCCGGGTTGCGCACGAGCGCGCGCGCGATCTCCAGCTTGCGCCGCTCGCCGCCCGAGAGCGTGTACGCCGGCTGCTTCGCGACCTTCATCAGGTCGAACGGCGCGAGCAGCTCCTCCGCGCGCGCCTTGCGCGCCTTCGCCTTCAGCGGCAGCGTCTCGAGGATCGCCATCACGTTCTCCCACACCGTCAGCTTGCGGAAGATCGACGCCTCCTGCGCGAGGTACCCGAGCCCCTTGCGCGCGCGCTTGTACACCGGCAGGCGCGTGATGTCCTCGCCGCGGAAGACGACCTTGCCGCCGTCCGGCTTCACGAGCCCCACGACCATGTAGAACGTCGTCGTCTTGCCCGCGCCGTTCGGCCCCAGGAGCCCCACCACCTCGCCGCACGTGCACGCGACATCCATGCCGTTGACGACCGTGCGCTCGCCGTAGATCTTGACGAGCCCCGTCGCGACGAGATCGGGCGACGCCGCGGCTGCGGCCTTCTCCGCCGCCATCGCGCGCATCGCCTCCGTCACTATGTCCTTTTCACCCACTCTGCCGTCTCTCCGCTCATTTCCCCAGAAGCTGCCGCGCCCCGTCCTTGCCGCCGAGGCTGCCCGTGTCCAGCGTGATCGTCGATCCCTCGACCTCGACCTGCTCCGAATCGATCCAGAACGTGATCTTGCGGCCCTCGACCTCGCTCTTGCGCTTGCCGGCATCCGCCAGCCGCGCCACCGTGCCGTCGCCGTCGCCGTACATCACGATCTTCTGCGTCGCCTTCGTGTACGTCGCCTTCGCGCACGTGCCCGCGCGCAGGTCGTTCGTGATCGCCACGTGGCCGATCGCCACGATGCGCTTGAGGTCGTTCGTGCCGTCGAGGAAGACGTAGAGCTGGTCGGCGTGCATCTGGTACTCGGCGTCGTCGACGAACACGTTCCGGTCGAACATGATGACGCCCTGCTTGCGGTCGTAGTCCGTCCGGTCGCTCGTGATCTTCACGCTGCGCGGCTGCGCCGGCGCGTCCGCTTCGACCGGCACGGCCTCTTCGACCGGCACGGCCTCCGCAACCGCCGCGACCTCTGCGGCCGGAGTCTCGACAGCCGCTTCCGCCACGGGCGCCTCGGCATCCGCCACCATCGCTTGCGCCAACAGCATGCACAGTGCCAACATCACAGCTTGACTCCTTTCAGTTTCATGTCCTCGGACCTGATGACCACGTTTGAGGATATTGTAACGAATTCTTCGGGAAAAGAAAAGTAGATTCCGACGCCTTCCACCGTCGTCTTGCCGTGCGTCGCCTTCGCCGCGCCCTCCGCCCAGCCGCTCTTCCGGTCGCGGTCGACGATGCAGTGCTCCGCGAAAATGCTCGAGGCGACCTCGCCGTCCGCGTCAAATTCCCTGACGATCACGCCTTCGCCCCACACATGGCCCGTGTCGAGGAAGAACTGCGCGCGCTTCGCGCTGATCGTCACCTTGACCGATCCGTCGGGAAAATGCTCGATCGGCACCGTCAGGTCCTCCGCCGGCGCCGTCAGCCGCGCGACGCAGTTCGAGTACGCCGCGCGCAGCTCCAGC